>JAKLFM010000021.1 GCA_022711175.1 Bacteroidota bacterium | reverse complement strand
GTCTTGAGCGGCCTGCTGCCGGTGCTCTGCGCCGGGCTGATCGGCTGGACGCAGCCGGCGGCCGCCAAGCCCGACGAGCGCTATGACACGTTTCGCAACGCCGGCGACAACCTGCAGCCGCCGCCCCCGCCACCCCAGCCACAGGCGCCACCTCCTCAACCACAGACTCAGATGGGCCCGATCAATTATGAAATCGTTGAAAAAGAAACACTTAAATTCCTGAAGGCCGAACTGTCGAACAGCGCCATACGATACGAATCGGGCGGAATGTATTATATGCAAGGGAACCTCGAAATGGAAGCAAACCTGCCCTCGGCAGGAGGTTTCCTCAAATCGATGGTCACACGCGAAGCTGCCGTGAAACCTGTCATCCGCGGGACAGGAACCGTTTGGTTTGAACCTACTTTCGGTAATTTCACCATCATGGAGCTCAAAGGCGACGAATGGATTCTTGACAAAGGCGCTTATTATGCTTCTGAAATGGGGATTGAAATAGGATCATTCACCAACAAATCCATGTCGGGATTGTTTTCAGGCGAAGGTTTCTTCCAGACCAAGGTGAACGGATACGGAAAACTGGTCATCCTTTCGAACGGACCGCTCGAAACAATAGAGCTTAATAACGGTAAACTTGTGGTTGACGGTTCCATAGCCGTTGCCCGCCAGGCCAGTGTACAACTCACGGTTGCCAAAGCAAGCAAAGGCATTTTCGGTTCGATGATTTCGGGTGAAGGTATAGTGAACACTTTTACAGGCACAGGCAAAGTGCTTATTGCACCGGCAGCCAACCGGTACATCACTTTGATCAACTATCTATCGAGCATTCACCGGCGCGTGATGCAGTTGAAAAATTCGTGAAATGGATGATGAGGTAAAAGAGGAGTTGTCACACAAACGACAGCTTCTCTTTTAATTTTTTCAGATTATTTGAACTTATACATTAAACCAAAATTTAGTGAATGGCCCAACTTGTTATTAAAAGTCTCCTCAGCTGAATAATAAGCAGTATGAAATAATCCATCAATGGACGCACTACAGCAAATCTCAATTCTATTGGTAATAGAGTAAATAAAACCTCCCTGAACAGAAGTTATTGGTATTCCGGCGGGCAAACCAAAAGCTATGGTAGGTTTGAAATGTTTCTTACCGAAAACATACTGCAAACTAAAAGGGAATTTAATTCTGTATTCATGTTCTGTAAGATCGGGATTTGATCCAATATTATAGATTTGCCTCAGGTAAAAAGGCCTTTCTGAATAAATGATTCCTGTCTTAACAAACAGATTCTCATTTATGAAAGGGCATCCTATATGGACCAAAATACCTATTTGCGGACTATAAAATGAATTATAACGTGTTATTCCCGAAAGAACTTCAAGTTTATATTCAGTATTCGGCAAGTTTTTTGTATAATTAATACAATCATCTTTGCTGCAAACAGCATTGTGGTAATCAACCGATAGCTTAACCAAATCTCTTTGATTTAAATAGTCCATTTGTTCAATTCTCGGAGAAAGATTGGGCGCTTCCGACATATAGAGCTTAAGGAAACCTATGTATTTGTTATTCCTGACCGAATAACTCATGCCACTGCGATTCTTCAGATTTTTTGTTTCATCTTTCAATTCGACCAGACCTTTATTCTCTTTTTCAATGAAGAACCTTATTGATTGCTGAATAGAAAACAGATCAATTTCGCCGTCTACAAGAACTTCAAGGAAATACCATTTTTGAAAAACAAATTTTCCATCCGATTCCTCAATTTTTCGCGAAACAAAATATTTTCCGCCTACTATTCTGAATGCGTCAATTTCGTTGGGTAGATATGTAGTAACATCATCAACTCCTGATTTTTTGAACCAACAATACTCTTGGTTTTTGCTCATGTTGCCAACTCCTTTTATTGTATCAAATTGATTGACAATTATATAGGCAGGTTTAAATTCTCCCTGAGCCAGGACGATTCTATATGACAGGAATAAATAAAGTAGAATCAGGATATTTCTTGGTTTCATGATAATATGTGTAGAATATGGACTTTTTTATGAGCCTGAAATATTAAGTTACTCGGATTCGCTTGATTTAAAACAACTTAATGAATGAGCCTAACGGTATTAACGCAAAAATAGAAAAACCGCCACTTGTTTTAATGGTTTCTTAAATCTGGTTGGTTTCACCCAAGCATTTTCGTCAGATATTCCCCCACCCGTTCCGCCTCATCCATTTTTCCTGCCGGTACAGGAACACGGGCAACTTCTTCCTGCCGCCCGTTGCGTGTTGGCATGGAATAGTGAAACTCAAGAATTGGCGGGTATTCATTGGTTACCAGCACAACCTGGTCGAGGCGGGCGCCGAGTTTCACCCAAAGGTGGAACATGCGGCCCACGATGACTCCTTTCTCTGAAATGAGCACCTTGGCTTCGGAGTTTTTTAACTTGCTATAACGGGCCCGTGGCGCCAGGAAAGCGGGTATGGCTACAACCGGTATTATGGCCAGCGAAATGAAAAAGATAAGGATATCCTTCACCACCAGCAGGAGAATGATACCTACCACCACGCAGATTCCCGAAATAAGGAAAAACAGGAACTTCTTGGTTTTTTTCTCCTCTTCAAAATCAATATTAATGAATCGTTCCCATTCATCAGGGGCATACTTCCATACAGCCAGCCGTCCTTCGCCTGCAAGAATCCTGTCGAGTTGTTTTGCCCTTGAGCGGTAAATCAGGATTACTACAAGGCTCATGATCACCATAAAGAAAGATACAAATCCCAGGGCAAAACCGCCGTCCATGCCATCGAGACCGATGATGGAAGGCAGGAAAATAAGAAAGATGAACACAAACATCAGGATGATCCAGAGCCGCACAATCCGGCGCTGGGAATTTTTCATGACGAAGGAATCCGTTGTAAAGCTGGCAGCAAAAGTCCCAGACTCCGGCGAATAATTGTTTTGACTTTCAGGAAACTGATTAATGGTTGCTCCGCAGCTGCCACAGAAGCGGGCATTGGATTTAAGCGGGTTCCCACATTGATTACAATATTTCATAGTTGCGTATTATTTAGGTTGGTACCCGCATTTGCCGCAAAACTTCTTACCCGGTGTAAAGGCTGCCCCGCATTGCGGACAGAATTTCGGAGACACGGCTTGACCAGAAGACAGTTCTGGTTTATGTAAAGTTTGACCTTGCCTCTGAGTTGGTGGAGGCATTGAAATTATTGGTTGATTGACAATTGTTGGTTGATGAATACTTTTTACACGACGTTTCTTCCTGTGTATCAACAACCAGGCAACCAGGACAATAAGTGCTATTAATGAGGCGATCCCAATAATCATGTATTTACTGTTTCCCCAATAAAAAGCCAGTTTCGATCTTGAAGATGCTTCGGGCAGCACAATTGCCGGGTTATCAGGAATTGTTTTTGCAGCACTTGCCAATTTACTCCCATTCAATACCAGTCCTGAAACAGAGCTCTCCAATACAGGGAGTTTGCTATTCCAGGCATTAATCAGTAAAGGTTCAGTGGTGTTTTCAGCTAAACTGACGGACAATGCTGCCATTTCAATCAAGTAATTATCATATGTTGCTGCATTTTGCATTTGACCGGCAATTGTTGCCGGCTCTTTGTCTGCCAGGCTGAACATTTTTTTGCTATACGAATTGAGCCATAATTCATATCGTTCGTAACCGTCATATAATACTGTTAGTTTGCCGATGGGAATATTTCCTGGTGATGCCTTTAATGAGGCTGCTGTTACCTTTGTTAAGCCTGGCACCGGCCCATTTCCGGATTCAACTGCCAATGCTGCCGGAAACAGATTAAAAGTAAATGAAGACTTTACTGCCACGGGTTTAACAATGGTACCGGCAGATATGCTATTCACGGCAAGTTGAAAACAAAAACTGACATTGCTAAGCAAAGCTGAATAATTGCCGTATTCAACCCAGGCATTGTAAGCACCCATCATCCCGTCAAGGGCTTTGCTGCATTTCTCAATTTTATCGAGCGTTTCAACCATTGTGGTATAATCGCGGGTCACCAGCACGGTGCCAATCACTGTGGCAGCCTTCGAAAGATCGGCCAGAAGGTCTTTGTCAGCTTTATAATACCCCATATCCATACGCTTTTTGCCGACATCGGCATACATAGCGCGCATTTCTGTGCTCTTATCAACGATCATTGGCTGCAAACGATCGTAAACTGCATGTATCTCCTGCGGATCAGCAGCCATGTAAACAGTAATATATTGTTGGAGACTAGTATAATAACCATCAACAACCGACTGGATTGCATATCCTTTAGGGTCAGCAATTTTATTGGTTATCATATCACTGAGAGCCTTACTGATCTTTTCAAGGAAATCTTCAAATATCTTTGCCATTCCATTGTAAACCGATTCTCCCATCCCTTTGTAATAGTATTCCACTCCTTTGATTTTCCCTTTATCGCTCAGGGAGAAAATACGCTTGTAGAGTTCTTTATAGATCTTTGATTTGAGCGTTCCCTGAATATCTGCTCCACCATAAGTATTCAGGAAATTCTTGATCTTTTCGCCACCATATCCCTGTACTTTATCCTGAACCGCCGTAAGCCCCGTTTTCTCCGAAAGTTTCTCGGTAATCTTTAACTTATCGTTTACAAAGAAAGCCACTGAATTTACAAGTTCCCACGAACCGTCAATCACACCCTCGGTTGTTTCTTTTACCATTGGAGCGGCTGAATTCAGATTGGTCATGAGGTTACCCAAAATGTGCAGTTTTTCTTCAAGGCAAATTGCCTGCTGATGTTTTGAACTGCAAAGTTCTTTATCCATGTTGAACAGCGATCCAATCATGCGATTAGTAAAACCATCATCTTTAAAATTCTTAAGCGCTTTAGCAAGCGACCCTTTGCGTTTCCCGGTTAAATCAGACAACTTTGCCTGGAGAGGTTCTGCCTTAATGATCCTGCTGCTTTTCCCGCCCACATCAAGCTTAAAATTACCGTTTGCATCAGTAAGGGCCATAAATCCGCCTTTGGCATCATCGAGCATAGTCATGAACATTTTCCTGTCCTTCTTGAAATAATATTCATAGTTCCGGTTAAAATATTCCTCATCGAATTTCTTCCGTTCAAGTAATACCACAGCATCACTAACGACTGCCTTATCAGGAATTGACGGTGAATTCATCATTTCGATCAGGGCATAAGCACTGCTTTCGAGCCTGTAGTCATCAAGCTGAGGTAACAATACTTTAATCGCTTTTATTTCAAAACCCGGTTTCAGGATTCTTAGGTTCTTTTCAATTGTTTTGTATACCGAGAAATCTATATAGGCTGATTCGTTTTGGTTTTTTGGAGTACTGAAATTGGTAGTAATCCTGTAAAGGGCGGTATTGTCAATAATTTGCCCCCACATATCACCCCTTTTTTCCTCTTTTGCTTTCAGGAGCGGCATCTGGATAACCGCCACCGCATTACCTGATGCATCGGTGACCGTTTGAGACGAAATGACCTTTATCTCTTTTGGGATGCTCCAGCTAAAGCTTTTGCCGGCAACAGGTATTTTGTTTTCGTCTTCATAATGGAAAATTGCTTTTGTAACAGTCCGGCCGTCACCAATCAGTTCATTTTGTTCTATGGTAACAAACACGCGGGGTTTTTTCTCAACTTCTTCAGTGGTTCCTGCGATGCTGCCCGACGGTGTTTCTTTCGGCCTGCCCTGGTATTCGAGCAAAATAGGCGGAACATACAGGAAAATGCCATTGTTGGGCATTGGCAGGTAAATGGAAGGGAGACCATTTTTCTTTATGTCATAGCCTTCCATGTATTGCTGGTCGCGTTCTGAGGCGCCCATATAAAGATTCATCCACTCCCCTCCGCCCATCATCTTTTTCATCAATGAATTTATTTCTGCTGATTTCTCGCTGGTAAACAGTACCGAATAGGCTTCGGTGCCGCCCTGTGTCATCTGGCCTTTACCTCCGCCTTCGAGCACCAATTCAAAAGGCGCCTGGCCGGTGATGTCATATCCTGAATAATAACCCGGAACCAGGGCACTGTTTCCGCCTTCGGTTGCCTTTTGGATGAGCACTTTCGCCTTACCTTTAATGCCATTCATCTCAGCCACGAAATACACATTGTTGTCGCCATCCTTTTTGGGCATGAGGGTAAGCGGGTTAATCTCCCTGAAGGTTTCCAAAGCAATGTTTTGTGCCAGTTTTGAGTTTGCAGCCTGATCAGTAGAGCCGCCACTCCTTAACAAGAATTTTCGCATGAATTTCACTGTAAAATAAACCATGCGCTGGGCGGCTTTAATTGGCTGCCCGAAGATAGGAGCGGTGTACCTGGTAAAAGCTATGCCATTTGTCATCTGCAGTTCCGTCTCATCAAGAAATCCCGAGCTGCAAAGCAAGCCCACTTTACCGTTCATGGTGGTTATGATCTCTCCTTCGGGATCGCGTGCCGTTACCACAATGGTTGTGTAATCATCGCCATCGCCGGCCAGTTCGGCTTTCGAAGCCTGAACGTGCAACCGTACAGGAGGGGTCTGTGCCATTGAAACAACGGTCAACAGCCAGAAAAATACCAGGAATTGAAGCCGTTTCATGATCAATGGTTTTGGTAATAATCAGGAATGGAATTGTACTCTTTTTCGACTGCAGACTTTTTGGGAATGCCTTTATAGATGAAGTAGCCGGCAGCGCCAAGCACAGCAACAAGCAGCAGGATAAGGATTACGGAGCAGCCGAAGCAGCAGCCGCGTTTCTTTTTCTTTTTGGGAGGAGGATTCTGTCCGTTGTTATTCCCCGTGGATGATGGTTCCATTTGAGATTCTTGAATAGTAAAACCGACAAATCAGTAAAACCCTGGTGAGGGTACAACTATTTATTGCCGAAAAGTTAATAAGAAATATTACATATGAAAAAGCCGGAATAAAAAATATCCCGGCCTCAAATAATGGAATGTCTTTTACGGTGTTATTTCGGGAATCCGATCGTTATTCCGAACACGGCATGCTGTTCGGGGCGCAGGTTAAGAAGTTTGGCAATAGCGTCTTTATCAATCGAAGCGCGCAAAACACAGTTTAAATCAAATGCTGCGCAGAAAAGATACACGTTCTCACCAACAAATGCCGCGTCGGCCGAAGCATATGCCGGTTTGCTTTCTTCCCTGGCCATTCCCATGCGGGCATAATCCGAAACCAGCACGAGGTTTACAGGGGCGCCGGCGACGAAAGGCTGGGTTCCTGCCAGGGAGCGCTTGTCGCCTTGAACCAGCGGCTTGAGTTCCATAGCCAGGGCATCATAGTAAAATATGCCTTCTTTCAGGAAAACATAAACATCAATATCCTGCCAGTTCATCGCCGTTGGGGCCGTGCGTTTTTTTGCCTCCTGTCGGTTAATGCCATTAGCAGCCCAAAGAAGGTTTGATAGTTCCTGAAGCGATAGTTCCTTGTCAGCAAATTCGCGGGTGGAATGCCTGTCCTGCAGCGCCTGCATCAGCGATTTGCCTTTGTCGAGTTGCGGAGGCAGGAGTTTTATGGGCTGAATATCCTGGCTGATAGCAGAAAAACCCATCAGAAATGAACAAATTATAAGTATGGCATTCTTCATCTTTAGAAATGTTTGGTGTTTAATTTTAAAAATGGCTGATTTGAATCGTCATGCTAAGTTAGCATTTTATCAAGTAATGAAGATGCCGAACTTTAATCGCCAGATATTCTTTAATGTATCTTAAAAAACAAGTAAACGTATGGAAAAAATTTTGAGTAAGTAAAAAACAGTTTTTAAAGTATTTTATTTCAAGGAATTGTTATCTTTGAGAAATTTTAAAATACTTAGTTATGAAAAGATTATGTTATGTGGCTATTTTTCTGTTTGCAGCTATCATTTCGTCAGCCCAGCCAAACTGGAAAATTATCAATGACACCCGTGATGTTTTTAAAATTGTTCCCGACGGACAAAAAATATGGTTGGCTACCAATGGCGGATTGATGTGCATTGACAAAACAACGTCAGATACAACATTTTACAACCATGCAAATTCAGGTATTCCGTTCACTGAAATAAGTGATATGTGCCTTGATAGCTATGGCCGGGTCTGGCTTACCAGTCTGAGGGCTGGAATTGCCTGTAAGGATGGGGATGACTGGATTGCATATAATGTTTCAAATTCTTCATTGCCCAACAATATTGCAGAGGCAATAATCGGTGATAATCAGGGTAATGTTTGGGCAAGTATCAGAGATAATCTGGTAAAATTTACCAATACTTCAATAACATTTTATTTAACCGATTCCTTAGGAATATCAGGGTCATATAATTCTAAAATGGCTGTTGATGCTAATGGAAGGGTTCTAATTGCAAATTATTGGCTTTATGCTTTAGAAGGGGATACCGTAGTGCGTTATGATACAACAAACTCGGCACTAAAAAATGCAGCCATTTGTTCATTGAAAACTTTTGCGGATGGAAGAACCTGGATAGGACAACTGAATAATGGACTAACCATTACCGATTTTCAAGACTGGTATCACTATGATTCATTGATTCCCGGAAGACAGCTCAATACTGTGACCTGTTTCGATATTACCAGGGATGGAAATTACTGGCTTGGAACCTATCCCGGTGATATTTATTTTCAAAATGATCAGGAATGGAGCATTGTTACACCTGAAGCTCCTGCTGATTCCTTATTTTACATCCAGGCTCTTGCTGTTGATGAGGATAATGGCCTTTACATTGCAGGATTTGATAAATTCTATTACAATGGAGTTGACTGGTTTAACCTGAACACTGCAGCATGCCCATTCCGGGGCAATGCAGTATATGACATTATACATACTGATGATGGTGCAACCTGGATCGCCAATTATTATGGCATGACTAAAATTTTAAATAATTCATTCACAAATTATTGTAAAGACGACGAACCAGGCAATTACTATATCTCAGCCCAATGTTATGCAAAAGACAATACAGGGAAGTTATTTGTCGGGCATCAGGAGGGGGTTTCTTATTTTGAGAATGAAACATGGCACAGAATTCATATCCCCGACAGTGGGCTATTCTCCGCCAATTACCCAAAAAGCATATGCGTTGATGCAGAAAATAATCTTTGGATAGCAACATTTCCTGGCTTGATAAAATATGACGGTGTAAACGCATCATATTATTCACCCTATTATAACAATTTCCCAGTTGATGAGATTTACAGGTTATCTCTTGATCAAAATGGTCATATAATGGCGGGTACAACTAATGGATTAGTTCAGTGGGATGGTTCAAATTGGCACCTATACACTGATATGCCTTCTCCGATCATTGAAAATAAAATTTGGGATTTAACCTTTAAAGGCAACGATATTTGGATGGGAGCCTCTGACGGTTTAAAACGCTTTGACGGAACGAACTGGGAGGTTTTTACGCCTGATAATAGCCCACTCCCTGATTATTTTGTTCCTACACTTGATTTTGATTCGGATGGTAACCTTTGGATGATTAGCGGGCAAAACAACTTATGCAAATTTGACGGCCAAAACTGGCAGGTGTTTGATTTTTACAATTCCGGAATACTATGGGGGCCAAATCGTATCCTTCGTGTCGATGACAACAATAATAAATGGATGGGAGGCTTCAACAGCGGAATTTCTATATATAATGAAAACGGAATAATCCTTGAAGTGCCTGATCTAGAAATGAATGAAACGCAAAGCAATTTAATAACCAGCGTTTTTCCTAATCCCGCTTCTGATGAGATCAGGATATGTTATAATTTACAACAAGATGTTGAGACAGCGAAACTGATAATTACCAGTATTCAGGGTGAAATAATAGAGATAATTCCGCTAAGCGAACACAGCAATTATATAGTTTATCGGGTGGGTAAACTTAGTTCTGGTCAATATCTCTTTACATTAGATGATGGAATTTCAGGAAAAAATAGCCGAAAAATTGTTGTAATTCATTAATTTGCTGATTATTATTCCTCAAACGCCGGTTTAATCACCACGCCGTCGTATTTCTTTTCCACATCGTTTTTATAGGTAATGATGAGGAATGGCGTACCGTCTTCATTGTAAGTGGTCCAATCGCCTTCGCGGCTGCCGTTCAGGTAGTTGCCTTCATCCTTACGTTTGCCGTCGGGCCAGTACCAGGTTTGTTTGCCGTTGTAGTTATCGTCGAGGTACTGCCCTTCAAAGCGCAGGGTGCCGTCAGCGTACCACGATTTCCATTTACCATTGCGGGCGCCGCTTTTATAAGTTCCCTGTTCTTTATAATCGCCGAAGTCGTAAATCCATTCACCTTCTTCGAGGCCTTCAACATAGGTGCCTTTCACAATCAGTTTGCCTTTTTCATCAAATTCGGTGTATTCGCCTTCTTCGAGGCCTGCAATGTATGATTCCTCCCGACGCAGGGTTCCGTCATCGTAATACCAGCGCCAGGTGCCATCGGGATTGCCTTTCTTGTTGTATTTACCCTGCGATTCAATTTTTCCGTTTTCGTAATAAAATTTCCAGTCACCAATACGGTTTCCTTTATCATAAGTGCCTGCCGAGCGAAGAGTACCATCATCGTAGAATTCTTTCCATGGGCCGTCTTTAATGCCTTCTTCATCAATGATTCCTTCGCCAACCATATTCCCTTTGTGGAAAACATAACCGGAAGTTATTTTGCCGGTTTCGTCATATTCTCGGCGAACGCCCTGGGGCACATCCCCGTTGTAACTTGCCACTGTTTTCACTTTTCCGCTTGGATAATAATCGGTTTTGATGCTCAGGCTGGCCAGTTCGGGCGCTTCTTTTTCCTCCACATCGTTCACGTATTTCTTCACGCTGAGCAACTGCCCGTTTTCGTCGTATTCCTTGAAATACCCGTTCTTTTTATCATCGCGGTAAACGCCATCAAGCTGCACCAATCCCGAAGGGAAGAATATTTTCCACCGGCCCTGCCGCAGGCCGTTCCTGTCCTTACGGTTGATGCGCTCGCGGCTTACCATGAAGCCTTTTTTGTATTCCATGTAAGTGATAACGGTGCCATCAGGGGCATATTCCCTGGCTATGCCCTGCTCGAGCCCGTCAACGAAAGGAATGGTGAGTTTAAGTTTTCCGTCGGGATAATAATAGGACGTGTTGCCTTGCTTTACATCATCAACAAAGATTTCGGTCATGGTTTCGCCCGGCCTGAAGGTGGTTTTCAGGCCGTTCTTTTTTCCCCCGGCGTAGTTGATGGTAAGTATAAGCGTTGACGAATCGTTGTAAAATTTCCAAAGGCTGTCGAGCTCATAGTTTTTGCGGTTGCCTTCCGATTTCAGCACACCGCTCTCGTAATAGGTCTTCCAGTAACCATCGGGTTTGCCGTTGCGGAAATTACCTTCGCTCGATTTAACGTCGTTTGGATAATAAAAAACATTATAACCGTCAGGGTTCACTGTATTCTGAACTTCCTGGGCCATCAATACCGGAGATATTGACAGCATTGCAAGAAAGAATGAAAATATCAGGAAGCGGTAGAGTGTCTGCATAGGTGTTTACTTAGAGAGTTCGAGCATTCGCACGATAGGCCTGCGGGCTTTTTCAATCACTTCACCCGGAAGTATGATTTCCGGTTTTTCGTTTTTCAGGCACAAATATAACTTTTCGAGGGTGTTGAGCTTCATGTATGGACAGTCGTTGCATGAGCATGTTTCGTCGGATGGCACCACGATAAATTCCTTATCAGGGGATGCTTTCTGCATCTGGTAAATGATGCCGGTTTCGGTTGCCACAATGAACTTTTTAAATTCGCTTTTCTTTGTATAATCAAGCAATGCCGAGGTTGACCCGATGAAATCGGCCAGCACCAGCACGGGCGCTTTGCACTCGGGGTGAGCAATGAGTCGGGCATCGGGATTCTCAATTTTCAACTGTATGATGCGCTCGGTGGTAATGGTTTCGTGCACTTCGCAGGCGCCGTCCCAAAGCACCATGTTGCGGCCGGTTTTGCCGTTGATATAGGCACCCAGGTTTTTGTCAGGGGCAAAAATCAGGGGCTGGTCCTTAGGAAATGATTCCACGATCTTCATCGCATTACTCGAAGTGACAATAACATCCGAGAGCGTTTTGACTGCTGCCGAACAATTGATATACGACAACACTTTATGCCCGGGGTGTGCTTTTACAAAATCTTCGAACTTATCGGCAGGGGCCGAATCGGCGAGCGAACATCCGGCATTAAGGTCGGGCAGCAGCACTTTTTTTGAAGGACTGAGAATTTTTGCCGTTTCGGCCATGAAATGCACTCCGGCAAACACGATAATATCTGCATCCGTGGCAGCAGCCTGCTGCGATAATTGCAAACTATCGCCAATAAAATCGGCAATATCCTGTATGTCGGGTGTTTGGTAATAATGTGCCAGTATCACCGCGTTCTTCTGCTTGCGAAGGGTGTTGATTCTCCGGATAAGTTCTTCGTCAGTGAGAGGTATTTTTCGGGTGGTCATCGAAATATGGTCAGTTAGGGTTATTATTCTTCAAACCGTCATGCGGACTGATTGTTTCATCAAGTTGTATGCCAGCGTGAATTTCACAAAATTACTCAACTTATGAACAGATGTCATTTAAAAACTTTGCATGTTTGAAAATGAAATGCTTCCGATCAATGGTTACATTTGCGAAACAGGTAATTTTATACTGAAAAAGTTTATAATCACAGCTATGTTCGATAAACTCACGACATTGCCAATTGCCAGCGATCATGCGGGATTTGAGTTAAAGGAGTTTCTGAAGATTAAACTTGCTGAAGCCGGTTATTCAATTCGCGATTTCGGGGCTTATTCGGGCGAAAGCGTTGATTATCCTGATATTGCCCACTCGGTTTGTGCACTTATTGACAAAGGCCAATACCCCTGCGCAATCCTTATTTGCGGAACCGGCAACGGCATGTGCATGACGGCAAATAAATACCCGAACCTGAGAGCCGGGCTGTGCTGGAACAATGAAATTGCCGAACTCATCCGAAAGCATAATGATGCCAACATCATGTGCCTTCCGGGCCGGTTTATTCACAAAGAAGAAGCTGTAAAATGCGCCCTTTCTTTCCTCACCGTGGAGTTTGAAGGTGGACGCCACGAAAAGCGCATCAGGAAAATATCCCTGCATTAACCCGCAATTTACCGGTATCATGACCGACGCTTATCACAAATTTATTGAAGACACCAGCCAAAAATCTTTCGACCAGATTCACCGGAAGACGATACGCTACAATATATCCCGCTACGATGCAGCGGTGGAAAAAGGAAAACGGCAGTTTGCCGATCTTGTATATGCCAAACAGCGTGCTGCGCATATTAAAAACAAGGTGATCATCGACCTGCCGAAATTCCTGGTCGATTTCGAAGCCAATTTCCAGTCGCGGGGCGGCAAGGTTATCTGGGCAGTGGATGGCGCGGAGGCTGTTCGCGAAATTCTGAAGATACTAAAAAAGCACCAGGCTAAGCATGTGGTGAAATCGAAGAGCATGGTGACCGAAGAGATCGACCTCAACAGCCAACTCGAAAAAGCCGGCATTGAATCGCTCGAAACCGATCTCGGGGAGTTTATCGTTCAGGTGGCCGGCGAAAAGCCTTATCACATTGTCACACCTGCCATGCACATGTCGAAGGAAGATGTGGCGGAACTTTTCAATAAGAAATTCGACCTGCCCGCAGGTAGCACTCCTGAGCAAATCACAGCTTATGTAAGGCAATTGTTGCGCGAAAAGTTCTTCCACGCCGATGCAGGTATTACCGGTGCCAACTTCCTTGTTGCCGATACCGGCGCGGTATGCATCACCGAAAACGAAGGCAATGCGCTGCTCAGCGTTTCATTCCCCAAGGTTCATATCGTTATTGCGGGCATTGAAAAGATCATTCCCCGCCTTACCGACCTCGACCTTTTTTGGCCGTTGCTGGCAAGCCATGGAACCGGTCAAAATGTAACGGCATACAATTCGATTGTCACCGGCCCACGTCAGGAAGGCGAAACCGACGGCCCCGAAGAGATGTACGTGATTCTCCTGGATAACAACCGCACTGAATTGCTGGGAAAAAAGAACCAGAGGCGTGCCTTAGCCTGCATACGCTGCGGTGCATGCCTCAATGCCTGTCCGGTTTACAAAAACATAGGAGGCCATTCCTACGGAGTTACTTACAGCGGCCCCATCGGCGCGGTGATAACGCCCTGGCTCAGCAATTTGAAGGAATACAAACACCTCAGTTATGCTTCGTCGCTGTGCGGCGCCTGTACCGAAGTTTGCCCGGTGAAAATAAACCTGCATGAACAACTCCTATACAACCGCAATGATTCGGTGCAGGCCGGAACGGCAAAACGCAAAGAGGCTATGGTGATGAAAGGATGGAAAATGGCCATGCTTCACCGCAAAATGATTGACTCACCAAGTGCGAAGACGAAAAACAAAATGATGAAGCGCTTTGTATCGGAACTCTGGGGCTCCAGGCGCGAATTGCCGGTAATTGCCGAAAAAAGCTTTGCCCAGCTATGGGCCGAGAGGAGGGAAGGGAAGAAGTAAAACTCAGATTGTCAACGAGATTTATTTCATTGAAAGAAATAATTCTGGCGTCATAACTGACAGTGATGCTCCTTTGTAATCTTTGATATTGCGGGTAATTAAATAACTGATTTTTCCGGTTGCCACACAGGCATGGTATTGGATGGCATCTTCAAAATCCCTGTATGGAGAAGCCAGCGCCGATTTTATAATGGCCTCATCAACGGTTACAATTTCAATCCATTCAGCAAGATCTCTCAGGCTTTTAATCACCTTTTCGTGAGAACCGGCTTTACGCAGAACATAATACAAATTACTGAAACACAGGGAAGAAACATATCCTTTCACTTTCCTGCGTTCAATAAGTGAAAAAAGCATAGCTGAATCTTTCGCATAAGGCTGGCGTCCGGCAAGGAAATCGATGATCACATCGGTATCAATAAACACATGTTCCATCGCTTCAAAGATATTTATCGGTGATCCGATCGGAAATTTCCTTTTTATAGTCGAAGTCGTCAGGCAATTTGTACGATCCCATCATCTCCTTCACCTTGGGCGATAATTCCTGCGGTTCGGTGTAGGATTTACTTACCAGCGTTTTGAAATAGTTTTCCACAAGGTCAGATAAGCTGCGGCCTTTTTCTTTTGCATAGGCCTTGGCTTTGAGCAAAAGGTCGCGGTCTACGCTAAGAGTGAGTTTTGTGTCCATTTATACGTATATAATGTTGTACAAATATACGTAACAATTAAAGAGAATATACCAGTCGATCACAGAAATATTTGAAACACGACATGAATAGTGAAAATTCAAACAGCTTAACTCTTAATATTATGGTTGGCACCTTTTCATCCTAATCTCATCGAGCCTTTTTCGGGAATCAGGATCGTAAACATAATGTTTCAGTAGCATCCCGCAAGGATAGCTCTCACAAAATGCACAGTTTTCAAGGTTCTTGTCCCTGGCACATTTCCTGATGCCGCAATCGGCACAACCTGTGAAGAGAACTCCCGTTGAGGATCTACAGCCATCGCAGTCAGGTATTTCCTTAAGCGGTGACGCTGTGCCGTAAATTTTCGACAATTCCTGAGCAATCGAAGCCCGCATGGTTTGCTGCTTTGCCTGGTCAGGTTCCAGCGTTGCAAGGTGAATAGGGCAGGTTCTGCAATGCAAACCACAGTACGACATCATGTACTCATCCATGCTTACTGCTTTTTTTCCGGTTATAGCCGTTTTCGCCGAAAGGCTTTAATTCATCCATCAGCAATTCTTCCAGCGCTTTAAGCTCCCTGCCGGGATCGGTTTCTGCCTCATTCTTCAGTTCGATTACTTCCACAATTTCGTAGGCAAAATTTTCAGCTCCCGATTTATTCCAGTCGTTTTGTAAGGCGGTGTTTTCGTGCAGCCCGGCTTTGAGCCTGAAACGGTGTGAATTCCAGGCAGCATCGAGGTCGGTGGTGCTGCCGAGGAAGATTTTGCCATTTGTATTGTTCACAATTTTAAACACACCCATACGGAATATCTTCTGCCGGTATTCTTCTTTGAGTTCTTTACGAGTTTTCATCTAACTGTAAATAAGGATCTAAGGATAGTAAACTCAAAGCTACGGAGTTATTTCTTTGGTTAAACAGGATAAGCATACCGGGAGAAGCTACTTCACGGAAAATAGCAAAAGCAAAGATTTCAGTTATCTGATTCCACAATAAAAGACATAAATAAGTTACTAAAAGAAAAATATAAATTACAAAAAGTAATTAATGCTTGCTTTAAAGTAATATATGCATTACTTTTGTGTCGTCTTTAAATCTCAAGCCATGAAAACACAATTTCTTTTTCCGCACGGTATGAAACGTATCGGGTGGATTCTTCTGATCCCATCGGCCATACTGGGATTTTTCGTGATTTTCTTCAACTTCCAGGCATCGTTTCTCGACTGCCGGGTGTTTGCCGCTTATTCAGGAGCGACAGGATGGCTCAGTGAGAATAAGGCTGGTATGATTGAGAATAACATTACCGACGAAATTGCCGCCATCCTGTTTATCATAGGCGCCCTGCTGGTTGCCTTCTCAAAGGAAAAGCAGGAAGACGAATTCATTACCAAAACCCGGCTCGAATCGCTGGTTTGGGCGGTGTATCTCAACTATGCCATCCTGGCGTTGTGCGTTCTGCTTTTTTACAACATGGGATTTCTTACCGTGATGATTATCAATATGTTCACAATACTCATATTTTTCATCATCCGTTTCTATTACATTCTTTACAAAAGCAAAAAATCGCTGAGCCATGAAAAATAACCTGAAAGTTCAAAGGGCCATCAAAAACATCACGCAGGAAGAGCTGGCCCGTCAAATAGGCGTTACACGGCAGGCGATCAACTCCATAGAGCTGAATAAATACGTACCCTCGACAATACTGGCGCTTAAATTATCAGCTTATTTTGGCAAAGCGGTGAACGAAATTTTTTCACTGGAGGAAACCGACTGATGACAACCTTGAGTTGATTGCAGCCGGACTGGCAAAACCGGTCAGTGTGCCGAAAAGGCATAACTGCTGACCATTGCAGGTGGAATTTAGTGACTGTCTAAAATTTATAAGAAAAAATTTGGCTCAAGAACCCCGTGAAACTGTCTCATTGAGGTGCAATTTATTTCATAAAAAGCAATATGGCATGACGTTAAATTTGTATTTCAAACAAACAATGTAATGAGCAGCATAACAGTCATTCAAATAGTGTTTCAACCTGTCATTGAGCTTTGTTTTAGGGTAAAATAGAAAGCAATATTGGTGAATCTTATGATATCCCGCATGGTAGCAACTTTAAACATCTAAAATACCCTAAGCTTATTGCATTGTCAAAATAGTGAAGTGTTATGAGTGATTTGAGTAAAATTTTTCCAAATTGCGCCGGTATTGATATTGGCAGTGAAAAGGTTTTTGTATCCATGGAGCATCAGCCAGTCAGAAGTTTCAGGACCTTTACAGCCGCTTATCGTGAATTAGGGGCATATCTTAAAGAATTTGAAATTACCCATGTAGCAATGGAGGCAACGGGTATTTATTGGATTACACTTTATGATATTCTGGAGGAAATGGGATTTGATGTAACCTTGGTGAATCCGGCAGACAGCAAGAACCTTCCTGGTCGAAAAACCGATGTACAGGATTGTCAATGGATACAACAATTGTTTAGCTACGGGCTTCTCAAAAAGAGCTTTGTCCCACCGGATGTGGTAAGAAAATTAAGGGTATATACCCGGATGCGGGAAGATAAATTGCAGATGGCTTCAGCCCATGTTCAACACATGCAGAAGGCACTTATTCAAATGAATATACGCTTACCGGAAGTTCTTTCACAAATACACGGTGTAAGTGGTATTGCAATGATACAGGCAATCCTGTCGGGGGAAAGAGATGCAACGGTATTACTTAGTTATTGCACATCAGGTTTAAGAAAGAGAAAAGGAAGAGATATAATACTGGCATTGGAAGGGAATTATAAGGATGAATATATTTTTGAATTACAACAAGCCTATGATGGATATATGTTTTATCTGGGGCAAGTGCAGAAATGTGATACAGAAGCAGAGACGATTCTACATGAATACAATAGCAAGGCTGGTAAGAATTGCAATGATGATAATCCTATTAAACCGATACGCCATAATAAACCAGAGATTAAGGATTTGCATAAATTATTATTAGGCATTCAAGGGGCAAACCCAACAGTTTTACCTGGCATGACTGATTACAGTTTTCTGCGATTAACTGCAGAACTTGGTAACGATATTACCCAATGGCCTTCGGTTAAATGCTTTGTTTCATGGCTAGGTCTTGCTCCTGGTAAAAACCAATCTGGCAAGTTCAATAAACGAAGCAAGAAAAGAGCAGTATCCAGAGCCGGTCAAATTTTCAAACAAGCTGCGCAAAGTATTTTAATAAGCAAACAACCAGGATTGGGGGCTTTTGCAAGAAGAATAAAAGCAAGAAGAGGAGCAGCAATAGCTGTCAAAGCAACTGCAAGAAAATTAGCAGAATTGTATTACAAAATGTTCTCAAAAGGCATGAAATTCGTTGAACAAGGTGTAAAAATATATGAAGAGAAAATAAAGCAACAACAGGTTAAATTCATTATTCGAAAAGCTAATGAACTAAATCTTCAAATAGTTGATATACAAGAAAATATGAACTTACGTCAATGGTAGCGCAGTCGAAATGCTCTCGTTCGACCCTATAAGGAGCTGATTGAGCAGTTTGGGTTGGTTTCGACTACGCTCAACCTGACTGAAGAGTGAGATACAGACTTATAAAAACACATCAAATTAATTTTAGACAGTCTCTTATTCACAATGATTAAGATCCCGAAGTAACGTATTAAAAATCAGTCATTAATTATAAAGGCTACCTCATTCCGAAGCAGCCTCTTTTGATGAATAATGTTTTAACTCCCGCTTATTTCGCAGTTTCGTCTTTGATGGCATCCTTCACCTGGTCAATCAGGTTGTCCGAAGATGCGGCTTTTTCCTTTTCAGCCCTTGCCTTGCAGGTGAGGCACAGTTCTCCGTTCTCAATATGGCGGCTTTCCCAGGCTTGTTTTACTGTTCCGTCAAATATCTCGCGGTTCTTAATGTGGTAGCAATCCTGGTAAATGTGGTATTTATTGCCCTCTTTTGTCCAGAATACATGATCAACGCCGTTGGTAATCTGTTTTAGTGAATCGGTCTGGGCGTTGATTTCGTCGGTATATTTCTCAATGGATGGCGGATTGAAATCAATACCGGTAATTCCGGCAGCAAGCAAAGCCACCACGGCAACGGCCCCGGCTATGCCTTTTGTTTTCCCGTTGATATCTTTATTGGTGAAGATAAGGATTACCAAAGGCAGGAAAGCCAGCACCGACATAATGGCGCCCAACTGGCTTTTGAGGAAAAACGAAATTTTATTGGCTTCTGACGGAGGATCCAGCCTGTTGGCTTTTTTCCACAGTAAATTTCCCACCACCGCCAGTATCAGTATCACAACAATGGCAACAACAAGCCAAACAAGGGTTTCGTTATGGATGAGCTTGAGAATGGCAAAGATTTCGCCGGCAATGGCAATAAGCCATGCCAGGATGGCGAAGAGGCGAAACTGGCCGGCTTTGGCTTTTGCTTCGTCGCTGGCTACAAAGGTTTTCGGATCGGTCATGATGGTTTGGTTGATTGGGTGAATACTTTTGATTTATAAAACGATTGTAAAAATAATAAGCTAATCCGTTAAATGCAAATCGGGATTTATGCCATTCTTTAAAACAAATGGATACCACGCGAAAGGATTACCTTCGGTTAGAAAAGTTCGCGCCTTAACGAAGCTTGACTATTATTGTTCTCTTATTATTTTTGACTATTAAATGCATCATTCAGAGTCGCAAACTTTGCTTGTGCATTATACTTATCAATTTCCTCTTGGATATTGTTAATTTCCTCTTCAGACTTTGCCACACTTGCTTTTTTTGCTAATTCTACAATAGTTTTAGGACTAATTCCCGTATTTAAAAAGATTAAGGAAGCAATATCATTAAATAAATCACATTCCTTAGGAGTCATAAATACAATATTTGCTATTTCCATTACCGGTTGGGTTAAATATCCAAAACTTCCTACCAGTTTTGCTATATGAACATATGAATCATAATTGTGCTCTGATTTTTGTGCATAAGTCCTGATCAAATCAAGCGGTTTGTTATGATATGTTGCTTTTGTATTAATATGTCCAATTATTTTAATTGCTTCCTTTTGAGAAACGTTCGACATTGACTCAATTGTTAAAAAATTTATTAGCGTGGGTTTCTCCTGAGCAATACTCATGTTTGAAGAAGCAAATAGTCCAAATGCTACGAAAACAGTTATTACAGTTAAGACTGACAGTTTTTTCATGGTATTCTTTTTTAAGTTAAATAAATCTATTGTTTGTGTAATCATCCATCTGCGTAAAATGAATCTGTCAGGCTCAATTTTTAGATTAGCTGTTGGTTCAATTGAGTACTCTTTTAAAAGGTCATAATCAAGAGCTGTTGATAATGTTCTTATTGTAAAACTTCTTGGAGTTACAATACCCGCTTCAATTCTTTGAATTGTGCGATAAGAAACATCACATTTATCAGCAAGTTCAGATTGAGTCAATCCTTTCGACTTTCTGATTCTGATTAATTCTTTTCCAAATTCCGGTTGATTCATTTTTGAAATTATACACGAAATTATATTGAACTTAAAATTGTATCAAATCTTTTATCCGTATTTTAAGCGACTTTTTAATGACACTCACACGACATTAGGTCTTAACTCCCTGTCAACACTGGTGCTACCGACTGAGGCTATAAAGAGTGACGGTTTGCGTGGTTGTACGCTGTCAGCCAATAAGCCTCCGGCGGACGGGTCACGAGCTTATATTTATGTACTTCACACGCCATTTTTTACAGCCTTTGTTAATGCCAGGGTTTTATTTCTTTCAGGCGAGTATTACAGTCTGATTGAGTAATTCAACATTAAAAATAACCTTTGCATTCAACGCTTTGAATACTTTTATAATTGTTTCAAAACGTGCATCTGTCAAACTGTTTTCCAGCTTGGATATTTGAGCTTTCTTAACTCCAACCAGTTGACCGAGTTCTTCTTGCGTTAAATGTCTTTCTTTTCTTGCCTGTTTAATTGCTTCTCCAAGCAAATCAAGCCGCAATTCATTTTCAAATGCTTCACGTTTTGGAGTGCCTGTTTTACCGATAAATTTGTCGGTAACCTCGTCCAAACTATAAGTCTTTAATGGTTTGTCTTTCATGTTTTGTTCCTTTCAAAATAAAGTTTCCTTAGCTTCTCTGCTTTTTCGAGTTCTCCTTTAGGTGTCTTGTCAGTTTTCTTAATTATTCCGTGCGTTGAGACTACGATTGTTTCGGTTTGTCCTGTCTTGTCCCAAAACGCAAAAAGCCTGTAATGCGTTTTATTAAACAAGGTTCTGAACTCCCAAATTTCATCTTTCAATTTTTAAAAAAGTTCTCTGTCATTAGAAAAACGAGCCTTTTGAAGGTTGTAAATAATTTTGTCTCTCGCTTTTTCGTCGAGATTGTCAAGAAATTCGACGGCTTCCTCTAAAAACTGAACCTGAAATTTTTCAGTCATTCTCAAAAGTTTATGCAAAGATAAATGTTTCTTTATAAGGAAACAAATATTAATTTGAATTGGTTTTTCAAACTTGCGTTAACTTGTGACTATGTATCATCAAACTACACATATCCTCCCATTATGGGTGTATATGTGCAACCGGGAGACCACAAGGATGCATTCAAATTTACAAAAATGAAAATGAAAAAAGTGGAATTATTCTGCTATTTTTTACCGCGAAATCCCGGTTTTTTCCTCCCGGGCCGCCATTTCCGTTGTGTCCTGTTTTTGTGCGTTGGATTGTAAACAGGCCCGGGTCCCAGATGGGCAGGTATTCCCGGCTTTTCGATCTCCTTTTCAATCAGCTCTTCAATGGCAGCAAAGCGGCGCTGGTCCTTTTCATTTACCAGCGTAACGGCTTCGCCTTCGGCTTCAGCCCGGGCGGTGCGCCCCACGCGGTGCACATAGTCCTCGGCATCGTGCGGCACATCGTAATTAATCACCAGGTCAATGTCGTCAATATCAATTCCGCGCGAAAGGATGTCGGTGGCTACCAGTATGTTCAGGTCGCGGCTTTTAAAGCGGTTCAACACACGCTCGCGGGCATCCTGGTCAATGTCGGAGTGAATCTCGTCAGCAGAGAGTTTTAACCGTTTGAGGTCGCGTGCCAGTTGCTTGGTTTTCTCCTTGGTGGAACAAAAGATAAGGATGCTGCGCAGCTTACGGAGTCCCAGCAAATGCTCCACCAAAGGAATTTTCTGGGCATCGTAAACCATGTAAGCCTGCTGTTTGACTTTTTCGGCAGGTTTCGAAACGGCAATATTGATCTCCACCGGGTTTACAAGGATTTTCCTGGCCAGTTGCCGGATAGCCGCCGGCATGGTAGCCGAAAAGAGCAGGTTCTGGCGTTTTTCGGGCAGGCTGGTGATGATCTTCATAATGTCATCATGAAAACCCATGTCGAGCATGCGGTCGGCTTCGTCGAGAATGAGGTAGGAGAGGCCCGAAATGTTCACATAGCCCATGTTAAGGTGCGAGAGCATTCGTCCCGGCGTGCAGATCACCACATCGGCGCCGTCGGTAAGTGCTTTCTGCTCGTTGCTGTATGTAGCGCCGTCGGTACCGCCATACACGGGAATGGAACTTACCGGCGTGAAATACGACATGCCCTGCATCTGCTGGTCAATTTGCACTGCCAGTTCACGGGTAGGCACGATCACCAGCGCTTTGATATGCTCATCGTGTTTGGTCGTGATAATGCGGTGAATAATGGGTAGCAGGAAAGCTGCTGTTTTTCCGGTGCCGGTTTGGGCGGAACCGATGATATCCCGGCCTTCCAGAATGGCCGGAATGGCTTGTTCCTGTATGGGTGTGGCTGTTTCGTAGCCAAGGGATTCGATGCCTTCGAGAACGCGGGGATCGAAACCAAATTCGTTGAATGTCAAATGATAAATTTTCTGCAAAGGTACGGTTACGTTGCTTACTAAAGTCTTTTATCAAAAATCAGTAATGTCATTACCTGAAACTCCAAACTGTTTTAACTTCACAGAAAATTACAGCCATGGAAAAATTTGCAATCATCATCCTTATAATCAGCGTGCTGGCTTCGTGCAAGCCGGTAAAACTGAACGATAAAGATGTTAAGAACACTGCCGGCAACGAAGTCGCGGTGAAAAATACCGGCAATGTGAAGTACGATGAATTCTTCACCGGAAAGACCATGCGGCTCGACTATTTTCACAGTGGAAACATGAAAGAAGAGCATTTCGCCACCGACAGGGTCTTATCTGATGGTGATTGGCCGGGAAGCAAAACCATGCTGATTGATGCGCTGGAGCTGGGTCTGTATTTTTTCGAAGTCACTGACAAAGAAACAGGCACATTGCTTTATTCAAGAGGTTTTGCAAGCGTTTTCGGCGAATGGCAAACCACCCCCGAAGCCGACAGTGTTTGGGGAACCTATCATGAATCGCTGCGTTTTCCGTGGCCGCTCAAACCGGTAAACGTGATCCTGAAAAAGAGAGATGCTGAAAATAAATTTCAAACCATCTGGACAACCAGCATTGACCCGGCATCGCGGCAGGTGCTGAAAGCCGACAAGCTTCATCCCGAAAAGGCGGATATAATCATGGAAAACGGCCCGGCAAACCAAAAGGTTGACATTGTGATACTTGGCGACGGTTATACCAGCGCCGAAATAGGCAAATTCCGCAGCGATGCACGGCGGCTTACCGATGCCCTGATGAAGGTTGAACCCTATGCTTCGCGCAAGACTGATTTTAACGTAAGAGCCGTTGAAACGCCATCCGAAATTTCGGGTGTTTGCAAACCGCATCACAATGTGTACAAGCGCACACCGCTTTCGGTTCATTACAGCAGCTTCGACAGCGAACGCTATGCCCTCACTTACGATAACCGCACCGTGCGCGATGCCGCTTCGGCCGTTCCTTACGATTTCATGGTCATTCTTATCAACGAACAAACCTATGGAGGAGGAGGCATATACAACCTTTACACAACAGTTTCAGCCGATAATAAGTTTGCCGAATACATTATGGTTCACGAACTGGGTCATCACCTGGCAGCGCTGGCCGACGAATACTACACCTCGTCGGTTGCCTACGAAGTGCCGGATATAAAGGTTGAACCCTGGGAGACCAATATCACGGCCATGTTTGATAAGAACAACCTTAAATGGAAATCGTTGACCGAATCAGGCACACCTCTGCCTACACCCTGGAACAAGGAGGAGTTTGATACTTTCGGCTATCGCATTCAGGTTACACGCGACAGCATCAGAAAGGCCTTGCTGCCCGAGAGCGTAATGGAGGACCTTTTTGTGAAGCAAATGCAGACTGAGGATCAATTTTTTGCGAAAGAAAAATACAAAGATGAAGTCGGCGCTTTCGAAGGCGCAGGTTATACTGCCAAAGGACTTTACCGTTCGCAACTCGACTGCATTATGTACACTCGGCACATGAAATTCTGCAAAGTATGCGAGCAAAGCATCAGCCATGTGATTGACCAGCACTGCCGGTAACAATCTATTTGTCCTCGAAAAGACCACATAATCAAGGATTTGCGGATCAATTCTGAATCCGCGAAAATTCAAAACCAATTCAGGGAAGCTTTTTGTTTGAAACCGTTAAAAGCTAAAATGCGATAGTTTACTGTCAACTTTGCTCCAGCCGGTATTATTTCCTAATAGCCTTTTTATGCGCATTGTTCGGATTTATAAATCCGAACGTGAATTGTTTGTGTGCAATCAAATCACATCGGTATATTTGCGGTCAATGCTCGGATGAAACATTGGTCATCACCGTGAATCCTTTATTGTAAACTGAAATACCTCAAACCACTGCAAATCAAAATCATGAAGAAAAAGATCTTACTCAGCATTGTTGCTGGCATGCTGCTGCTAATGCCGGCGTTAACTTCAGCGAATCCTGAAAAAACAGGTAATCAGGCTGCTATCTATAGTTTTGACGGCAGCGGTTCTGGCAAGGTTAAAATTTCGCGTGGTACAGCAGTGCCCGGCCACGACGGCAAATCCAACGGAGCAGTGAGTTTTGAAATGGGTAAATCATATGATAAAAGCAGTCACAATATTATCTATCCGCTCGACATAAATCAGAGGAAAATCCCTCAAATTACCATCACAGCCTGGGTAAAGGCCACAAACCACTACGGGCGGATGTACATTTTCGGCAACGGAACCGATAAACGAAACCGCGCCATTATTATCGACGACCACGACGATCAGTACCGGTATGGCTTGCAATGTGGTAAGGACGGGGTTTTGTACGGCCCTCCGGTGGTTAACGAATGGGTGTTTGTTGCCGCCATTTATGATGGCAAAAACCAGGAAGCCAGGTTCGTGGTAAACGGTACTGTTTTCAGCTCACGTGCAAAAACCTTTGATGGGGAGGAAAAGGCTTTCACCGGGCCGATAAGTGGAGCCGTGGACGATATAAGGGTTTTTGACCGGATACTCACACAGGCCGAAATTGAAGCCGTTTCGGGAATTGCCATCACTACTGATGCCGACGACCTCATAATCAAAGACAGATATGGTTACAAGGAACGGCGGAAAATGGAGGAAGAAAACCGTATAAAAGTAGGCGAGGTTTATGTAATTGATGCTGAAGAATTCAAAATAAGTGATACTACCAATCACGAAAGGTCATCAGCCATGCTTACCAGCGGCGACACAATAAAAATAGTTGAAAAGCTGAAAGAAGGCTGGTACAAAGTAGCTTTTAGCGGAATGAAAACGGGATTTGTCACACGTGCTTCGATCAACAAGAGCGCTTACCTCAAAGGAGGAAGCTCTTTCAAGCACAAATTCATGTATAATCTCCAGCATATTTTCGATTTCACAAAGATGCGTTCATGGATCATAGTGGTTGTAATGGCAATTATTGTTTTCCTGGTAAAAAAATACTTTACAAAACTCGACAGTTATTTGCTGCGTCTGCGAAAAGGGCGAGACGAGTACTCCGATGGAGGTGGCAAAAGCGCCCCTTCACCCATTCGTATCCATTTCCTTGATAAAGTTTATCCCGTTAAACGAATGCCCTGGTACCCAATGCTAACGGGTGTTTTACTGGGGGCCACCATATTCATCAGCTCTTTTTGGAATGGCTCCGAAATGGAATGGTTTTACAACGAAGGCTTCAACCTGCTGCCCATTGGTTACGACAGGCCTGTACACTGGTTTATGTATATCATGAGCATGGTCACCCTGTTGCTTACCCTAAGCTGGATTATTGAAAGCTTTTATATTGGCGGGCCGCTTGTAGGCTTGCTGAGGGTGATTCTGCTGTTCATCATTAATATCATGACCTTGATGGTGACCTTCTTTCTCCTTTTGCTCCTGGTATTAATTTTTATTGCAATTGTAGCCCTCAAAGCGTTTGGAAGCGCAGCAGCCGGTTCGGGGAATTATAAATGCCCCAGATGCGGGCGGACATTCTCTGCATCAGCCGGCAGCTCAACACACTGCCCCGGATGTGGCGCCAGCCTTTCTACATAAAACAGATTTGGTTTCAACCTGTGTGCAGATAATCAGATAAACTAAATGCAATAAACTCCATAAAGAATGAACATCGACCGTTTTTATTTTTCCCGTTCCTTTCCTGACAAAAAAATCAACGAATGCTGGAATGCTGACAATGCTGTTATGGCTGCCGTATTCAATGAAAAACAATGGATTTTAACCGCTGCCGCCGATAGCGACCTTGAGGGCCAGCAATGGTTCACATCAGGTGATTTCCCGGCCGACGACATCAAAGAAGGCTGGAACGACGGAAAAGATATTACGTTTATTGGATATGGTGACCGGTGGGTCGTTTTCATGTCGGAAAACACAGGATACACCGACCAGATATGGCGTACCAGCAGCCGCTTTCCTGAAAAGGAAATCAATGCCGGCCTAAAAGATGGTTATCTCATATCGCATCTCGCCTATGGCGACAACCGTTGGGCAGTAGTCATGACAAAAGGTACCGGTTTTCCCGAACAAACCAGCGGAAGCTATTCCGATTTTCCTGAGGCTGCCATTCAGAAAGGCTGGGATCAGGGTTTTACAATTACTGCGCTGGCGTACGGTAATGGCAAGTGGGGACTTGTTATGTCGAAAGGCACCGGGCTCAATAACCAGGAATGGATGACCAACCCGGAATTTCCCATTAACGATATCAATGATAAAATCCGCGAGGGATACAGCATTACAACGATCACTTATGGTGATGGAGTTTGGGCAATTGTGCTGTCGGTAATTGAGGATGAGGACAGCGACGAAACGGAGGAGGATGAGCAAACGGATTCAGGCGACGGGAAAGTGACTTCTGACAATACCGAAGGCATTGATCCGGAAGCGGTGAGGCTTGTGAATAAGGGCGGTGAATTCTTTGATAACGAAGAGTACGACAAAGCTATTATACAGTTCAAAAAAGCGTTGAATATCAGCCCTAAATATTCTGATGCGCTCGCGGGGATGGCAACGGCATTAACGTTTAAAGACGATTTTGAAGGTGCACTCAAATACTATGAGGAAGCCTATGCTCTTGATCACGAAACGCCTATACTGCTTGCAAACCTCATACTCACCTATAATAACCTCGAACAAGATAACAAGATCATTGATGCTGTAAACAAGGCCGCACCGGGCTGTGTCGAAAAAATCGAAATTGCCGAAGTACATAACATCATCGGGGTTGTATATGCCGACAACGCAGATTATGCCAATGCCATCGTAGCGTATAAACGGGCAATAAAGCTTGAACCCGGGAATGCCACGTTTAAAGGCAACCTGGCCGAAGCCGAAGAGGAGAAAGAAAAACAGGTAGCTGTTGAGTCTGACAGCACACCAACGGCTTCTATCCACAAAGTTCCTGAGATGGACGACAAGCAACTGCTCGACGAATCGCTCAAAGAGTTGCACAACCTTACCGGTCTCGACAACATTAAACGCGACGTTGACGACCTGCTCAAGTTCATCAGAATTGAGAAAATGCGTGCCGAAAGAGGATTATCAGCAAATCCGGTTGCGCTGCACTCAGTGTTTTCAGGTCCTCCCGGTACGGGGAAAACTACTGTTGCCAGGTTGCTTGGAAAAATCTTCAAAGCCATGGGGCTGCTCAAAAAAGGACACGTGGTGGAGGTTGACCGTTCGGGACTGGTAGGAGAATACATCGGCAACACGGCCATAAAAACCAATAAAGCAATTGACACAGCGCTCGATGGCATACTGTTTATTGATGAAGCATACAGCCTGGCGCCTGAGGATAATCCACGTGATTTTGGCCGCGAAGCGGTTGAAACAGTCCTCAAACGGATGGAAGACGAACGTGACCGGCTCATTGTAATTGTGGCAGGCTATTCCACAGAGATGAAACTTTTTATTGATGCCAATCCGGGGCTGCAGTCGAGATTCAACCGCTATTTTTGTTTTGAAGATTACAAACCCGAGGAACTTGTTTCAATCTTTGTTCAAACCTGCAAATCACGCCATTTTGAGCTCGAACAGGATGCAACGGACAAACTGAAACGGTATTGCGATTTTCTGTACAAGTCAAAAACCAAAAGCTTCGGAAATGCGAGGGTAATGCGCAACCTTTTTGAGGAAGTGGTGCGGCTGCAGTCGTCGAGGCTGGCAATGCTCGACGACATTACCGACAATGATTTGATCACTATCACCGAAGCCGACATAACCAGTGCTGTTGAGGACGAATTTGCTGATGAAAGGCAGGAAACTGTTGAAGATGTGCTTAAAGAACTTCAGGACTTGGTGGGGTTAGACAATGTGAAAAAGGATGTTGCCACGCTCATCAATTACATAAAAATCGAAAAACTGAGGCGCGAAAAAGGGCTTTCGTCGAACCCGATAAGTTTGCACACCGTTTTTTATGGCCCTCCGGGCACCGGAAAAACCACCATTGCCAGGCTCATGGGGCGAATATTCAAAGCCATGGGATTGCTTTCCCGCGGGCACGTGGTTGAAGTGTCGCGTGCTGACATGGTTGCACAATATGTCGGGCAAACTGCGCCAAAAACCATGAAGGTAATTGATTCAGCCTTGCATGGCATCCTGTTTATCGACGAAGCATACACGCTCACACCTGACGGTGCGGGTAACGACTTCGGGCAGGAAGCTGTTGATACACTGCTCAAACGCATGGAAGATGACCGCGAGCGCCTCGTTGTCATAGCGGCCGGCTATACCGGCGAAATGAACCATTTCCTTGACTCGAACCCGGGACTGAAATCGCGCTTTAACCGGAACTTCTTCTTTAACGATTATTCTCCGGCCGAACTTACCGAAATTTTCACAGGCCTTTGCCGCAGGAAACAATTCAATATATCGGACGAAGTGGAGGAAAAAGTGCGCGAACACCTCGAGGAATGCTGGGAAAACCGCGATAAATCGTTTGGCAACGGCCGTACTGTGAGGAATTTCTTCGAAAAAATGGTACAAATTCATTCCGACAGGATTTCGAAACTGGATGTTGTGGATGACATTTCGCTGAATTCATTCGGTGTTGAAGATGTGGAAAATGCAATGAATAAACCGGCAAAGCAGGCAGGAGGGAAGCACAGCATTGGTTTCCGGTCTTCATCTGATGATACCCGACACTAAACATTCATTATCCTTTTGTTCCGGTTTTAGCTTATTACCAGATGATCAAGTACTTAGAAAACAGAGTTTGGGCGCTCAATGCGAGAATCGTCAAAACCGACGCTGATGCTGACGAAGTTAACAACAAACTCGAATCATTGATTACTGACGGCATATTTGCCGGCGGTGGCTTAAAGTTCCTGTATTCGGAGAATCCTATTGGCAATTACTCATTTCGCCCGGTTGAAGTCACACTGGAGTTTACAGAAAAGGCAATTCAGCGGTTTCAAGGGTTGGTTGATGAAAAAGAAATCAGTTTCCGCTTGTCATCATTCAGGCTCATTATCAATACGTTTGGTTTCTTAAACATTGTACCGGTTTTTGAATATACCGGAAAAGTTACTGACGAAAATCTATCGGATATTGAAGCTTCGGGCGATGCAGCAGCCGAAATTATTGACAGCATTTTTGATGATATCTTTAAAACGGTTGATATCCTTGATACGATTGGCATTATCAAAAAGTCATCATTTTACCATTTCGGTGTTCCGTCGGGCATCGAAAAATACGGTATTCACACCAAAGACGACAGTTATAACTACCTGGTTCACATATTCTTTTATGATGAAAAAGAGGCGCTCTCAAAAACAGTAGAGCGTTACCAGGCCGAAGAGCACGGGATGACCTTTGAAAATCACCGATTCTTTGCAGTATTTCCGATGTACTTCTGGGAAATGGAGAAAAAGGGAAATGACGCGGAACTTGTGTGGCTTACCGCAATCGACAGTTATATGATTTGCGAAACGGTAGCCGTAAACAATTCGCTGCATGTTTATAACTCATTCCTCGATGTGCTGAACCAAAACCTTGATGTGGATTCGAATCATTTACGAAAAATCTTCAACTACAATACATGGCAAATCCAGAACCTGCGGCTGTTCAATCCCAATTTTACCCTGCACCAGTTCAGGTTTATGAAAATGTACAGGCAAAACTCCGATATTGTTGCAAAATACGAACTGTACAAGGATGCTGAAAAGTCACTGTCGTTTGCCATCGAAGGCATGGAGGTAAGCCGTACGCAGCAGTCGGAAAGAGTGATGTCATTCATACTGGCGCTTTTCACAGCGCTCACGCTCTATTCGGTCATAACTGATGTTTATGCGCTTATCACCAGCACCGAACAATCAGTACCTTTTTCATGGCACTCGTTGCAAACGGTAATATTCGTGCTCGAAACAATTGTGATTGCCTCGTTTATACTGCTGTTCAGGAGAATCAGCAAGCGGATGTGACCGATACAGCCAATCGTATAATCAAAACTGCCTGACGATATTCTGAACATCCCTCAGGTAGCTGATGCCGAAAAGATTCACATGTATTAGCAGCGGATAAAGGTTAAGGATATCAATCCGTTGCTGCCACCCTTTTTCGAGCGGCCAGGCACTGTTATAAGCTGAGTAGAAGTCTTCTGAAAATCCGCCGAACAGTTTCGTCATGGCTATGTCGGATTCACGGTGGCCATAATATGCGGCGGGATCTATCAGGCAGGCTTTCCCCTCCTCTGACACCATGAAATTTCCGTTCCACAAATCACCATGGATCAGTGCCGGCTTTTCTACCGGGATAAGTTCCGGAAGTTTCCGGTATAGATTGTCAAATGATTTGATTGCTGATATAGAAATGTGTCCTGTGTCGCGAGCCATTTTCAGCTGTGGTTCGAGCCTTTCGGCAACAAAAAAGTCGCACCAGCCGGGATGAAAGCGGTTGCTTTGCCTGAGTGAGCCCATGTAGTTGTCGTGGTCGAGCCCGAACATTTCAGCTGAATGCCCATGCAGAGCTGCGAGCGAGCTTCCGAAATCAGTCCAGAAACCGGGTTGACCGGCGCCACTTTCAATCATTTCGAGCAATAAGAAAGCATATTCGCCTGCTGTTGAATGAAATACAACTTCCGGTAAACGGATATTGCCGGCCGAAGCCAGCAATTTCAGCTCCAGCGATTCTTTTTCAAACATATCCGGATATTTCAAGGCCAGGTTATATTTGAGGAAATACCTGCCTGATGTGGTCACAATTTCAGAAGCATTGTTGATGCAGCCACCGCCGATTGAAGCCGTAGATTTGATTTTCACCGGCAGGCCTTTTTCTTGTGTCAGGCGGTCCTCAATGCCGGTTTTTATCGTTTCGGGTACCATCATGCAATAAAAGTATAAAAACAACGCCCGGTTTCAGAGGCCGGGCGCAATGTTATGATCATTGAGTATTAAGCAGTCCTGAAACGGGCTCTTCTGCTGAATGCCTGGTCGAAAACAGCAAGCAGGAGTATGGCTACCGACACGGGGATGAGATACCACATTTTACCCATTCCGGCAAAGCGACTCAGCGCTTCACCAAGCCACAGGGCTGCAGTAGTTACATACTTACCGGCATAATACATGAAAAACTTACCGGGAGTGAATTCATAACCGAAAAGCGACCAGATGGGGAAGTAAAACAGCAAAAGGAAAACGGCTGAGGTAGCAATGAATAATACCCACTGGTTACGTGCCAGCCAGCTTTTTTCAGATGCCGGTTCAGCCAGGACCTGCTCCATGATTCGAGCCGTAAAATCGGCCGAAGGCGATTCGGGCTTCGAAAACTTCAAAAGCCTTTTAATCGCTTCATCGGGTTGCATTTCTTTCGGGGTCATATTCTTTACGGTTATCGGTTAACAAAAATACAAGTTTTATACCAATTGTGCCTTTACCATTTTCTGCTGCATTGCATCGTAGAGTTTTTTGCGTATGCGGTGCAATTTCACTTTTACGTTCGAAACGCTGAGCCCTGTGATGCGGCTAATGTCCTCTACTGAGGTTTCCTGCATATAAAACAGCGACACAAGGGCGCTTTCGTCAGGAGGCAGATGGTCAACAGCCGAAGTAATGAGTTTCGATTGCTCCTCCCTGTCCAGTTGGTCAAGGTTTTCAACAATTTCATCTTCAGTCATGTTTCCTATAAGGTTCTCATCGATGGCCGTAAACTCGTGTTTGTGCCTTCTGGTATGTGAAATTGCAGCATTGTAAACAATACGGTACAGCCAGGTTGAAAACTTTGATTCGCCTTTAAAAGAACGCAGTGACTGGTATGCTTTCACAAAGGAATCCTGGGTTATCTCTTCGGCATCTTCACGGTTTCGCACAATTTTCAGCGCGATGGTAAAGGCCATATCCTTGTGACGATCAACCAGGTAAGCAAACGATGCCGTTTTACCTGCTAATATTTGCTGAACATGGTAGATGTCGTCCTGGTCCTTCATGCTCAATTATGACGCATATTCGTCTTTAAGGTTACATGTAAAGATACAAAATTGCGGCCTGTTTGCCGAAATTCAAAAGTCTGGGTCTGAATAATTCGGTTAAGGAAAGGAATACAGACTTAAAAGCGGAAAAATCAATCAACATTGTAACCCTTTTTCTTTTCTTGCGTCAAAAACTGCAGAAAACGGATAACTAACCACTAAAACTCAATACTATGCAAGCTGAAATTTTTGTCCCGGTATCAATGTTTGCCATGATACTTGGCATTGTTTACCTCTCATACCGTAAAAAAGAACGTATGGCGCTCATTCAGAGCGGGAAAGACGCTTCTATTTTCGGCCAGGAACGCAAATGTTACTCTACCCTTAAGTGGGGGCTGCTGTTCTTTGGAGTAGGATCAGGCCTGCTCATTGCCGAAGCCCTGGCAAAATATGATGTTCTGAGTCCCGAAATAGCCTATTTTTCAATGGCATTCATTTTCGGCGGTTTGGCACTGATTGTGGATTTCATTCTAGAAAAAAACAGGAAAGACCACGAAGATACCACTCCTCCAAAGGCCTGACAGGCAGCACGATGAAACAAAACCGGCTCAGAAAAGCCGCTTTTTTATTTACCTGTCAATGCTTCGAGAGAGGGAACTTACGTAGCGCGATATACTCCGGGCCTTCACGTTTTAAGATGCTTTCGTAAAGAACAAGTTCATGAACCGGTTGTTCCTGAATGCTGGCATCACGATAACGGTCGATAACTCCCTGGAAAAGTGACTTGTCGCTAATTTCTTTGATCCGGCCAACCGTTAAATGAGGCACAAAATTTTGCCGGTCAGGTCTCCATCCCGCTTGCCGAAGGTTGCTCACAACATCACCGGCCAGCTTATTAAGCCCGGGTTCAGGATCAATGCCGAACCAGATCACCCGCGGATCGTAGCGGCTGCCGAAAATGCCCGTCCGGCCTAAGTGCAGAGTAAAAGGCTCAACGTTTTCGGCTGCTGCTGACAAAGCCTTGTTTATATCAGGAATACGGGATTCTTCGGTTTCGCCGAAAAACTTCAGGGTCAGATGCATGTTGTGCAACTCAACCCATTTTATTCGTTCGTGCCTTAATTCACTGGCAAGCGATCGGACAACCGAAATAAAGTTCGGTGAGGGAATAATTTTAACGGCAGCAAAGAGGCGCTTCATGGGTTTGCAGAAATATTGAAGGCACTAAATTACGCAGATGTTTGTAACCGGCATTGATCGTGAGGATTAGGGATGAAATTTTGATGACTGTTGCCGGATCAACAAAAATAACATACATTTGCACCCTCTAATCCGGAATGGGGCGTTAGCTCAGTTGGCTAGAGCGTTAGACTGGCAGTCTAAAGGTCAGGGGTTCGACTCCCCTACGCTCCACTCAGTAAACCAGGCACTTACATCAAATCATGTAGGTGCCTTTTTCATTTTAAGTGCTAAACTGTACAGCTCAAAACTTTTTCGTTAATTAGAGCGTTATTACAAAAACTACTTTTCAGGATACATTTATAATTGAAGTGATCAATCATCCGGAGACACAATGAGTAGAAATACAGGCAACAGCTTAATAATCAATTCGATAGCGACATTGTTTTGCATAGTGCTTTTTGCATCCTGTAGCAAAGATGAAGAAGTATCGGGAATTCCAAAAGCCGATTTGTTGTGTGGGGAAAGCTGGTATATCAAAGCGTTCAGCATCGATCCTTCGTACCCGGTAGTAATCGGGGGATTAACTTTCAAAGTGAACGACCTCTATTTCCTTTTTAAAAACTGCGCTACCGATAACTCGCTTATTTTCAACACCGACAGCACTCTTGTTCAGGATACGGGCTCAAAAAAATGCGATCCCGACGAGGAGCAAACCGTTTACGGAACCTGGCAACTCGATGCAGCCGAAAAAAATATTACCTGGCAAATAACCGGCGAAGCCGAACAAGAATACGAAATTGTTGAATTGAACCATGACGTGCTTAAGGTAAAGGATGTTTTTACCGAAAACAACGTTACTTATTCAGCTATTCTTACGCTCAAACATTGAGCGGCCCATAGTGGCATTCTTATAAAACCGGCTGTTGATTCAGCTATTTTTTTCATTCATTGACGCGTGCAGGTCAGGTTTACCGATGCTTTTTATAGCTTTGAAGTAGGATTTCCCGACCGTTATATTCGAGCAGCAGGTTAGCCTGTTTTTATGGTCGTGATTTACTATAAATCAACGAGATATCAACTTTAAACTTTGTTTCAACTGATGAATTCTCTTATTGATATAATCAGGCAGGAGCTTGCGGACAGTGTGGATGAGAAAACCGTTAAAACCAGCCAGAACTTCTTTAAAGAGAAGATAAAGTTTTACGGCGTAAAGGTTCCTGTGGTTCAACAGATTGCGAAAAAGCATTCCTCAAAAATAGAATCACTCACAAAGCAGGAAATATTTGATTTGTGCAGCCGGCTATGGCAGTCTGGCTTAATCGAAGAGTCGTTCGTTGCCTGTAATTGGTCGTATTACATTCATAAAAGGTTTGAACCAACCGATTTCCGGGTGTTTGAAAAATGGATTAAGGAATATGTAAACAACTGGGCGTCGTGCGACACGCTGTGCAACCATACTGTAGGTGAATTCATCGAAATGTACCCTGAATTTGTGGCCAGCCTGAACGAGTTTGCCCGTTCGCAAAACAGGTGGGTGCGAAGGGCCGCGGCTGTATCGCTGATCATCCCTGCCCGAAAAGGGAAATTCCTGAACGAAATTTTCGAAATCGCTGATATCTTGCTGTTGGATAGCGACGACCTTGTTCAAAAGGGGTACGGCTGGATGCTCAAAGCGGCAAGCCAGGCACACCGCGATGAGGTTTTTGATTTCGTGATGAAAAACAAATACATTATGCCGCGTACGGCACTGCGGTATGCTATCGAAAAAATGCCGGCAGACATGAAAAAACAAGCGATGAGCAAATAAGACTAAAGGACCATCTGCCGCGGAAGAGAAGATACTTACCGGGATACCTCTGAACATAGAAAAATTGATTTCGAACACCCCATTCTTTAAAGCTGAAGAGTAACACAAATAAATGTCTAATGGAAATCCCTATTGATAAGGCTATCAGCGCATTCAGGTCGGATTATAATTGTGCGCAGTCCGTTTTGGCAGCATTTAGTGATCAACTCAATTTTGACCACCAACTTGCAATGTGCATTTCTTCCGGATTTGGCGGCGGCATGGGCCGCCTTCAAAAAACATGCGGTGCTGTTACCGGGGCATTTATGGTACTGGGAATTTATAACTGTGAAAAGCATCATTCGAACCAGGAGCGCAAGGAGCATACATATGCAATGATACAGGAATTCAACAGGCGTTTTCAGGAACGGCACGGCTCATGCGACTGCAGTACATTGCTTAATTGCAGTTTGAATACTGAAGAAGGGAAAGCTTTTGCCCGGGACAATAACCTGTTTGAACTGCGGTGTGAAACATTTATCCGGGATGCAATAATTATCCTGGAAGATTTAATGACAGGTTAATCTGTTTACTATAACCTGCCGTGCTCTGATCAGTCGCATGGCAGCATTTGATCGTTCCGTTTATTTTGCAGGCAGAACAAAGGTTGCGCTCACCGGAGCATGGTCAGAATCATTGAAGAAATCCCGATGAGAAATGGTATAGCCGGCATTGTAGTTGCCGTTAGTAAACTAATACTCAAGGGTACGGTACCAGAAAAGTTCCGGCCGGGTTGAATGTGTGAAATATGAAAGCTGATTTGTATGATGGTCAGTAACTTCTGCGACGGGGCTTTCGCACCTGTAAAAAAACCACAAGACAGGCAAAATATGGAGAATGCCTGCTCTACTAATAGCAATGTTGCTTTACATTAACTTGTTGAGGTAATATGTAAATATAAAGTAACTGAGAGAAGAATGAAAGGCTGGTTCTGTTACTGCTTCACAGCCTGATGTAATAAGGCTTATCCGATTTGCATCAATATAAAAAAACGGCAGACCATGAATCAGGGCCGCCGTTATCAGTTCAGGTGATGTATAATGCCTTCAACTGGCAATTCTCTTCATTCATGCTCCATATCTCTCTCCACGTCTTTGTCGCCACGTCCAGAAAGGTTGATGATGGCCAGCTGTTTTTTATCTTTCAGCAGTTTCATGGCCAGTGCCACAGCGTGCGACGATTCAATGGCCGGAATAATGCCTTCGAGTTTTGATAGTTCATAAAATGCGGCGATGGCTTCGTTGTCGGTAATACAATGATAACTTACCCTGCCGGATTCTTTCAGGTGCGCATGTTCGGGACCGACTCCGGGGTAATCGAGGCCCGAAGCGACAGAATATGCCTCCCGGGGTTCATCATTCTCATCTACGAGACAATACGAGTATGTTCCCTGGAAAACACCGGGTTTCCCCGCTACCAATGTTGAGGCTGTCCTGGGCGAATCAGCTCCTTCACCGCCACCTTCAGCAGCAAAAATTTTCACCATCGGATCATTCAAAAATGCTGAAAAGAGTCCGATAGCATTAGAACCTCCGCCAACACAGGCAAAAATAGAATCGGGCAATCGTTTTTCCTGCTCAAGCACTTGCCGGCGAGCTTCTTCACCAATTACCTGCTGAAAATAGTGCACAATGGTCGGGTAGGGATGTGGGCCAACAGCCGAACCGAGGAGATAGAACGCGTCAGGGTGATCGATATAATAGCCAAGCGCCACATCCACCGCGTCTTTGAGGGAAGCGGTCCCCCGGTCGGCTGTAATTACTTCGGCGCCGAGAAGTTTCATGCGCTGAACATTCAATTTTTGTCGCTGTGCATCGCGCGAGCCCATGAATATTTTACATGGAATGCCAAAAAGTGCTGCGGCTGTAGCCGTTGCCACACCATGTTGTCCTGCGCCCGTTTCAGCCACAACTTCTCTGGCATTCATATGTTTGGCAAGTAAAATCTGCCCCAGGCAGTTGTTGATTTTATGAGCGCCTGTGTGATTCAGATCTTCGCGTTTCAGGTAGATTTTACTGCCTACTTTATCCGAAAGCCTTGATGCATAATATAATGGTGATGGCCTCCCGACATATTGCTTCAGCAGATGATGCAACTCTTTGAGGAAAGCCGGGTTGTTTTTTGCTTTGCTGAATTCTTCAGCAAGGCGGGCAAGAGGCGATTCGAGTACCGGTGGAACGAATTGTCCGCCATACTGTCCGAAATAGCCCTCTTTGGTCTGGATGGTTTTTTCTCTGAACATGATTTTGAGTTTTAAATGGTTTGTAAAATGTGAACAAAAAAAGGCCGCAGGAACTTCCTGCGGCCTTGGCAATATTATTGCATTTCCGGTTAGTTGTCCCTGCCTGGATTATTCAGTTCAAGCCACCACCAGAAATTGCGATTGATCATATCAGTGTTTTTTGTTTCGTTTCGAGCAACAAATATATAAAAACTTCAATATGCAGGTAAAAAATTAATTCTTCGGCCATTTTCTTGCTACAAATCACATCCGTAAACAAAACTTTGCGCCTTAGCGCCTTTGCGTGAAACATAATTTTGCCTGAAACCGTTCACTCCAGGTTGAACTTCACGGGCAGGTTGAAAAGCACATTTACCGGCTTGCCGCGCTGTTCGGCGGGTTTCCAGCGGGGCATGGCTTTAATAACACGCAAAGCTTCCTCATCGCATCCATACCCTATTCCGCGAAGGATTTTTGCATTGGCTACCTTGCCTGTTTTATCAATTACGAATTGAATAAATACGGTACCGGATATTGAATTTTCTCTTGCTTCGGAAGGGTATTGCAGCTTTTCGGATAAGTAACGGTTTAGTTTTTCGGGTCCGCCGGGAAATTCGGGTTGTTTTTCAACCACCGTGAAAACTGTATTCTCATCTTCAACAGCCACTTCTGCCCGTGTTTCTCTGGCAATGTTCACTGACTTTTTTCCGGTTGCTGGCGCAGGAGCAGGTTGTGATTTTTCCATATCAGCCTGAATGGTTGTAACCACAGGTTCTTCAGCTACCTGCGACTGTTCAGTGGTATTTGTTACACCGCCAACCGGCCGTTCAACAGGATGTGCAGCAGAAGTTTCGGCAACGGCAATAAATTCGTTCTCCTCATTATCAGCATGTATGCTCTTGTCGCTAAAAGAGGCAATCCCGTCAACCACAACAGGCACCGGTATTTTTGTGTTCCTTGTAGCCGGTTTATTTTCAGCAATAGCAGATGGCGTTTCATGTATGATGGTATCAGCCGTAACCGGCGGTGCAACAAATTCCGGGGCTTCGGAGCGGTTATCGGCAATGCTTTTCTCCGATAGCTTGTTTTGCTCAAGCACCAGGTAGATGCCAGCAAACAAAACAATACTGGCAGCAACCGCCAGCCAGGCCGGGACAGTGCCAATGCGTCGCTTTTGCTTAACATTATCGGTTTCCAGGTGGAATTTCACACGGTTGCGAAGCCGGTCGTTCAGTTGGATGACCTTTTTATCGAACGCAGCCGAAATATCAACGCTGGCAGTCCTCTTTTCGTTTTCGTTATCGGCATAAACGCTGATCTCATTATGTTTATGCCACATTTTAAGCCCATCAACAGCATCGGAACACAGCTCACAAACCTTAATATGTGCCAGAGCCGGCCCGGCTTCGGCAGGCGAAAGGCTTCCCGTGGCTGTTTTTTCCAGGGCATGTGGTGTCAGACAGCCCGAAGCATTGAAAAGGTTACTGGTTTTATCAACGGGTTTTGTCATGTTTCATGGTTGTTTTCAAGGATGATTTTCAGATTTCGCCTCCCGTTTTGAAGGTGGCTTTTCACTTCATTCATGCTGTAGCCGGTTGTTTCAGCCACTTCACGATACGACTGCTCCTCAAGGTAAAACAGTATGATACATTGTCGCTGGGCTTCATTGAGCCGGCTGATGGCCGTTTCCAACTGATGATCATCATAGTTATTACCACTGATAAGATGCATTGGGCTGCCCGATTCCATAACCTCTGATTCCAGATCTTTCAACAAAGCCAATTTCGACTTCTCAACCGTTTTTTGGTGACGAAATTGCATAAGGCACTGGTTTTTAGTTACCGTATAAAGCCAGCTTTTAAACGAATCAATACGTGCATGTTTGAGCTCAGTAAGCAACTTCTCGAAAATCAACATCACAGTATCTTCGGCCTCTTCCTCATTACCCAGGTATTTCATACAAACGGCAAACACAAGATGGGTATAGCGTTCATAGAGCTGGCCTACATATTCGGCATCATGCAACCGGGCATAATGCGATACTAATTGCTCATCAGTAAGCGACAGCAAATCCTTTTTCTTTTCCCTATGGTTGCCGAAGATGCTTAATGCCACTATTTACAGGGTTTATACAAAAATAATGATTTTAATGATAGTCTTATCTTACAGATAATCAGATTTATACATAATTAAATTCAAAATTTTCGATGCATAAGCCTGAAGTTTTATGGAATATTCTGACCTCATACATCTTAAGGTTACAGTAAACACCTGATACTAATAAACCTAAACCTTATTAACTATGGAAGCCAAGAAATCAAACCGTGCCGACCTCGAAAAGAAGAAAATTCTTTTCATGCAAACAGGTCTTATCGTGTCATTAGGAATTGCCCTTGCCGCATTTGAATGGGAAAGTCCGGTGACACAAATTTCAATTTCCGATGTGGGCGAATTCGTTGATATTGATGAGTTTGTACCCATAACCACAAAACACGAAATTCAGCAACCGCCATTACCGGTTAGGCCGGCGACAATTTTCAACATCATTGATGATAAAGGAATTCAGAGTGATTTTACGCCGCCCGATTTCGGTGATAATGCAGGCGATGCAAACCCTGTGTATGTTCCTGTTGTTACACCTGTATTCACCGATGAAAAGCCACCTGCTGAAGATGATATCTTCATCAACGTTGAAAAGATGCCCGAATTTCCGGGAGGTGAAAAGGAGTTACTACGGTTTATCGGCGAGCACATCAGTTACCCGCTCGAAGCCCGTGAAGTGGGTGCATCCGGGATAGTTTATGTGAGCTTCGTCATTGAAAAGGACGGCAGTGTTTCGAATGTGAAAGTATTACGGAGCATAGGTTTTGGCTGCGACGAGGAAGCAGTAAGGGTCATCAGCCTTATGCCAAAATGGTCGCCGGGCATGCAACGCACAATGCCGGTAAGGGTAAGTTTCAACATGCCAATAGCCTTCAAACTAAAGGATTCGTAACCTCATTTCTCAACTCTAACAAATCTTAGTCATGAAAACACGTCAAACTTCAAGCCTTGTGCTGGGTTTCATTCCCATACTCATCCTGTCGGCTGCAACCATGATTTTCAGCCAGAACCTGAGCACAAAAACACTTCGTCCAATGCCGACTGAAATTGCTTACGATAAAGCCGATCCTGATAAAACCCTCTCACCTTATTTCTATGTGATTTCCGACGATCCAACGCTCGACCGCCTGCCTTTAAAAGCCACTTCGGCACAGGTGAATATTGCAGGTGTAATTGCCGATGTGGCTGTTGTACAGGAATATGCCAACGAAGGGAAACGCCCTATCGAAGCAGTTTACACATTCCCGGCTTCAACCCGCGCCGCTGTTTACAGCATGAAAATGACCATCGGCGAAAGGACTATTGTGGCCAAAATTGCTGAAAAAGAACAAGCCCGCAGGGAATATGAAGAGGCAAAACAACAGGGAAAAAGCGCTTCACTTCTCGAACAGCAGCGCCCTAATGTTTTTCAGATGAATGTAGCCAACATCATGCCGGGCGACCATATCAAAGTGGAAATGAAATACACCGAAATGCTCATTCCCGAAGAAGGTATCTATGAATTTGTGTATCCAACAGTTGTCGGGCCTCGCTACTCCAACAAGCCGGAAGCATTGGCTTCGCGCGACGACAATTGGGTTGCGAATCCTTACACCCGCGAAGGTGAAATGCCTTTATACACATTTAAAATTGATTGCACCATTGCTGCCGGGATGCCCATCAGCGAAATAGTGTGCCCGACACATAAGGCCGGTATTACATTCAATGGTCCCGCAACAGCCGACATTCATCTCGATGCTTCGGAAACCCGCGGCGGCAACCGTGATTTCATCCTCAGATACCGCCTTTCAGGCAACAAAATAGAATCAGGATTGCTGCTTTATCCGGGCAAAGATGAAAATTTCTTTCTTGCCATGATTCAACCTCCCAAACAGGTAAAACCGGCTGAAATTCCACCGCGTGAGTATGTTTTTATCATGGATGTATCAGGATCAATGCATGGTTACCCGATCGACATTTCAAAGAAACTGATGCGCGATCTTATTGGCAACCTTCGGTCGTCAGATCGTTTTAATGTGATTTTGTTTGCCGGGTGCAGCAACCTTTTCAGTGAAAAATCAGTGACGGCAAATTCCGAAAACCTGAACCGCGCACTCTCTTTCATTGATAAAGAACAAGGTAGCGGGGGCACCGAGTTATTGCCGGCGCTTCGCCGCGCCCTTGATCTCCAGGGGACCGAAGGTTATGCAAGGTCGTTTGTTATCGCTACAGATGGTTACGTTGATGTTGAGCGCGAAGCATTCAACCTGATCAGGAATAATCTCAGCAAGGCAAATTTCTTTGCTTTTGGCATCGGCACTTCGGTTAACCGCTATCTCATTGAAGGATTGGCGCATGCCGGCGGAGGGATGCCGTTTGTGATTACTAAACCGGAAGTCGCTTCAGTTGAAGCGGGCAGATTCAGGCAATACGTCAGCAACCCGGTTTTGAGCCATATTAAAACCGAATTCAAAGGCTTCGATGTTTATGATGTCGAACCCCTGAGTGTGCCCGATGTTTTTGCCGAACGGCCTGTTATCATCTTTGGGAAATATCGCGGTAATCTCCGTGGTACAATTGATATAAGCGGAATAAGCGGAAGCGGTGAATTCAACAGCAGCCTGGTTGTTTCCGATGCTGGATTGTCAGCCTCAAATGCTGCTTTGCGTTACCTCTGGGCCAGAGAGCGAATCCGAAATTCAGATGATATGGGAGCCTTTGGCAATCCTGATGAACAGAAAGAAAAGGTAACTCAACTCGGGCTAAAATATAACCTGCTTACACGATTTACCTCCTTTGTGGCTATTGACAGCCAGGTGCGGAACAACGAAGGCAGCGCTACAACTATACAGCAGCCGCTGCCTCTGCCCGAAGGCGTAAGCGACTATGCAGTAGGAGGAGTAATGGCTTGTTCGGCACCGGTTATGGGTAAAAGCTCTGTTGCAAGAGAAGCTTGCGAACAGGTTGTAATTGCTGATGAAGAGAAGGACACTAATGAAGAAACGATCTTTGTGATTGTTGAAAAAATGCCCGAATTCCCGGGCGGTGAAAAAGCAATGAAAAAATTTATTGCCGAAAACCTGGTTTATCCTGCTCTAGTAAAACAAAGAGGAATCAAAGGGACAGTGTACCTGACATTTGTTGTAAAAGCAGATGGCACAATTACCGATATCAAGGTACTTAGGGGTATTGGCGGCGGTTGCGACGAAGAAGCTGTAAAAGTTGTTAAAAGAATGCCGCGATGGTTACCGGGAATGCAAAGAGCACAGCCGGTCGCGGTAAAGTATAATCTGAATATTGAATTTCGATAGAACGAATTAGCAAGTTTATCCATCTCAAAGATTCAACCCTGACAGGGTTCCAAACCCTGTCAGGGTTGTTTAATTAGATGGCTCCGTTTTCGTTCTTTTAGAGCCTGTTTTCCGGTCATTTATTCCGCTAATTATACTCTTTCTAAATGCCCTGTTAATCGATTAACAGGTTGCTAAAAAAATTAATTTTGCCCTGTTTTTAAGTGTTTCACGCAAAAATTCACCCGTTCATTTTATACAAGTATGAATAAAATTGACATTCACCCAATCCTCGAAGTTCCTGTAAGTGAAAAAGTTACCTTTCAGTTCAATGGAAAAACCGTTGCCGGAGAAAAAGGATTCACCATTGCCGCCGCCTTGCACCAGGCCGGTTACCCGGTACACAGCCATAGTCTTACCAACCGCGAGCGCGGCCTTGAATGCGGCATTGGCAAATGCGGCGCCTGCGAAATGCTGGTTGATGGACAAATTCGCCGCATTTGCATCACCAAGGTTGATGGTATTCATGAAGTAAGCGAAATTCCGCACGACTATTCGCCGGAGATCAGGGAGCGCGATACCCAAACCCCTATCAATGTTTACAAAACCACTGTTGCCATTATCGGCGCCGGGCCGGCAGGGCTTGCTTGTCGTGAAGAACTTCTCAAGCACGGTATTGATAACCTGGTGATAGACAACAACGATAAAATTGGCGGACAGTTCCTAATGCAAACGCACCAGTTTTTCTTTTTCGAAAAGGAAAAGAAATTCGGCGGAATGCGCGGTTTCGATATTGCCAAAACACTTGCCGGCGACAGCCATGAAGGCATTTTCCTCAACAGTACGGTTTGGGATGTGCTCGAAGGCAAACGCATTGCAGTGAAAAACATCAGTACCGAAGAAATTTATTACGTGGATGCCGATTTCATGGTCGTCGCAACAGGCGCAGTTCCCTTCATGCCTACTTTTGAAAATGACGACCTGCCGGGCGTTTACACGGCAGCCGTAGTTCAAAAAATGATGAACAATGAGTTTACCCTACTGGGAAAAAACGTGTTGACCGTGGGCGCTGGCAATATCGGCTATCTCACATCC
>JAKLFM010000209.1 GCA_022711175.1 Bacteroidota bacterium | reverse complement strand
GGCCAGGACGTGATGCACCGCTACGCCGCCAAGACCGGAGGAGTGGCCCTGAACGCCACCACGGAAGTGTTCTTCAACATGAGCAGCACCGCCCACATCCTGGGCGGTTGTCCCATGGGCGCCGACGCATCCACGGGTGTGGTGAACGAACGTTTCGAGGCCTTCGGGTATCCGGAGCTGCGGATCCTCGACGGATCCATTATCCCTGCCAACCTGGGTGTGAACCCGAGCCTCACCATCACTGCACTGAGCGAGTACGCCATGAGCCTGGTGCCACCCAAGACCGGCAACACACATCCGTCACTGAAAGAGCAACTCGCTCACCGTACCTGATCCGGCAGCGTTGGATCAGATGGGTCAGCAACCCCGGCGCCCGGCGTGGCCATTGGCGCAACCGTTCGGTGCGGAAAGAAGAATGCCATCGGGAAATGCAGGAAGTAGCGCCACACGGCCATGATGATCGGAAGGAGCTCCGCCACCGCAACACCGCGTGAACGCAGCGCCAGTGTAAGAGA
>JAKLFM010000208.1 GCA_022711175.1 Bacteroidota bacterium | reverse complement strand
CAGGCCGCCACCCCTCGCAGGCCGGCCGATATGTCGGAAAACGCGCCGTCCGTGTTGCGGTAGATCCTGCTGATATAGCCGCCGGTGGCACTGTCCTCGCCGGCCAGCGCGAGGTCGAGATCGCCATCGTTGTCAAAGTCGCCCCACGCCAGCGCGCCGGCATACACGCCCGGCAGGCCCGCGCTCACGTCGGCGAATGCGCCCTCCGTATTCCGGTAGATCCGGCCGACAAAGCCGCTGCTTGTCTCACCGGTCAGCGCCAGGTCGAGGTCGCCGTCGCCGTCATAATCGCCCCAGGCCAGGGCGCCGCTTCTGACGGCCGCCAGGCCGGCGCCGATGTCGACGAACCGGTTGTCTGCAAATCGTTCGTTCGCCCAGGTCGAGCCGGCAAAGGCCGTGTCGACGGCCTGAACGCTCCAGTAGCACACCCCGGGCACAAGTCCCTTGAGCGTCCACGTGAGTTTCTTCTGCGCATTGCCGACAGCCGGCAGGCTGCGAAGCCCCGTGGCCGGATCAG
>JAKLFM010000207.1 GCA_022711175.1 Bacteroidota bacterium | reverse complement strand
GCAACTTTCTTTAATCATCTGAGCCTTAGTTTTCTTCGTGAAACAGGGCAAATACCGGTACAAGACTCAAATAAAAACCTTACTTTTGTTTCACAAACCAATATGCTCCTTTCATGGACGAAGGCCCTGATTTGTACCTGTTTACTAACTAACTCCCCCGACGGGTTCCAGGGCATTGCCTGGCATCCTGCCGGACAAAACTAACGGAGGATGCAAGCATGACAGCTTTAACTACCTTTTATTTAAGCCAGCTTCTGGGTTTAAAAGCCTTTACTGAGAAGGGTGAATATCTTGGCGTAATCCGCGACCTGCTTATTCTCAACGAACCTGAAAATCCTTTTCTCAAAGAGCCTTTCAGGCCCCGCATCATGGCTGTTGAAACCGGCAGTAAAGCAGAGCCGATTTTCTACGATTTTCGCTTCTTTGAAGTTCTCCGCGATAAAAACGAATACCGTGTTATCTGCCGCAAACTGCAGCGCCTCGACGAGGATTCTGTTGAAAGTTACCTGCCGCTTCGCGAA
>JAKLFM010000206.1 GCA_022711175.1 Bacteroidota bacterium | reverse complement strand
ACAAGGTGGATTCGAACCTGATAACAGGCTGCCAGTCAAGGGTTTGGTTACATGCCGATTTTGAAGATGGCCGGATCTTCTTTACTGCCGACAGCGATGCCGTGATCACAAAGGGAATTGTCAATCTCCTGATCCGCGTTTTTTCGGGACACACTCCCCGTGAAATCATCGATGCCCAGACTGAATTTCTGGATTCCATTGGATTGAAAGAGCACCTCAGCCCCACACGAAGCAACGGCCTGCTTTCGATGATCAAGCAAATAAAGCTCTACGCACTGGCCTACAAAACACAGCAGGACCAGAAAGAAAGCGGCAGTTAACGGATGAAGTTTGAAGTTTGAAGTTTGAAGTTTCTGGTTAAGGCGGGAAGGAAAAGTTTCAGATCAGTCAATGGAAACAAGTTAAATACAGAGGCCAGTCATCAAACAATCCACCCATCTTCTAGCATCAATCCCGATAGCTGTCCGGATCAAACATCAAACATCAAACCTCTACCCTCTACCCTCCAACCTCAATAAATAAAA
>JAKLFM010000205.1 GCA_022711175.1 Bacteroidota bacterium | reverse complement strand
TAATTATTCCCTCCAATTATAATAATATCACCTGATTGTACAGGCAAATCAGCGTTGCCAAATAGTCTTTCCCTGATCTGCAGATTGAGATCAAGGCAGGTTTTGTTTTTGCTGGCAATAATAATTTTTGAGCTTTCAGTTTTCTGCCATATGTTCAGGAACTCATCATAAGCAGGATTTAAAATATCAATCTCGTTGGACCTCAGGTTAAAGTCATTGAAAAATCCTGAAGAAATGCTTTTGCGCATCCTGGTAGCTGCCTTAAGAATTCCACTTTCTTCATTCTGACGTTTTACTTCTTTTAGTTCTGCTTCGTTGGTTGTTACACCAAATTTTTCTCTAAGATAGTCGGGATCAAGTGCCTTTGAACTGTTGTCTCCAACAGGAGGTAGCTGGCAGGGATCCCCGAAAAAAATAATTCTGGAATTTACATTTGGTAAATTAACCCTTGTATAAGTGAATAAATCAGTCAATAAATGGCCAGTACCAAACTGGAAAAACTCACCCTGGCTTTTTGCATCAGA
>JAKLFM010000204.1 GCA_022711175.1 Bacteroidota bacterium | reverse complement strand
AGGCGACAGCATTCAGACTGCCAGACACATAGCCGGAGAGGCCGGCATTGACAGAGTAATCGCAGGTGTACTGCCGGGCGATAAGGCCGGAGAAATAAGAGAAATCAGAAACGAGGGAAAAAGTGTAATCATGGTGGGTGACGGAATAAATGACGCCCCTGCCCTGGCCACTGCTGATGTGGGCATTGCCATCGGCTCAGGCACTGATGTCGCTATCGAAGCTGCTGATGTGGTACTGATAAAAAATGATCTCGGCGACGTTGTGCGAACATTGAAACTCAGCCACGGCACGATCCGTAACATCAAACAAAACCTTTTCTGGGCATTTTTCTACAATATTCTCGGGATCCCCGTTGCAATGGGACTGTTGCATCTGTTCGGAGGGCCATTGCTCAACCCTATGATTGCTGCCGCAGCCATGAGCTTCAGTTCTGTCTCCGTAGTCTGGAATGCCCTGAGGCTAAGGAATATCAACCTGTAGCTCTTCCGCCTCTTGTCTTTTGAAATTTGTACAGTACCTTTAGCCGACA
>JAKLFM010000203.1 GCA_022711175.1 Bacteroidota bacterium | reverse complement strand
CTAAGTTCTTAGTATATACACCCAAACCATCAAAATATTTCTTATTTTTGCCAGATGTTGCAAATTATACCAATCTGTGTTCTAATACAAAAAGTCAGTTCCGACTACAACACAGGAGAAACGAATGAGTACACTCACCGATGAACGTCTCGCTTCATTCCTGGCGATGGTAAATGGTTATGGCGAAACCCTCGACATGACAGGCTATCGGCTCACCGACAGGCGAAAAAGCCGCGAGGACATCAAGAACCTGATCAAAGCAAACCACAAATTGCTGCGGTTGCAATTGGACAAATTTATGCGCCACCTTGAGGATGATTACCCGCAATTGTTCAGCCAGTACATGTTCCTGCGCAAGCGCCGCTACAAACGTTCGCGCAACGGCAGCACAGGCACTGAACTTGCCGAAATCACCGGCACGGTCACCGACAGCGTCACCGGCCTGCCGCTGGCCAACGCGGTGATCAACCTCGCCTCGCCCGAAACCATCGTGAATACCGATGAGGATGGCATGTATGTGCTCGATGAGCTGGAAGC
>JAKLFM010000202.1 GCA_022711175.1 Bacteroidota bacterium | reverse complement strand
AGGAGCTTTTCGCTGAATTTATTGACAATTCTAACCCAAAAAAATTTTCTTTAGGAGTTATGAATTGCAACGATCTGGGTGGCTGAAGGGACTTGAACCCTCAACCGCTCGGACCACAACCGAGTGCTCTAACCAATTGAGCTACAGCCACCATTTTTAATTTTTACTAAAATTTAACAACAGTTATCTAAATAAAAATACTTTTAGAGTGTGTTGTGTCCGCGGTAAGAATCGAACTTACGACCAATAGCTTAGAAGGCTACTGCTCTATCCACTGAGCTACGCGGACAAAAATATGCCACAACAAAAATCAATCAATAACAAAATAATAGCACAAAAAACGAAAAAAGTCAATCATTTTATTTATCTGGCATGCTTTTTAGCTAAAGAGATTATTTTTTGAGCATCTTTAAAATTTCCAAAACCAACAATCTTGCTCCAACGACTACCCGCAAATTCCTTATAATGCCGAAAAAATAAATCTATTTTTTCGCGCCAAGACCAAGACAAATCATCAATATCATTAACCCGACAAAA
>JAKLFM010000201.1 GCA_022711175.1 Bacteroidota bacterium | reverse complement strand
GATCGAAACAATAGTTGACAAGCAGCTCATGTGATCCGCTGGTGCCTTTCCTGATATCCGAAAGCGGGAAATCATAAGAGTAACCTATCCGTATTCCATTGAACAATTCGAACCCGGCTATCCCGATCAGCGCATCGCCGGCCCTGTATGAAACGCCTCCCCATACTTTTTTATTGTATCTCACAAGAGAAGTAATATTGAACTGGAGCGCCTTGCCGTCGCTGTATGCAAAAACCGACGGGAGCAGCTCAAAGGACGGATTGGTAAGCTGAACATTATAACCGGCAGTGAGATAATAGTGCCTGCTGACATAGGTGACCACATCTTCATTACCTTCCTTGGAATACCTTATCTTCGGCTGGTTAAGGTGTGTGACCGACAGGGAACCGTAGTAATTGTCGGCCTGGAGAAACAGGCCGAACCCGGCATCAAAAGCAATGAAGTTTTCCTTCGATGTCGGAATGAGCGGATCCTGCCCCGGAGGTGTAAAATCATCCCCTTCAGGAACATACCATGTGGGTTCAAGGGTCTTGCTGAGC
>JAKLFM010000200.1 GCA_022711175.1 Bacteroidota bacterium | reverse complement strand
CGTACCGATCTTGTTAAGCGGCAGCCGTACGATTCTTGATTGTTCAGCTATGGCCTGAAGTATAGACTGGCGTATCCACCATACTGCATAGGAAATAAATTTAAATCCTTTGGTTTCATCAAAACGCCGGGCAGCTTTTATCAGCCCGACATTGCCTTCGTTTATCAGATCGGGAAGGCTTAATCCCTGGTTCTGGTATTGTTTGGCCACCGATACCACAAACCGCAGATTGGCCCGGGTAAGTTTGTGCAGGGCCGCCTGATCTCCCTGTTTGATACGCTGTGCCAGAAACACCTCGTCATCCGGTGTGATCAGGGCTTCTTTACTTATTTCCTGAAGGTATTTGTCGAGTGACGCCGTTTCCCGGTTGGTCACCTGCTTTGCAATCTTTAATTGTCTCATAAACGTTCCCCCTTATGTTTAAAACATTACCGGAATCCCATGCAGATACAAATAACTTAAACAGGTCGATTATAAAAACCACCTGTTTGAATTATTTGTCTGTACCTGTAAAGATTAAGACAATGATCCTTGAAAAAAG
>JAKLFM010000020.1 GCA_022711175.1 Bacteroidota bacterium | reverse complement strand
CTGATTGATGAATTGCGGGGCAAACTCGAGAAAAAAGCCTATGATGTGGCCACGATGTATTACAAAATGGCCGATTATAAAGCAGCAATTGTTTCGTTCAATAATGTGCTGAAAGATTTCCCTGAATCGCAGCGGAAAGCTGATATTATGTACCAGATTCTCCTCGCCAAGTACGATTATGCCGTCAACAGCATAGATTCAAAGAAAAAGGAACGGCTAAACGATGCGCTCGAAGCTTCCAAAGCTTTGCTTACCGAATTTCCCGAGAGCCAATTCGTTAACCAGGCAAAAAATATCGAAAAAAACATACGCAAATTACTGTAAAACAAATATTTACCCTTCATCATATGGATTACAAGAAACTTAGAATTGACACTTCCACTGTAACACGCAATATGAGCGACCTCAATGCTCCTACTGAGAATATTTACGAAACGGTTGCTATTCTTGCAAAGCGGGCGAATCAAATCGGGTTGGAAATTAAGGAAGAGCTTGACAACAAGATTGATGAGTTTGCAACTCCTACCGATAACCTGGAAGAGGTTTTTGAGAACCGTGAACAAATTGAGCTTGCCAAGTTTTATGAGCATTTGCCGAAACCTACACTCATTGCAACCCACGAAATGCTCAACGACCAGATTTATTTCCGCAACCCTTCGAAGGAACTGAAACCTGAATAACCAGGCGCCTGCCGTTTTAGTGCACGAATTACGGTTACCTGTTAATAATCAACAATATGCTTAAAGGAAAGAAAATCCTGATTGCAATCACAGGTAGCATTGCTGCATATAAAATCCCATTGCTTGTGCGGTTGTTAATAAAAGACGGAGCCGAAGTTAAAGTGGTGATGACTCCTTCAGCATGTGATTTCGTAACGCCTTTGACTCTATCAACCCTTTCGCAGTCACCTGTTTATATAAAGCCATTCAACGAAACTGACGGTTCCTGGACCAGCCACATTGAACTTGGCAGCTGGGCTGACGTGATGCTTTTTGCTCCTCTTTCGGCAAACACAATGGCAAAAATGGCTACAGGCATTACCGATAACCTGCTTACTGCAGTTTACCTGGCAGCCCGATGCCCTGTGTATTTTGCTCCGGCAATGGATGTTGATATGTATTACCATCCGACTACCCAGTCAAATATCACGAAACTCCAATCGTTTGGCAACCTGCTGATTGCCCCTGCCGAAGGAGAACTTGCCAGCGGCCTCACCGGGTTTGGACGGCTTGAAGAGCCTGCAAATATTTTCAAGATTCTTGAGTGTCACTTCGAAAAAGCCGGCAGCCTTAATGGCGTAAAAGTCATGATTACCAGCGGTCCGACCATTGAACCCATCGATCCGGTGCGATATATCAGTAACCACTCGAGCGGACAAATGGGCAACAGCCTTGCCATGGAAGCTGCCATGAGGGGAGCTGATGTTACGCTTATCACAGGACCGGTTCATGAGTTGCCAAACCACCCGGCAATAAATATTATCAAGGTTGGCACGGCTGCCGAAATGTTCAATGCTGCCATTGGTAACTTTCGCAAGTGCAATGTGGCAATAATGGCAGCCGCAGTAGCTGATTATAAACCCGTTGTGTACGCTGATAAAAAAATTAAGAAAAGCAGTTCAGTAAAATTTAACCTGGAACTCGTTCCAACTGCTGATATACTTGCTGGATGCGGAAAAATGAAGAAGAAGGGCCAGGTATTGGTTGGTTTTGCCCTCGAAACCGATCACGAAATTGAGAATGCAGGCAAAAAGCTGAATACGAAAAACCTCGATTTTATCGTTCTTAATTCAATGCGCGATAAAGGCGCCGGATTTGGCTATGCAACCAATAAAGTGACCATTGTTAATAGAGAAGGTGATACACTTGAATATGGTTTAAAACCAAAATCAGAAGTAGCTGCCGATATCCTCGATCAGGTTCAGCGCATATACATTAAATCAAACCTCCATCGCCCGAAATAGTTTGTTACCATGAAACGACAAATCCTACTGGTACTTTCAGTTATCCTGCCTATGCTCATGAAAGCCCAGGAATTTATTTGCCAGGTTTCGGTAAATGCACCTCAGGTTGAAGGTTCCGAACGCAAGGTTTTCCAGACAATGCAATCGGCCATCTATGAGTTTGTTAACAACCGGAAATGGACGAATTATGTTTATAAACCCGAAGAACGTATTGAGTGCTCTATGATGCTAACCATCAATGACCGGGTTTCATCCGACCAGTTTAAAGGAAGGCTCAATCTTGTTTTACAACGGCCCGTTTACAAAACTTCTTACAATACCAACCTGCTCAATTATATTGATACCGACATAGATTTTAAATATGTTGAATATGAACCACTTATATACACTGACGATGCTTTTACATCGAATCTTACTTCGGTAATTGCCTATTATGTATATATTTTTTTAGGCCTGGATGCTGATTCATATTCACTTATGGGAGGCACTCCTTATTTTGAAAAAGCCAAAGCCATTGTTAATACAGCACAGAATTCGCAGGAAAAAGGATGGAAGGCTTTTGAAAGTATGCGAAATCGTTTCTGGCTTGTCGAAAACCTGATGAATGGCGCCTATTCGCCATTGCGCGAAGGCATTTACCAGTATCACCGGCTCGGCCTCGATGTTATGTCCGACAATATTGACCTTGGTCGTGCATCAGTTACCGAATGTCTTGAAAATTTTCAAAAAGCAGGCCGCGAAAAGCCCGGTTTGTTTATACTTCAGCTTATGACAGAAGCCAAACGCGACGAACTTGTAAATATATATTCGCAGGCATCGCCAATGGACAAAACCAGGGCTGTAAATATCCTCAAAGAAATTGATCCTGCCCACAGCTCAAAATACCAGCAAATCCTGGCGTCGGGCGGAGCGAAATAATCCGTAATACTTTAATTTCGTATTTTTAACGACTGGTAAATACCTGCCTTTCGATGCTTTTGCACCTTTCAATAGAAAATTACATACTCATTCGCCATCTCAGCATTGATTTTGAAGATGGTTTTTCGGTGATTACCGGCGAAACGGGAGCAGGTAAATCAATATTGGTAGGAGCGCTCGGTCTTGTTCTTGGCCAGCGTGCTGACGTTCTTGTTCTGCACGATAAAACAACAAAATGTATTGTAGAAGGTACGTTTGGAATAAAATCCTACGGACTCGAAACATTCTTTGCCCAAAATGACCTTGATTACGAAACAATTACCACCGTCCGTCGCGAAATCACACCACAGGGTAAATCACGGGCTTTCATTAACGATACGCCGGTAAACCTGCAGGTATTAAAGGAATTGGGCGATAAATTGGTTGATATTCATTCACAAAATCAAACACTCGAACTCAACGAAGCCTCTTTTCAGCTTTCACTTATTGACTCCTATGCCGCCAGGCCTGAATTGCTTCGCAGTTACACAATATTGTACGACAAATTCAACAAATTGCAGAAAGATTACCAGGCTAGGGTGGAGCAGTTCAATAAATCCAGCGCCGACCGCGATTACAAGCAATTTCTGTATGATGAACTGCAACATGCTGCTATTAAGCCTGCTGAACTTGAAGAAGCGGAAGAAGAACTCCGCATACTCACCCATGCTGAGGAGATTAAGTCAAAACTATTTGCTGTATTAGGACTGCTTGGTGATAACGAAGTTAACATCCTGAATCAACTCTCAGTTATCCGTCAGACAGTAGCCCAGGCCTCGCATTACAGCACTGCACTTTCGCAGGTTAACGACAGGCTCGAATCCTCATTCATCGAATTGAAAGATCTTGATAATGAGCTCCGTGGCTATGCTGACAAGATTCAATACGACACTGCGCGCATCGAAGATTTGACTACACGGACCGACCTGATCAATCATTTACTTCAGAAACATAAAGTTCACGAAACTGCTGAACTTCTGGAGTTGCAGCAAAAGTTACTGCAAGACTTAGGCGAGAATGATAGTTTGCAGTTGCAGATTAAGGAAATTGAATCAGAACTGGCACAAGTGCGCTCTGAAATTGAGCATGCAGCCATTGAACTGTCGCAGAGCCGGAAGAAAGTTATACCTGACATTGAGTCGGAAATAATGAAAAAACTGGCCGAACTTGGAATGCCTGCAGCCATCATAAGTATAGCTCATCAGCAAACGAATGAAATGGGCCGTACAGGCATTGATAAAGTATTGTTTATGTTTTCGGCCAACAAAGGAAGCCAGCCGCGGGAAATTCAGAAAGTTGCATCGGGAGGAGAACTTTCGAGAATAATGCTCGCTGTTAAATCATTGGTTGTCAGCCGAAACATGCTTCCAACGATACTTTTCGATGAAATTGACAGCGGCGTATCGGGCGAAATAGCAGGTCGCATCGGGAATATACTTCACCATATGTCGGCAAACATGCAGGTTATCGCAATTACTCACCTGCCGCAAATTGCCGGTAAATGCCGCTCACATTACTTAGCATACAAATTGGACGGCAATGATTCGGCTTTCTCAAGCCTGCGAAAGCTTTCAAATGAGGAACGCATCACCGAAATTGCCCGCATGCTTAGTGATGATACGATCACTGAAAAGGCTAGAGCTGCAGCAGTTGAGCTCATTCGAAACTAAACCGTTATAAAACTGTTCATTAGGAAACAAAACTGAAAAGAATCATTTATGGCATACAACTTACTCAAAGGTAAAAAAGGAATCATTTTCGGGGCACTCAACGAAATGTCAATTGCCTGGAAAACAGCCGAAAGGGCATATGAAGAAGGTGCAGAATTTGTGCTTACAAATACTCCGATGGCACTTAGGATGGGCGATACACACATACTGGCTGAAAAATGCAACTCGCTGGTTGTTCCGGCTGATGCAACAAGCATTCCTGATCTTGAGAACCTGTTCACCAAAACATTAGAACACTTTGGCGGTAAAATCGACTTCATTCTGCATTCGATAGGGATGTCGCCCAACGTGAGGAAGAAAATCCCCTACGATGGAATTAATTACGAGTATTACCTGAAGACGATGGATATTTCGGCTCTCTCATTTCATAAGGTTATTCAAACAGCAAGCAAATTCGACGCGTTGAACGAGTGGGGATCAATTGTTGCTCTATCCTACATTGCGGCCCAACGCACACTTTTTGAATACAATGACATGGCCGATGCCAAAGCCGCGCTCGAAAGTATTGCAAGGAGTTTCGGGTATATTTATGGCCGCCGAAGCCACATCCGCATCAACACTATTTCGCAGTCTCCTACAATGACAACCGCAGGCAGCGGTGTAAAAGGCATCAGCGGCCTCATGGATTTTACCGAGCGCATGGCTCCTTTAGGCAATGCCACAGCTGAGGAATGTGCCGATTATTGCATAACACTTTTTAGCGATCTCACAAAAAAAGTAACAATGCAAAACTTATACAACGATGGTGGTTTCAGCAGCATGGGTATGAGTTATCGCGCAATGCAGATGTACAACCGCAGCCTCGACTGTAAAGAATGTAATGGAAAGCAGATGGATGAAGAGGAGGAGAATAACCTTTAGCATAACCAGAGTTAGCTAAGAATCAGCTTTTTGTGGACCAATTGTTATCGTATAGCCGTAGGAATTGTTTTGCGGCTTCTCAACTTTTTCCGTTGGCAAAACCTTCGGGCTTGTATAGTTGATTTTAAAGGAAGCAGTTGATTCGCCCTTTTCAATTTGAGGCGCCGGTAAAGTAAAAGCAATCCTTGTTTTCATCGTCACTTTCATCTTTACACCTCGATTTCTCACAGGCGGGTACGAAAGCATTTTAACAAGCCTTACGGCCTCTTCATCGCAACCATATCCAACACCACGAGTCACAGCGATATTTTCTATTGTGCCAATATTGTCAACAGTATAATCCAGATAAACAGTTCCCTGTATCCCGTTTTTCAGTGCTTCCTCAGGATATTGCAGGTTTGCTGCAACAAACTCCCTGAAGGACTTTTTACCTCCCGGAAAAACGGGCATTTTGAGGAATTTCTTTGGTTTATGCTGTTTGTCCTGCTGATGTTTCATGAAGTGCCATCTTAATTGTTTGGTAAAAGTAATATTTGTGCTGATGCAATTATAAACATAACAAATTGACTTATTTATATAGAATTCATACTACATGTATATATATCTGTAATTAAATGGATTACATTTTCTATTTCATTGAACCTGATATGAAAAATCAATAGCTGTGTATGCTAATACCACACAGTTTCCAAAGCTGATAAATCCTTTCGGCAGATTCTTTTATCTTTGCTATCGAAAAAATGTAAAGCTGAAAATCGTATCTTAGAATACGAAGCCATGCAAATAATTCTGTTTTAAACAAAATCCTGATACAATGAAAGTTTTGGTATGCATCAGCAATGTTCCCGACACCACAACGAAAGTGAGATTTGTTGATGAAAATAAAAAGCTCGATACGAATGGAATTCAATGGGTTATCAATCCCTGGGATGAACTTTCGCTCACGCGGGCGCTCGAACTCAAAGATTCGCCTGCTGCCGGTATCGAAAAAGTCACTGTAGCCCATGTAGGTTTGGTTGCTTCCGAGCCGACCATTCGCAAAGCGTTGGCTATTGGTGCCGACGATGCCATTCGTGTAAATGCCGACGCTGCTGACGCCTACTTTGTTGCAGCTCAGCTTGCCGAAGCAATTAATAAAAACCCTTACGACATAATTCTTTGTGGCATTGAATCGAGCGATCATAACGGTTCAACAGTAGGAGGGATGCTTGCCGAAATGCTTGAAATACCTTCGGTTTCTGCAGTTTCATCACTAAACATCGAAAATGGCGAAGTGCTTATGCAGCGCGAAATTGACGGCGGACGTGAGTCCGTTACTGTTCCGGCGCCTTTTGTTGCAATAGTTCAGAAAGGTATAGCAAAAGAACCGCGCATTGCCGCCATGCGTGGCATAATGATGGCCCGCACCAAACCAATTCAGGTTTTTGAACCAGTGGTGGTTGAAACTCTGACCGAAATAGTAAACTTCGAAACGCCGGCACCACGGGCAGCATGCAAGTTTGTCGATGCCGAGAATCCCGGCCTTTTGATTGAACTTCTACAAAACGAAGCCAAAATCATTTAATCACGATTAAAACAACCTTATTATATGTCAGTTCTTGTTTTTGTTGAAAATTGGGAAGGCGGGTTTAAGAAAGCCTCGTTTGAATTGGTTTCTTATGCGACTGCCGTAGCCGAAATGTGTAACACTGATGCCATTGCCTTATCAATTGGCAATGTTGACCCTGCGGAATTGAAAAAGTTGAGCCGCTATGGTATTTCCAAAATTATCAGCGCAGGTAGTAATATGAATATTCTTGATAACCAGGCATATACATCAATAATTGCCAGGGTTGCTGCTAAAGAGAATTCCACTGTAGTAGTTCTTTCAAATAATAACACGGGCAAAGCAGTTGCACCAAGACTTTCGGTTAGGTTGAAAGCAGGCATTGGTGCAGGAGTAAACAAACTTCCTTTGAGCATTTCGCCGTTTGTTGTTCATAAAAGGGCGTTCAGCGGTAACGCATTCGCTAATGTTCAAATAAATACGCAAATTAGAATCATCACATTAGCACAAAATTCATTTGAGATCAAAGAATCCGAAACGAATGCTGAAATCGAAACCTTTGATATTTCAAGTGATACAGGTCTTGTAAAAACGGTTGTGAAGGACGTTCAGAAACAGAGCGGTAAACTTTTGCTTACTGATGCTGAGATCGTGGTTTCGGGCGGACGTGGTATGAAATCTCCCGATAATTGGGCACCGCTTACCGAACTTGCCTCCCTGCTGGGCGCTGCTACAGCTTGTTCAAGGCCGGTATCGGACGAAGGATGGCGCCCTCACGATGAACATACTGGCCAAACCGGTAAAATAATTGCTCCGAACCTTTATATAGCCGTTGGCATTTCGGGAGCAACCCAGCACCTGGCAGGTGTAAGTTCATCAAAATACATTGTGGCAATCAATACCGACAAGGATGCGCCGATATTTGGCGCTGCCCAGTATGGCATTGTGGGCGATGCTGCCAAAGTGCTGCCCAAACTCGTGGATGCTGTCAGGGAAATAAAATCGAAATAATTTCTCTCAGGAAGAATCTCGTGCTATAATGTTAACTGATCTATAGTAACCAGGTTTTCTCATCCTTAAAGCTGATTCATAGCATTCTAACTTCTTAATTGCCCTCATATGGCCAAACAAATTCTATTTGCAATTGCCCTGGTGGTAACGCTGCTGGTATTTGCCTATACAATCAGGCGTATTATCAGGTTTTTCAAACTCACACGCAAGGCATTTCCCGTCAGGGATTTTGGTAAAAGGTTCGGTGTGATGATGGAAGTTGCTTTTGGGCAGACAAAAATTTTCCGCCGCCCGATGATCGGATTGTTTCATGCTCTTGTTTTCTGGGGATTCTGTGTGATACTGTTCGGTAGCATCGAAATGGTAATTGACGGATTGTTTGGTATCGAAAAATCGCTTTCCGTTTTAGGTTGGTTTCATGATTTTATCATGGCCTCGGGCGACATTTTTGCATTTCTTGTAGCCGTTTCAATCATAGTATTCCTTGTCAGGAGAATTTTCCTTCATGTTAAGCGCTTCGAAGGCATTGAAATGAAGAAAATATCGCACATCGATGCCAACATAGCGCTCACGCTGATTTTAGTATTGATGATTTCGCTTCTTGGAATGAATTCTGCCTATGTTGCAGAAAAGTTGTTACCGGGTGAAATTATTCAGGGTGTTTACCCGGTCGGCCTTCTGCTTTCGTCATTGTTTAGTGGCATGTCTGTTAAAAGTATCAACACATGGTACGAGATTTTCTGGTGGAGTCACATCCTGCTTATCTTCTTCTTTGCCAACTATTTACCTTACTCCAAGCATTTCCACGTATTCATGTCAGTGCCTAATGTATTCCTTTCACGGCTTTACCCTCTGGGTAAATTACCCAATATGGATAATGTAACCGCTGAAGTTAAACTGATGATGAATCCCGAAACAGCCTATGCAGCAGCGCCAGCCGATGCACCAATAGAACGTTTCGGTATAAAAGATGCCGAAAACATCAGCTGGAAGAACTATTTCGATTCGCTGTCCTGCACCGAATGCGGACGCTGTACTTCGGTTTGCCCGGCAAACATTACGGGTAAAAAGCTTTCGCCCAGAAAGATACTTATGGATGTGCGAGCACGTATGAAGGAAAAAGGTCCCGGATTGCTCAAAGACAGAGCCTTTGATGATTCACGTTCACTCATAAGAGATTATATTACCGAAGAAGAGATTTGGGCCTGTACTACCTGCAATGCCTGCGCTATGGAGTGCCCGATAAACATCAACCACCCGACCCTTATCGTTGACCTGAGGCGATACCTGGTGATGGAGGAAGCCTCGGCACCTGCCGAACTTAAAACCGTATTCAGCAACATCGAAAATAACGGTGCACCATGGCAGTATTCTCCCGAAGACCGCCTGCTCTGGGCTTCAGCCATCGAAATGAATAAAAACTAATCCCCGAAACGAAACCGATATGGAAAAAGTAAAAGTTGATATTCCCGTGATGGCTGACTTGTTTTCGCGAGGTGAGAAACCTGAATATCTTTTCTGGGTTGGATGTGCCGGCGCTTTCGACGACCGGTATAAAAAAGTTGCCATTGCTTTCGCCAAAATCCTCACTCACCTTAACATCAGCTATGCTGTATTGGGAAAAGAGGAATCATGCACGGGTGATCCAGCGCGCCGGGCAGGCAACGAAATGCTGTATCAGATGCAGGCACTGCAAAATATCGAGATATTCAGGATGTACGATGTACACAAAATCATCACGATTTGTCCGCACTGCTTCAACATCTTCAAGAATGAATATCCCGACCTTGGAGGCAACTACGAAGTCATCAATTATCTTCAATTCCTCGACAAACAAATTTCTGAAGGGAAATTATTTGTGCCCGAACATGCAATGAACATGAAATCGGTAACTTATCACGATCCTTGCTACCTTGGACGTGCGAACGGCATTTATGATGAACCACGGAAAATACTTAAACACCTGAGTGGCAATGTGCTTGAAATGGATCGCAACCGTAGTTTTGCCCTGTGTTGCGGTGCGGGAGGAGGACAAATGTTTAAGGAAGCTGAAAAAGGTAACAAAGAAGTATTTATCGAACGTACTGAAGATGCCCTGAAAACCGAGGCCAGTATCATTGCAACCGCCTGCCCGTTTTGCATGACAATGCTTACCGATGGTATCAAATACAAGAACCGCGAAGAAGATGTAAAGAACTTCGACATTGCGGAACTCATTGCACAGGCGCTCAACCTGTAAACCTTACCCTGATCATTGATTTTAAATAAGATAAACGCAATAATCCTAAACATAATATGGAAAACAGCAAAGCATTAAAAAGCGGTGAATTTCTGGTAGCCGAAACTACTGCACAGGATATATTCATACCTGAAGAATATAACGAAGAGCAATTGATGATTGCCCAGACATGCCGTGACTTTTTAAATACCGAAGTTTATCCCAACCTCGACAAACTTGACAAACAGGACCGCGAACTTATGAAAGAGATCCTTAAAAAGTCGGGAGACCTTGGTTTGATGGGCGTTTCCATTCCTGAAGAATACAATGGTTTTGGTCAATCGTTTGTAACACAAATGCTTACAGCTGAAACTATTGGTGCAGGATATTCATTTTCGGTGGCCTTTATGGCGCATTGCGGCATTGGTACATTGCCCATCATGTATTATGGTAATGAGGAACAACGCCAGAAATATGTTTCGAGGCTTGCCACCGGCGAACTGCTTGGTGCTTATTGCCTTACGGAACCGGGAGCAGGCAGCGATGCGAATTCGGGCAAAACCAATGCAAAACCTTCAGAAGACGGAACCCATTACATACTTAACGGGCAAAAAATGTGGATCACAAATGCCGGCTTTGCTGACACTCAGGTGGTTTTTGCCAAGATTGAAAACGACCGGGTGCTGAGTGCGTTCATCGTTGAAAGTTCGATGCCTGGTGTTGTGGTTGCGCCTGATGAGAAAAAAATGGGCATCAAAGGTTCGTCAACAGCCCAGATATTTTACAATGATGTGAAAGTGCCTGCCGAAAACCTGATTGGCGCCAGGGGAGAAGGCTTTCGTATCGCCCTGAGTATACTTCACATGGGGCGCCTTAAACTTGGCGCCAATGTGATTGGAGCAGCAAAAAAAGCCATCTCCGATTCGGTGAAATATGCCAACGAACGCAAACAGTTTTGTGTTCTCATTTCAACCTTTGGAGCCATTAAACATAAACTGGCCGAACAGGTTATCAGGACATTTGGCCATGAGTCGGCTACATACCGCGTAAGCTATGACATTGACAGGCTCATCGACGAAATGAAAGCTACCGGAATGGACAAAGGCCGGGCTACCATCGAAGCAATCAGCCATTATGCTGTGGAAGCAGCACTGCTGAAAGTATATGGTTCCGAAATGCTTGATTTTGTTGCTGATGAGGCTGTACAAATTCATGGAGGCATGGGATACTCTGCCGAAATGGCAGTTGAACGCGGATACCGCGATTCGCGCATCAACCGCATATTTGAAGGCACCAACGAAATTAACCGCCTGCTTGTGGTTGATACAGCGATGAAACGCGCCATGAAAGGGGATTTCGACTTGTTTGACGAAGCCGAAAAGCTTTCGAACGACCTTCAGAATGTTGCATGCAAACCATCGGGCAGTGAATCATATTTCGAAGAAAAGCAACTGTATATCAAGAACTTGAAAAAAGTCGCACTGCTTGCTATTGATGGTGCTTCGAAACAATTCGGGAAGAAGCTTGTACAGGAGCAGGAAGTGCTAAACAATATTTCCGATATTATGATGCAGGTTTATATTGCTGAATCAATGGCACTCAGGATCAATAAACTCGAGGCAATGAAAGGTGCCGGCTCATGCAGTGTTTACAGGGATATTCTGGATGTTTATCTTTATGATTCGGCCGACCTGGTGCGTAAATCAGGAAGCGATGCGGTAAATTCGTTCGCTCAGCCGGAACAAATTCCTGTAATGCTTTCGGCAATCGAGGCTTTAACAAAAGTTCCGGCGCTCAATGTGAAGGAATCGCGCAGAAGAATCGCTGATAAGCTGATCGCTGATAACGAATACAAGTTTTAGGACTCAAAGTCGCAAAAGAAAAGCCTGCTCGTTGTAGATGCAGGCTTTTTTTATTGTTGAGTTTTTGATTTTACCCGGTGACCGATTCACCCGAAACCGGAGGAATCTCCAGCTTTGCCGATGGGAGTACTTTGATTGACAGCTCATTGGCATCCTTTTCATAATCAACAAGAATAGTGTCACCTTCTTTGAGTGTTGATTTAATGATTTCTTCGGCCAGTGAATCTTCAATATATTTCTGAATGGCCCTTTTCAGGGGACGTGCACCAAACTGTTCATCCCATCCGCGATCGAGGATGAAGTCTTTTGCACTTTCGGTAATTTGTGGCTGATATCCCATTTTCCTGATTCTGTCAAACAGGTTCTTCAGTTCGATATCAATAATCTTGTGGATATCACCACGGTCAAGTGATTCAAAAATAACGATGTCGTCAATTCTGTTCAGGAATTCGGGGGCAAACGTCTTTTTTAAGGCATTCTCTATTACACCCTGAGCCTGGCTCGACCACTGCGATTGCTTGGCAGAAGTGGAAAAACCAACTCCAGTGCCGAAATCTTTGAGCTGCCTTGAACCAATGTTAGAGGTCATGATAACAATGGTATTCTTGAAATCAACCTTTCGGCCAAGGCTGTCAGTTAAAACACCATCGTCGAGCACCTGCAACAGAATATGGAAAATATCGGGATGAGCTTTCTCGATTTCGTCGAGCAGCACGATAGAGTAAGGGCGCCGCCGTACTTTTTCAGTAAGTTGTCCGCCTTCTTCGTAGCCCACGTAGCCGGGAGGAGCTCCAACGAGCCTTGATACGGCAAATTTCTCCATGTATTCGCTCATATCTATTCGCACAAGTGTATCCTCCGAATCGAACAAATATTTGGCAAGAACCTTTGCCAGGTGAGTTTTACCTACGCCTGTGGGCCCGAGGAAGATAAAGGTGCCGATGGGTTTATTCGGATCCTTAAGCCCGGCACGGTTTCGCCTGATTGCTCTTACGACCTTCCTGATTGCTTCGTCCTGCCCGATAACCGAACCGCCAAGTTCGTTTTCCATATTCAGGAGGCGGTCGCTTTCATTTTGTGCAATGCGCTGAACCGGAACACCGGTCATCATTGCCACAACTTCAGCAACATTCTCGGCCGAAACTGTTTCGCGATTCACTTTGGCTTCCTCTTCCCAGTTCCGTTTGGCAATTTCGAGGTCGTTCTGCAAGCGTCTTTCAGCATCACGGTAATTGGCGGCTTCTTCAAATTTCTGAGCCTTTATTGCCTTCATTTTCCGCTGTTTCACCTCTTCAATCTGTGCTTCAATGTTCACTATTTCAACCGGCACATGCATGTTCGAAATATGAACCCTTGCACCTGCTTCATCCATGGCATCAATAGCTTTATCGGGCAGGCAACGGTCAGTAACATAGCGGTTTGTGAGCGAAACACATGCATCAATAGCTTCGGAAGTGTATTTCACCAGGTGGTGATCTTCGTATTTCTCCTTTATCTGGTTGAGAATTTCGACGGTTTCTTCACTGCTCGTTGGGTCAACCAACACTTTTTGGAAGCGGCGTTCCAAAGCGCCGTCTTTTTCAATGTACTGACGGTATTCATCAAGCGTGGTAGCTCCGATGCACTGAATTTCACCGCGTGCCAGTGCAGGTTTGAACATGTTTGATGCATCGAGCGAACCGGAAGCATTACCGGCACCTACAATGGTATGGATTTCATCAATGAAAAGTATGATATCGCGGTTTTTCTCCAACTCGTTGAGCACGGCTTTCATGCGCTCTTCGAACTGGCCTCGGTATTTTGTACCAGCAACGAGCGAAGCAAGGTCTAGTGTGAAAACCCGCTTATTGAACAACGCTCTTGAAACCCTGCGCTGTATGATCCTGAGCGCAAGTCCCTCGGCTATAGCCGATTTACCAACTCCCGGTTCTCCGATAAGTATCGGGTTGTTCTTTTTCCGGCGGCTGAGAATTTGCGATATACGTTCGAGTTCCTTTTCCCTGCCCACGATAGGGTCAAGGCGGTTTTCTTCCGCAGCTCTGGTAAGGTCGCGTCCAAAATTGTCCAGAACTGGAGTTTTTGACTTTGAGTCAGCCACCTTTTTGCCACTGCCGAATGCAGCCCCCTCGTCAGGGTCTTCATCTTGTGTGCCACCGGGCAACTCATCGCTGAAGTCATTATCCTGCTGTTTATCAGGCTTTTCACTTCCTCTTAGCATATCTTCATCCTGCGAGATCAGATATGATTTTACTTCATCTTTAACGAGATCATAGTCAATGCCATATTTTGCCAGCGAGCGGGTTACAATATTATCTTCGTCTTTCATAATTGCAAGCAGAAGATGTTCAGTACCAATCAGTTCGCTATTGAAGAGCTTGGCTTCGAGGTACGTTAATTTCAAAGCTCTTTCGGCCTGTTTGGCAAGCGGTAAATTCCTGATGTCGCCAATATCAAGCTTTTTTGCCCTGTTCATTATGGTGGTTTCAATGCTTTTACGAACTTCGTTCAGGTCGGCATTCATGTAATTTAAAATCTTAACGGCAAGGCCTTCGCCTTCGCGCAGAATACCGAGAAAAAGATGTTCAACACCAATGTAGTCATTACCAAGCATAACAGCGGCTTCCCTGCTGAATGACAAAACATCTTTTACCCGTTGCGAAAATTTTGCTTCCATTCGATACTCCTTGTTTCTTACAGCCTGTATATTCAACTATAATGAATACAGATCAAAATTAACACTAAAACAGGCTGATATGTTCTTCGTTCAAAATTAGTCCCAAAATTGTTGCTGATCAATTAACATGCCAAGGTCTTTTTAACACGTGAATGTTAGTATTATGGCATAAATAGCTCATTCTCCCTGGTAAGTGGTATTGCAAAAATGATTACCTTCGTAGAAAGGTTCAGAAGAAGATAAATAACTAATAATGAGAGCTTTATAAAAATGGATTACAACGAAGAAGGCGAGAAAATTGTTCAAGTCAATATAGAGAATCAAATGAAATCGGCCTACATTGATTATTCAATGTCGGTCATTGTGTCGCGTGCGCTGCCCGATGTACGCGATGGTTTTAAACCGGTTCACCGCAGGGTGCTTTATGGAATGTATGACCTTGGGATACTTTCGAACCGTCCTTATAAAAAATCAGCACGTATAGTCGGCGAAGTCCTCGGAAAATACCATCCGCATGGAGACTCATCAGTTTACGACGCCATGGTGCGTATGGCCCAGGATTGGTCGCTTCGCTATCCGCTGGTTGACGGACAGGGAAACTTTGGATCGATTGACGGCGACAGCCCGGCGGCTATGAGGTACACCGAAGCAAGACTCAAGAAACTATCAGAAGAAATTCTCGCCGATATTGATAAAGAAACGGTTGATTTTAAACTGAATTTTGATGACTCACTTGAGGAACCTACCGTACTCCCGGCCAAAGTACCAAACCTCCTGATTAATGGGTCGTCAGGTATTGCTGTGGGAATGGCAACCAATATTGCGCCGCATAACCTCGGACAGGTTGTTGATGGTACAATCGCTTACATTGATAATCATGATATCTCAATTGAGGGACTCATGGAATTTATCAAAGCGCCTGACTTTCCTACAGGTGGCGTTATTTATGGATATGACGGTGTGCGCGATGCTTTTGAAACCGGTCGGGGACGAATTGTTATTCGCGGGGAAACAGCTACCGAAACCGATGATAAAGGCCGCGAAAGCATCGTTGCTACTTCCATTCCTTACCAGGTTAACAAAGCGGAAATGATTAAGAAAACTGCCGACCTGGTAAACGAAAAGAAGATTGAAGGCATTTCAGATATCCGCGACGAAAGCGATCGCAGCGGATTGCGAATTGTATATGAACTCAAACGTGATGCCATTACTAACATAGTCCTCAATAAATTATACCAGTACACATCGCTTCAAACATCATTTTCAGTCAATAACATTGCGCTCGTTAAAGGGCGTCCGGTGCAATTAAACCTTAAACAACTCATAGCCAGGTTTGTAGAACACAGGCACGAAGTGGTTACCCGCCGCACTCAATTTGAATTGCGCGAAGCCGAAAAACGGGCACATATTCTTGAAGGACTGCTTATTGCACTCGACCACCTTGATGAAGTAATCGCACTCATCAGGGCTTCAGTTACCCCCGATGATGCCCGTGCAGGATTGATGGAGAGATTCGGATTATCCGAAATCCAGGCAAAAGCAATCCTTGATATGAGGCTGCAGCGCCTAACTGGCCTTGAGCGCGAAAAAATCAAAGAAGAATACGCCGAATTGCTCAAACTTATCCAACATCTTAAAGATATCCTTGCCGACGAATCACTTCGTATGCAAATTATCAAAGATGAACTGCTCGAGATAAAAGAGAAATATGGCGATGAACCGCGTACACGGGTAGAATACACAGCAAAAGATTTCAGGATTGAAGATACAATTGCCGATGAAAGTGTTGTGATTACAATCTCTCATATGGGTTATATCAAACGTACGCTACTGTCGGAATATCGTCGTCAAAACCGCGGTGGGAGAGGGGCACGTGGATCAGATATACGCGATGAAGATTTTTTGGAACACTTGTACATTGCAACTGCTCATAATTACCTCCTGTTCTTCACCGAAAAAGGTAAATGTTTCTGGCTCAGGGCTTTCGAAATTCCTGAAGGTGGTAAAGCCTCAAAAGGGAGAGCTATCCAAAACATACTGAACATAGAACCGGATGATAAAATCAGGGCTGTAATCAATCTTAAAGACCTGAAAGACGAAGACTATGTGATGAATAATTTCATCATCCTATGTACTAAACAAGGTACCATTAAGAAAACATCGCTCGAAGCATACTCAAGGCCACGTGCCAACGGCATCAATGCCATTAATATAACTGAAGGTGATTGTTTGCTTGAGGCACGACTTACCGATGGAAAAAGTGAAATAATGATGGCTCTAAAATCGGGCAGGGCTATACGGTTCAACGAAACAACAGTACGCCCGATGGGCCGAAATGCTACTGGCGTAAGGGGTATAAGGCTTGCCGGGAAGAATGATGAAGTTATTGGCATGATTTGTGGTAGTACAGGTAATGTTGAAATACTGGTTGTGTCAGAGAATGGTTACGGAAAACGGTCGTCACTCGAAGATTACCGGGTAACCAACAGGGGAGGAAAAGGCGTAAAAACCATCAACATAACAGACAAAACAGGGAAACTGATAGCCATAAAAGGAGTGACCGATGCAGACGACCTCATGATTATCAACCGCTCGGGAATCATTATCAGGATGGCAGTGAGCGAACTGAGAGTAATGGGAAGAGCAACACAGGGAGTAAGGCTGATCAATTTGAAAGATGGTGATTCGATTGCTGCAGTTGCAAAAGTTGAAGTTGATGAAAATGAAGAGATAGAAAATGCCGATGAAACGCTAACCGATATCAACGAAAGTTACAATATGGATGAAACAGAGAATGAACCTAATGATGAATCGACTGAAAACTAAACATTAAAAGCTCATAAATAGCTCAAACTGCATACCTTTGCACAACAAATCCGACCAAAATCGTAAACTGAATAAAACACAATCCAAACAAAATAAAAAATAAAATGAAAAAAACCGCCCTTTTACTGGCCTTAGCAATTATGACCAGTGTTACTTTCGCACAGTTCAAAAAAGACCGTACGTCAGCATACAACTACTGGCAAAAAGGCGATTTGACCAAAGCCAAAGACTATATTGATAAAGCAATTGCTTACCCCGAAGCTGCCACCGATGCAAAAGTGCACTATTATAATGGCGCAATAAACCTTGATATCCATTTCAAACCCGAATTAAAGAATCTTGCTCCCAACGCCATCCAAACGGCTTATGATGAACTTAAAAAAGCCCAGGACCTTGATACCAAAGGAGAGTTCAAGTCAGAGATTATGATTCGCATGCTCACCTTAGGCGGACAATTTTTCAATGCAGGCGCTGAGTTGTTCAAAGACAACAAATTCAACGAAGCCCTCGCAAAATTCCAGCAGGCTGCAAAAATCGGTGAGGATAATCACAGTATCGATACACTTGGAGTTTACGGAACAGCTCTATGCTATGAAAAACTTCTCGACTATGACAATGCTGTTGCTACATACGAAAAGCTTATCGGCCTGGGAATGAAAGAGCCCAGCATTTATACTTCGCTTGCCAATATTTTTCTGGAACAAAACCAGCTCGAAAAAGCTGATAAGATCCTTCAGGATGGACTCAATATGTTTCCAGGAAATCTTGACATGGTAATTTCGATGGCTAACTTTTATATTAAGAGCAAACAACACCAAAAAGCTCTTCAGAGCCTGACAATGGCCAAGGAAAAAGATCCTTCCAATAAATCGATAGCTTTCGCAATAGGAGTAACTTACGATATGCTCAAGAATGATACAACTTTGCCGGCAACTGATCGCAGTAAGTACTTTGACAGCGCGGTGAAATCGTACGAAGAAACCATAAGCCTTGATCCTCAGTACTTTGATGCTTTGTTTAACCTGGGAGCAGTCTTCTTCAATAAAGGCGGTGATATTATTAACGAAGCTAACAGGTTACCACTCGGCGACAAAAAATACGATGGGATGATAGCTGATGGCAACAATATGCTCAATAAAGCTTTACCATATCTTGAGAAAGCTGAACAAATCAAGGTTGGCGATCGCGATACACTCATTTCGCTGAAAGAAATCTATACCAGGTTAGGTCAATATGAAAAACTAAAAGAGGTAAACGAAAAACTGGGCAATTAGTCCGGAAATATACAGGAGAGGCTTAAAATTTAAGCCTCTTATTTTATTAATCATATTTAACATAATATTAATTATAGGTTTCTATTTATTGACTCCGGAAAAGCAATTAACAGCTCTTTTGGTGTATTTTTACCTTAAATTACCGGCATGAAAACTATCCGTACATTACTCTGGATTTTATTCACAATATTAGCGGCCGTTATTATAGTGTCCTTTTTTCTACCGCCAAATGTTACAATATCACGGTCGGTTGTTTTGAACTGCACCCGAGCCAGAGCCTTCGAACATGTTAATATTATTACGAAATGGAATCACTGGTCACCCTGGCACTATTCTGACAGTTCGGTGAGGATTCAGTATTTCCCAATTACTGAAGGAAATAATGCCGGATTTCGATGGTACGGACTAAATAACAAAACCGGCTCAGGCGAAGTTGTCATAACAAACAGTTTCCCTTATGATTCCATATTACTAAACATTGAATTCTTTAAAAAAGGCAAAATGTCGGGCAATTTTATTTTTTCCGATACCCTTCATAAGACGCTCATAACGTGGAAAATGACTGCAAACCTTGGGAAAAACCCATTGAACAGGTACCTGGGATTGTTAACCGATAAAATGGCCGGAACCGATCTTGAAACCGGCCTTCTGAATATGCAGTACTATTTTGATTCAACCCCGGATACGATACAACGGCCTGAAATTGTTGAGATTGACATGCCTTTGAGATATGTACTCCTTGTTCGCGATACTTGTATGGCAGACAATTATAATTTTAAACAAAGGCTGCTTTTTACTGAGTTATTTCGTATGATCAGAAACCAAAAATTGGATCTCGACGGTTATCCCTTTACAATTTTCCATTCGCTTACTGGTAATTATATCGATATCGAAGTTGGTATCCCAGTACATAACAAGTTTACTGAACTATCTCAAAACAGTCGAGGAATTATTCAGCAGCAGCCATATCATGCCGTTACAGTTAAGTATTTTGGATCATACAGTGGTATTGCAATTGCCTATAAAGCGCTTGAAGAATACCTGATGTTGAAAAAATTATCAGTAGCCGGACCTGTTTATGAAGAGTATGTTACGGACCCTTTTAGTGTTCCTGATACGGCTCACTGGCAAACCAATGTTTGTATTCCTGTAAGGTAAAAGGGTAAAAGTGCCGCACCCCTACCCTCCCCTTCTGAAGATTGTCTTCCATAACAATCAGATTATGAAATAATTGTGAATATTGAAGATAAGAATCAGATATTGATATCTTTTATGAATTATGTGCTATATTTAACTACTTAATTGCAGGATATGTCAGCACAACACATCAAAATACCTCGCCTGGTAAAAGATGATCCCTGGTTACAACCTTGTACCGATGATGTAATCGAACGAATCGATCGTTTTCGGAGAAGACTCAATAGTATCAAATCTGATTTCGGAAGTCTTCTGAAGTTTGCATCTGCTTATGAGTTTTTCGGTTTCCATATTGACAAGGCAAATAAACGATTTGTATATCGCGAATGGGCCCCTGCAGCCAGGCAATTATACCTTGCCGGCGATTTTAATCATTGGCATGAAACTTCGCACCCCATGTGGAGAATTGAATTTGGCGTGTGGGAAATATATCTCGATTTCGAAACATATAAAGACAGTTTTGTTCACGGAAGTTTCGTTAAAGTGGTGGTTCTTAGCGATCAGGGACTTCAAAAACGCATACCTGCATACATTCGCCGGGTTGTACAGGATGAAACCACGAAAGATTTCACAGGACAGCTCTGGTTCCCGCAAAAATTCAACTGGGAAAACGATCATTTCAAGATTGATAATAGTCACAGCCTTTTCATCTATGAAGCGCATGTCGGTATGGCGCAGGAAAAGGAAGGAATCGGCACATACAATGAATTTACACTGAATATTTTGCCCCGCATTAAAAAAGCCGGATACAATGCTGTTCAACTCATGGCAATACAGGAACATCCCTATTATGGTTCGTTCGGGTATCATGTTGCTAATTTCTTCGCTCCCTCATCGCGCTTTGGCACCCCCGAGGAACTGAAGAACCTGATAAAAACTGCTCATGAAATGGGAATAGCTGTGATAATGGATATAGTTCATTCCCATACGGTTAAAAATATCAATGAAGGTCTTAACCTGTTTGATGGCAGCGAAACCCAGTATTTTCATGCCGGAAAACGTGGTGAACACCCTGATTGGGATTCGAAACTATTTGACTATGGAAAGACTGAGGTTCTCCGTATGCTCCTGTCAAATGTAAAATATTGGTTACAAGAATTCCACTTCGACGGATTCCGCTTTGATGGTGTAGGTTCTATGCTTTATTTTCATCATGGAAACGAAACCATCGATTCACCTGAAAAATACTTCAGGCAAAGCGTTGAATGGGATGCTGTTACCTATCTTCAACTCGCCAATCATCTCACTCACCAGGTGAAATCTGAAGCAGTGACAATCGCCGAAGATGTTACCGGGATGCCCGGCCTCACGGCTTCAATTGCCCATGGCGGCATTGGTTTTGATTTCAGGCTCGGAATGGGAATCCCTGATTTCTGGATTAAGTATCTGAAAGATATCCGTGATGAAGACTGGAATATTTATGAAATGTGGAATGTACTTAACGACAGGCTTCCAAATGTAAGAACAGTAGCTTATTGTGAATCGCACGACCAGGCTCTGGTTGGCGATAAAACGTTGGCATTCAGGCTTATGGATAAGGAGATGTATTATAATATGCGCGTTTCGGACAGTAACCTGGTAATTGACCGTGGCGTGGCACTGCATAAGCTGATCCGTTTGTTCTCAATTTCGCTAGGCGGACAGGCGTGGCTCAACTTTATGGGTAATGAGTTCGGTCATCCCGAGTGGATCGACTTCCCGCGGCAGGGTAATGACTGGAGTTACAAATATGCCCGACGCCAATGGTCACTGGTCGATGATCAGTCGCTGAAATATCACTTTCTTGCTGCATTTGATCGCGAAATGATCAGAATCACAGATGAATACAACATTATGTCATCAGGATATGCCCGGCAATTGAATATGGATGAGGCTAACAAAACAATAATTTTTGAACGCGGTGAATTAATCTATCTTTTCAATTTCCATCTTAGTAATTCTGTTCCCGATTATACTTTCTTTGTTCCTGAACCGGGAACATACAGGATAATATTAAACAGTGATAATGCTTTGTTTGGCGGCTTCGGGCGCGTTGACGACAATACTGAACACCATACAATGATTGATAAACATACCGGTCAGAATCAATTGATGATATATTTGCCAAACCGCACGGCCTTAATACTCAATAAAGTGAGATGACTTTGGCAGATTAAGAAATTAATAACTATTTTTTGTTGGTGATTTTAAAAATACTTTTGTATAATTGCCCGGTCAATAACTGATAAAATGAGTAATCAACCTGTGAAGAAGCGAGTAATAATAAGCTATCAAAACCTTAATGCCGAGTTAAAGGAGCTGATCCTCAAAAAATATCCGTTAGGCTGGGTAAATCACATGCTCAAAGTTAAAGGCAGCGGTGATACTTTTTTTCATGCTATAACCCTCGACACTGATGAAATAAGTTATCTCATTAAAGTGCCGGTAAAAATTGACCAGAAGTCAGATAAGGATGATGAGGACTTCTTTGCCGAATCGGTTGATATGAAAGAATCGGAAGAAGCAGCATCAGAAGAGGAAAAGGAACAGGAAAACGAACACGATGAGTAATGTCTAAAGAGCTGATATAACCTGATTTAACAACTTTTAACAAATATTAGCCTCCCCAAGGATTTATTCATTGTATTTTAGCCGGGTTGTTTATTGTCAAACACCATCGTTGCTTATTAATTAAAAAACAAGCCATAAAAAAGGGACCTTAGGGTTCCTTTTTTTATTGATAAGATCTTGCCACCCAGTCGGTTTGTAACGAGGTGAAGTGGTCTGTAACATTCGATTTCAGGCTCAGCCTATAACCAGCGAAATCTGTGAATATTTGTATTTGGTATATGCTGCTTTACGCATGAGCGCAAGAGCAAGCGTAAGGGTACCTATTCTGCCGACGTACATAGTCAGAATAAGTATGGTTTTGCCTGCATCCGAAAGTAAGGGCGTGATACCTGTTGATAATCCTACAGTTCCAAAGGCTGAAACCTCTTCAAAGATTAGCTTCAGAAACGGATGATTGCCATCAGTAATCGACAAAAAGAAAGTTGAAATAAAAATAAGTGAGACCGAGAACAGGGCGATTGAATAGGCTTTATCAATTAACTCAAAAGATACTGTATGTCTTAGCATTTCTACGTTCTTTTTATTTCTGATGGTAGCGTATGCCGAAGCTACAATGGTTGCGAAAGTGGTGGTTTTAATACCTCCCCCTGTTGATGCCGGCGATGCGCCAACAAACATCAGGAATATCATGAACATAAGCACGGGCTGGCCCAGATGAGAAAAATCAACAGAATTAAAACCTGCAGTCCGGCATGTCACCGACTGAAAAATTGAGGATACAATAGCGCCGTAATAACCATAATCCTTAATGGTATTATTGCGCTCAACAAAATAAAACACTATTGCTCCGGCTATAATCAGTGCAACCGAGGAGCGAAGCGCCACTTTTGAATGAACCGTTAATTTTTTCCACTTCAATTGTGATCGTTCTCTGATTCTTGTCAGACTAAACATGTCTTCAAGTACGATAATTCCTATCCCACCAAGGAAAATCAGGCTTGCAATGATAAGTTGGAGGTTGTATGAATGTCTTATTCCAACATCATACAGGTTATCGGTGAAAAGCGCGAATCCGGCATTATTGTATGCCGAAACAGAGTGGAAAAGAGAGAAAAACAACTTTTCACTGAAGCCTCCCAGGTTGACCTCAGCCGGCCACGAATAAAATATGAGTATTGTGCCGATTAATTCGATGCTTAAGCTATATAAGATGATCCTGCGCAGCATGGAACGCGTATCGCTGAGTTGGTTGGTCGAAGCAAGTTCTTTGATGAGTGATTGGTAGCGTAACCCTGCTGAACTGCTTGAGAATGTGGCAAAAAAAGCTGCAAATGATATAATGTTGATTCCTCCCAACTGTATTAACAACATGATGATCATTTGACCTTTTACCGTGAAGCACTTTGCCGTATCAACGGCAGTGAGACCAGTAACACAGCAGGCGCTGGTGGAGGTAAAAAGTGCATCAATGTACCTGATTCCCTGGTATGTCATCTCGGGCAGATACAACAATCCCGAACCTCCAAGGATAAGAATGATGAAAGAGAGCGCCAGCATTGCCGATGGTCCCATTTTCAAAAGCGACAGATGTTCGCCTGCTTTACCAACTTCAAGAGCAACAAAAACGAAGAAATATAATTGGACAAAAACGATAAAATACTCCGATAATTTTGGCAAGCCGGCAAGATTAAAGAACAGGATTACAATGTGTTCGCCAAACAATAACATACCTATGCCGTCGAGCAGCAGGCTGAGCATTATCAATGCCTCAAACAGGTTGTTTTTGATGAAATCAACAGGATGAAAATCATAAAATATTTTTACGATGAATTTCACAAAATAAAATATAAAACTGCCCTCCATTATCCAGTAATTCAACTGGTATGAATGTGCTGTTTTTGGGAAACCGTAATAGTAGATAATGGATGAAAGTGCTACAAGCGCAACCAAAACACTCAAAATCTGTAATGTACCTATAACATAGGCTTTATGCCTGTACAACCTTATATTGATGTACTCCCTGAACCTGTCAACTTTTGTTGATGGCATACGACCCCGATCGGTTAAGTGTTTATTTGAAGGAACCGGTCAATATCCTTAATATGACCGAAAATGAGTAACCTATCGGTTGCTTCCAGGATTTGTTTTGAGTCGGGTACACCCATAATATGGTGTTCAGCTAGTTCCTTACCACCTCTTGTTACATGGATTTCTTTTTTGAGGGTAATAAGGCTAAGCTTGTATTTATCGCGAAGATCAATTTCACCAAAAGTTTTATTTATGCAGTTTTTGGGTGAGATGATTTCAGCAATACGATAGTCATCAGGCAATTGAAGATAGCTTACAATACTGGGATTCGATAGCCTCTCGGCTACAATTACACCAACTTCTTCCTCTGGCGAAAGAATTTCGGTTATTCCCATCTTTTGCAGTATGATCCGCTGTGCTTCACCGTTAGCCCTGGTTATTATCCTCTTTACCTGAAGATCAAGAAGAATGGATGAGCATAAAAGCCTTTTTTCAAAGTCAGAACCAATTGCCACTACAACGGCATCAAACTCAGCGATATTTTGCGACTGAAGAGCTTTCTTATCTGTAGCATCAAGCGTAACGGCATAGGCAACATCCTCACCAATGGAATCGACAATTTCCTCATTATTGTCAATTGCCATTACTTCAAAACCTTTGGACGAGAGTACCTTAGCAATGGCCTTGCCGAATTGACCTATGCCAATTACAGCATATTTCTTAGTTGCCATAAATGAGTAATAATAATTTTAAAACCTGCAAATATACTGCTATAATGGGGCGCTTGGCTACTGAAAGGTTTATTTTTCAGCATCCCAAAATTCCAACATTATACATACATAAAAAAAGATGGAGAACCTATCATTCTGAAAGGTTCTCCACCTCCGAGGCGGTAACCGTAGTTACCGTAACGGGCCGAACTCCGATGGTGAGGGACTATTCAGGTTTGCACCTTGTTCGTCCGGACTAACCCTCGAAACTGTCGCCTTTCGGGTTACTCCTTCGTTTTCTGCAACCTCATCAATTTCTGCCCTTTCGGACCGAGAACTGAACCTGGTTTTACGGACCTGGATCCTGAGCTTTTTGCAAAGCATCCTGACTTTGTCCAGCAGATACTACCTCACGGTTGGAAGAATTAGACGGGTTTTCCGTAGAAAACTCCAGTTTGTAAGCTTAACAACGCATGTGCCCTGTTATGCTCCGGCTCTCTGAGGCTAGTCTTCAAGCATTCTTGCGTTTGCTTTGGGGTTGCCTCTTGTTGTTCTTATTTAACTTCTTGCAAAGTCAAAATCAAACAACAAAGCCGTTCTTCCTTTGTTGAAAAGGCTGGTTACAGATCGCCGGTTAAGGCTTTCTTAAACCATCCTGACAAAACTCTTTGACATTTGCATGCCCGAATTCTGCCCCTGCCTCCTGCCCTGTCATCTCGTTCATACCTTTGCAGGTAATTCCTTGCTGATGTGGCAGTATTTCGGTTCGGGTATGCCCTCTCGGGTTTTCCGTCCCCGGTTTTCAGCCGGTTCCATGATCGTGTCCGGTGAATTAAAAGTACAACCAAACCGTATGGCTGGTCAAGTGTTTTTCAATAAAGTACCAAACAATGTTTTAACCTGACTTATGAACAATTGTTAATATCTTTTTAATCGTAATTGCCTTATCCACTGGTTATTGCATATATGCTTAAAATATCCTGACAATTTTCAACTCGGGAAGTCCCTTTCGCACTCTCTGAACCAGGCACGACACCTGTTTAATATTGTTGTCATAACCGGCTTGCCTTGGCATATCGAGACTGATAATGTTCCCGTAGAAATCGCTAAGATGCAGAATTAGTTTTTTCCTATTCTTGTCAATTTCGCTTTTAATCACCTGGAAATCGTAAACTTTGCCCGGTTCATAAACGGGATGTTTAGGTTCAAGATAGACCCGGCCGGTACAATTTATTCTGTCAACGCAGCACATTATTTGGTCATCAGGCCCAAAACCATAAAAAGCGTAAGGCTTATGCGGAATAAAGTGTTTTAACCCAAATGGATCGACAAGAACAAAATATTTCTGCATATCCTGCAGTTCAACAACCTTGAGGACAACGAAATGGTAATTTACACCTTCGATAAGTTTCAGTTCATTGTCAGGGTACAAGTACGATTTCATGGTCGGGAATTAGGAAATGCTGCGATTATTGAAAACAAACCGGCTATTATCGGATTATCATTGTTCAGGCGAGAGTTAATTAATCCTGATTACCCGGGTTATGTCTTTGATTTTCTGTAGTCTTGCAATAATCATCTCAAGATGATTCCTGCCAGATACATTCAGGGTAATCATCCCCTCAAATTTGCCTTTTTTACTCTCGATATTGATTGAACGGGTATTTGCATTAAGTTCGCCTGAAAGCGTCGAGGTGATGGTTGAGAGGATGCCAACACTGTCAATACCTGTAACTTTAATGGTAGCAAGGAAATTTGACATTTCCATGTTGTCGGCCCAGCGTGCTTTCACAATCCGGTATGAATAACGATTATGCATTTCCCGGGCATTGGTGCAATCATGCCTATGAATTTTGATACCTTCGGTAACAGTAACGAACCCAAAAATCCCGTCACCCATTACCGGATGACAACATTTTGCCAGTTTAACGTCACTCAGCGGAGTTTCTTCATTTACAATGACAATTGCTTTGGATGCAGTGATGGTTGGTGTTTTTTGCTTTTTATTGGCAGCTTTTTGATGAGGCTTTGGCTCTTCTGAATTGAAAATTGAACTGAGAATATCCTTAATTTTTTGGATATCAATTTTTTCAGTAGCAATATCATGAAAAAGGTCGAGCGAGTTATCGGCTTTATAATAATCTACCAGTTTATGAATTGCTTCGTCGGCATTATTGATCTTCAATTGAGCAAACTTTCGGAGTAGAATGTCGCGCCCTGTATCGGCCTGACTAAACTCATCTTCCTTGAGATGCCTTTTTATTTTGTTTTTTGCCTTGTTTGTAATGGCAATATTGAGCCAATCCTTACTTGGGCGCTGTGTTTTTGATGTGATAATCTCAACCATATCGCCGGTTTTAAGCACATGTTTTAAAGGAACAAATGATTTGTTGACCTTTGCTCCTGTGCAACGGCTGCCCACATCAGTGTGTATTTCGAATGCAAAATCGAGAACAGTAGCTCCGAAAGGCAGTTTCTTCAAATCACCTTGCGGTGTGAAGATGTAAACATTATTATCAGAATGTTGAATTTGAGTTTCGCTTTCAGCATCACCTTCGGTTGCAGTATAGCTTTCAAGTTTTGCCCTAATATTCCTAAGCCTCTGGTCAGCTTCGCTTTCGTTGGCAGGGGCCGATTTGTACTTCCAATGCGCTGCCTGCCCTTTTTCAGCGTCTTCATCCATGCGCTTTGACCTTATCTGAACTTCGATCCATTTCTCTTGCGGGCCAATAACCGTGGCATGCAATGACTCGTAGCCACTGCTTTTAGGCGCAGATATCCAGTCTCTCATTCGCGAAGCGTTGGGCTTGTATATATTCGTTACAAGAGAGTAGATTTCCCAGCAATCGCGCTTTTCGTCTTGCTGTGCGCTGTTTGTTATGATACGAATTGCAAACAGGTCGTAAACCTGCTCAAAATCAACATTTTGATTTTTCATCTTATTCCATATGGAAGGAATAGACTTGGTGCGGGATTTTATTTCGAACGAAAGCTTTGTTTTCCGAAGTTCCTGTTCAATAGGTTGAATAAATTCACGTATCAAATTCTCCTGAGCTAATTTTGTTTGTTCAATTTTCGAAACTATACTTCTATAAATCAACGGGTATGCATGCTGCATTGCCAGTTCTTCAAGTTCCGCTTTTATTTTGTACAACCCAAGCCTGTGAGCCAAAGGAGTGTATAGATTAATCGTTTCGGAAGATATTTTTCGTTGCAGCGCCTCAGGAAGATTACTAATGCTGCGCATCAGAAATAGCCTGTCGGCAAGTCCGATCAGGATCACCCGGATATCGTTCGTCAGTGCCAGTAAAAGTTGAATAAAATTCTCAGCCTGTATTGAAATTCTCTCGGTATGAAGTCCGGCTATCTTATTTAGCTGTACGATCAATCCCAGAATATCCCGGTCAAAAACATCGCGAATTGCGGAGTTGTTTTCGGTATCGGGAACATCTTTGATTAGTGCGGCAACAATGCATGAAACCGGAAGTTCCATCTCGCCGGCAAGGATTGTAGCAATAGAGCAAGCCCGGTGCAATCGCTCTGCGGCAATGAAAGGTTCGGTTTCAACCAATCCGGAAACCAGAAAATCAAATGCAATCCGTATTTCTTTCAGTTCATCAGCATTGGTTATGTGCTTGCACGACTTTAATAACTGCCTGTAATAACAAGCTGCATCCAATTGACCTGAACTTTGTTTTTGAACAGAATTTTTATTCACACTGCAAAGTTATACTGATTGAGTAAAAAAAAGCCCGGATAAAACCGGGCGATCAGAAGACTGGCTTTACCAAATCTATTTGCCCGGTTTGATAATAACAGTTCCGGATGTTTTTTTATTGTTAACAGGATTTGATGTTCCTGTTTTTGTGGTATTTGCAGGAGTAGTTGTTCCCTGGGTTTGCTTGGTTTGTTGTGGTTGGGCTGGTATTTGATTTGCAGGTTGTCCGCCGGCTGTATAGTATTTTTGAGCTTCGGGCAGGAATTTTGTTATTTCAGCAATACGGTGTTCGTCGCTTGGGTGAGTACTCAGGAATTCAGGAACTTTTGCATTGCCCGACTTTGCCATCTCCTGCCAGAAGGTTAATGAACGTTGTGGATCATATCCTGCCATGGCCATAAATATTAAACCAAGCTTATCAGCTTCGAGTTCATGTTGTCGCGAATAAGCGAGAATGCCAAGTTCGGAGCCGACACCAAATGCCGTAAGAAACAGATTGCGTGTTTGCTCAGGTTTTTGCTGCATGTAAAGCTCAAGACCTATGCCTGCTGCTTGTATAGCCAGTGTCTGGCTCATCCGTTCATTGCCATGTTCGGCTATTGCATGCGCAATTTCATGTCCCATAACTACCGCAAGTCCGGCATCGTCTTTTGTGATCGGTAGTATTCCGGTATAAACTACAACTTTGCCACCAGGCATGCACCACGCATTCACGTCGTTGCTATTTACGGTATTAAATTCCCAGTTGTAGCCGGCGATTCGTTTTGCCATGCCGTTATCGGTCATGTATTTGGTTACAGCAGCACTAACACGTTCGCCAACAGCAGTTACTTCGGCTGATTGCACTGTAGGCGGACTTATGGCCGGATTTTCCTTCAGGAATGCAGCATAGTTTTCGTTGCCCATGCTGTTTATCATGCTTGACGGCAGGAGTTTGAGTTGTTTACGTCCCGTAATAGGTACTTTCTGACACGAAATGAAAAATGTTGACATGAAAGATGCAGTCAACATAAAGAGGATGAGTTTTCTCATAATAATTGGTGTTTTTATTATTTATAAAAAATGGTCAGCTGATTTTTGCTGTGAGGTTTCTATGATTTAGTTCGTTACACATTGGTTTGAGATAATCCTTATCACCCGTTTTTACTCCACATTTACCTTTTAAATGTGCGATTAATGCAGCTTGTTCGGCTTGATCCGGATCGTGGCCGCATACCTCAATAAGCGAATTGATTACATACTCGAACGTGTTGAAGTCGTCGTTGTACAAAATCAGTTCGCTGCAACGGGCGTGCCCTGTATCAGTGGTTTCTTCGAAAAAAGGTTTTTGTTCCACCATTATCTGATTGCTATCTGTTACGTACAAAGATATTCTATTTTTGGCAGGATTATTCATTTTTGCCGAATCCATTTTGCAGTGAAGACCATGCATTTTTCAATTAGCTGTGATATCTTCTGATTGCAAATGGATAGTGCATGTTTAAACTGATATGACTAGATCATAATCTTTCCATATTAGGAAAAAGAACTATTTTCGTCACCTTTCTTGGAATACAAAAAATATACCATTTCTGTGCGCATGCCGAAACAACCTGATTATGCCGCACTATTTGCGGATACAAACGCATTCCGACAGAAGCTCATTAATAGGTTATCAGGAAAACTGCCGGGAAAAGATGCTCAATATAAGCTTGCACCTGTTATCAGGCTAAGGGAACTTGAGAATACTATTGAAACGAATGATGCTGTGGAGAGCAGTGTACTCATTGTGCTTTATCCTGAACAAGGCAGTATTTCTACAATTGTAATTCTCCGAAATGAGTATGAAGGGGCTCACTCCGGACAAATAAGCCTGCCGGGTGGTAGAAAAGAACGCGATGATGCTGACAACTATTCTACTGCACTCAGGGAAGCCCGGGAAGAGATTGGTATTGATACAATGGAACTTGAATTCTGCGGCGAACTCTCACCCTTGTTTATTTCGCGCAGCAACTATATTGTACATCCTTTTGTGGCAATTACTCATCAAGTGCCGCAAATTATCAATGACCCGGTTGAAGTTCAAAAGGTTATCACGTTCAGCCTGTTTGAATTATGCGGTGAGCATGCAGTAGGCGAAAAAATGTTTCATTATGGCAAAGGCCTCACCTTCAATGCTCCCGGTTTTGAGGTAGGCGGACATTTTATGTGGGGAGCTACAGCAATGATTTTCAGCGAGTTTCTTGCAATAATTAAAGAAATAGCCTGAAATAATCATATTCAATATCATTGCCTGGGTTGGTGCGCAGAATCGTAAACCACCTTTCCACCAATCACTGTATATAGAATAGTTGTTTTCAGAAGCTGATCTTCACTTACTTTCATGAGGTCCTGATCCATAATCACCAGATCTCCAAATTTACCAGCCTCGATGCTTCCTTTTGCTTTCTCGTCAAATGATGCCCTGGCTGCCCATATCGTCATGCTCTTCAATGCTTCGATTCTGCTAAGCGCATTCTCGGACTGGAATCCCATGGCGGGTTTACCTTCATTATTCTTACGGGCAACACTGGCATAGAATGTTTTCAAAGGGTCAATAGCTTCAATTGGGAAGTCAGTGCCATTGGGCAGCCACCCGTTTTGTCGGAGCAACTGCTTGTAAGCATATGCGTACTTAATTCTCGCCCCGAGGCGTTCGTAAGCCCAGCCCATATCAGATGTAGCATGCGTAGCCTGGATGGAAGGTACAATATTAAAATCACCAAATAAATCAATATCTTGAGGATCAACAACCTGAGCGTGTTCAATCCTCCATCGCCTGTCGTTTTTCCCTTTGAGGAAGCCGGCATACTGGCGCAATACAAATCCAACTGCTGAATCGCCTATGGCGTGCGTACACACCTGGAATCCTGCATCAAAAGCTTTTTTACAAAACTCTTCCATTTTGTTTTCCGAAATCACCATCATCCCTTTTGTTCTCTGGTCATCAGTATATGGTTTCCGAAGGCAGGCGCCTCTTGATCCTAATGCGCCATCAGCATATAACTTTATCGATCTGATTGTCAGAACGGGAGTAGTGATAATGCCTTTGCTCAAATATTGCTCAAAATTCTCTTCGGTCGGGTTGAGCATAACATTAATACGCAACAATAGTTTTTTCGCATCCTGAAGTTGCCTTAGCCTTTGAATATCAGCGGCATCAAGACCTGCATCTGTTACGCTGGTGAGTCCGGCAGCATAACACAATTCGGATGCCTTCATAAGATTTGATTCAGTTTCCATCTCCGAAATCTGTGGTACAGCAGCTTTTATTTTGTCGGCAGTGCTTTCGAGAAATACACCTGTTAATTTGCCATTGTTATAAATCGCCTCCCCTTGCGGGATGACTCCCAATTGCGAACGATTAATAGCTTCTGTACTTGCCAGCACAGCATGCCCATCGATGCGGGTCAACAGTATTGGCACACCCGGAAAATGTTTATCGAGCAATGAATTGGACGGAAATTGTTTCCCCGGCCATTTGTTCTGGTCCCAGCCGAAACCCAAAATCCATTCCGACGGATAATCGGTGTGCCACTGACGTATAATTGAAATCACTTCTTCAAATGAACCTGCTCCCGACAGATCGGCATAGCGCTGCATGTTTGCGAGCCCGTAAAAATGCGAGTGGGCATCAATAAATCCCGGATAAACATATTTTCCTTTTGCATTTATCTGATCGTCTGATCCGTACCTGCTAAGGACATAATCGGTTGTTCCCAGTGAAATTATCAGACCGTCTTTTATTGCAACCGCCTGTGCTACTGAAAATGCACTGTCGCAGGTATATATGTTTGCGTTATAGATGATAAGATCGGCAGGATGTTTCATATCATGGCATGAATTCATTATGACTGCGCTTGCAGTAAGCAAACTAAACAGAAAAATCCTTAGAATTTTAGTGAGTGATTCCATCGGTGAATGACTTTGCGCTTCAAAATTAGGGATTATTTTCGGGGAGATCAGTTTAAATTACCTTTGTGAAGGTACAAATAGCTGTACTGTAAGATTTTAGATAAAAAGTGTTATAAACAATGTTATGTTGCTAATCAAATAAATAATCATGAATGTTATGCGATGGATTTTACTATTTTTGCTGCCATACATATGATTTTTGAAAAATGAAAGACAAAAAAGTTTCTCAAAGCTTATATCTCGTTATTTCACTGATAGTTGCAGGTGCTTTGATGCGCCTGATCCCGCACTGGCCCAATTTCACACCCATTGCAGCGATTGCCCTCTTTGGAGGCACTTACATCAGAAGAAAAGAACTTGCAATTGTTATTCCGCTGGCAGCTCTCTTCCTGAGTGATTTATTGCTTGGATTTCACAGCACAATGATTGCTGTTTACGCAAGTTTTGTGCTCATTGCAACCTTAGGGTTCCTTGTAAGGCGGAACCCGTCAGTAATTAATATCACTGGGTTTTCGCTCGCATCTTCGGTGCTGTTTTTCCTGATTACCAACTTTGCTGTTTGGTATTCGGGGCTTGTTCCATACTCGAGAGATGCCGCCGGACTAATCACAGCATATGTTGCCGGATTGCCATTTCTTTGGAACGGTATGCTGGGCGATCTGTTTTACAATGGATTACTTTTTGGAGCTCTTTACCTCATCAACAACAGGATTTCGCTTCCCGAGAAAGCATAGATTCCTTTCTGCTGAAAAAGTTTTCTCCCGGTTCTTACCGGGTTTTTTTTGCCAGCTATTCGAACATTGACTCATCACGTTCGAGCAATAATATCAAATGCTGCGGAACGATAAAGTATTTCTCGCCATTGTAAACGATTTCGGCAGCTCCTTTTTGAATGAAAATGGCCATGTCACCAATTTTTGCTTGAAGCGGGATATAACGTACTTTTTCCTCGCCATGCCTCTTCCATGGTTCGTCGTCTTCGTCAATTATATAAGGTATTGGATAGCCAGGTCCAATTTTTACAATATACCCCGTCTGCAATTCCTCTTTTTCAGCATATCCCGGGGGAAGTAAGAGGCCTCCTTTTGTCCGGTTATTAATAACCTTAGGCTTTATAAGCACTTTATCGCCAACAACTATGAGTTTATCCAGTTTATTCATACATGAACCAAGGCTTGGATTGGAAGAAGCCACAAAGGCTACATTTACGTTCAAAGTACAAACATACATAAAAATTTGAGCTAACTTTGCGAACAGAGCTTTACGGCTTTACCGGCATAGGTAACCTCACTTAAATTCACAAGATCATGGCTCTTATTGGATTCAAAACGAGTAAACCAAGGCAGTTTAATTACAAGCCTTTGTTTTATAACAAACAGCAGGAGGAATTTGAACAAAAGCTGAAAAAAGTGCGTGAGCAGGATAGCAATAAAAGTGAGCCGGATATGCGTCAACAGATGAATGAATTATGGGCCAGGCGCAGGAACACTACTACCCGAACAAACCGGAATATGAGAAATTTGCTTTTTGCCATTGCACTTGTAGCTCTTCTTCTCTATCTCATTTTCTTTCTATGACAGGTACATTGATTGTATTGTATCATCAAGATCGTTGTCCTCATTTTAACAAAAGTAAAAAGCAGGTAAATAAATGCCCGATATTATCAGGTTACTTCCAGATTCGGTTGCCAATCAAATAGCTGCTGGCGAGGTTATACAGCGCCCGGCATCGGCTGTGAAGGAGCTTCTTGAGAATGCCATTGATGCCGGAGCGACTTCGGTACGTGTTATAATCAAAGATGCCGGTAAAACCCTCATCCAGGTTATTGATAATGGCTGCGGCATGTCGCCAACCGATGCCAGAATGAGTTTTGAGCGTCATGCAACATCAAAAATTGAGAATGCAAAGGACCTTTTCTCAATCAGGACACTCGGTTTCAGGGGCGAAGCACTCGCTTCCATTGCCGCTATTGCCCACATTGAAATGAAAACGAGGAAAGAATCCGATGAACTTGGAACTTTACTGGTTATTGAAGGCTCGAAAGTGAAGTCTCAGGAGGAAACCACCTGTCCTGCCGGAACTTCTATTGCTGTAAAAAACCTGTTTTTTAACGTTCCGGCACGACGTAATTTCCTAAAATCGGACGTTCTTGAGTTTCGTCATATCATCGAAGAATTTCAGCGGGTTGCAATGGTCCATCCTGACATTGAAATATCACTGCATCATAATGAAAAGCCTGTATTCCAGCTCAATAAGACTAACTTCAAGCAAAGGATTGTCAATATATTTGGCAATCCTATGAATGAAAAATTAGTTCCGGTTGAATTAAAAACCGAACAGGTAAATATCTCCGGTTTTGTTGGCAAGCCTGAAACTGCCCGAAAAACAAGAGGCGAACAGTATTTTTTTGCCAATGGCCGGTTTATCAGGCACGCATACCTCAATCATGCTGTTGAACAGGCTTATCAGGAATTAATACCGGATTCCTCCTACCCCACTTATTTCCTAAATGTAGGTGTTGATCCCGGTTCTATCGACGTGAACATCCATCCAACCAAGACAGAAGTCAATTTCCAGTACGGGCAACTCGTGTATTCGGCGGTTCGCGCTGCAGTTAAGCAATCACTCGGGATGTTTGGAATTTCACCTACTCTCGATTTTGATGCGGAGCCGGGGTTCAACATTAACATGCCAAAAGGGTACCAGCCTAAACCACCAACTATATCGATTAATCCCGAATACAATCCGTTCGCATCACCGAAACCATCTGTCAAGGCTGGCATATCAGCCAACCGGAAGGAATGGGAACAGCTTTTTGAGATTAATAAAACGGAACTGAGTACCGGCTTGATTTCGACAGAAACTACTGAAATTGCATCAGGTGGAAAGGAAGAAAGCAGGTTGTTTGAAAACAAAAGTGAGCTCCCGGAAACAACGGCAAAACTTTTACAGGTACATAACCGTTTTATAGTTGCGGTTGTTCGTTCAGGAATGATGGTAATTGATCAGCAAAAAGCAATTGAACGGATTGAATATGAAAAACTTACCTCGAAACTCTCGTCACACAAAGTTGAGAAACAACAATGTCTGTACCCTCACACTGTGCACCTCGCACCAGGAGATGCATCAATACTCGATGAGATAATAGAGGAACTTGGCAATATTGGATTCGAAATTAGTAGCCTTGGCTCAGGTACATACGTGTTGCAATGCCTGCCGGCATCTCATAATCCATTAAACCCCGAAGGCCTGATAGAAAGCCTCATTGAGAATTTTAAAAATAACAAGCCATTGCTTGCACTTGGAAAACAACCGGGAGTGGCTGCTGTTGTTGCCAAAGATATTGCAATGAAGTTTAACCGTTCATTGAAGCCACAGGAAATGCAATTGATTGTGGATGAGCTTTTTGCATGCCAGATTCCTGAAATTGCTGCCGATGGCAGCAAGATTGTCAGAGTCCTTGCCATTCGCGAAATTGAGAAATTATTTCAGTAATTATTCTTCATGCTATGAGCTACGAACAGTATAGTCCCACAGGTTTCAGAGTTTTGCCACCGGTTGTAAAAAATCTGCTGATTATTAATGTATTGCTATTCCTGGCTACGATTTTTCTGCAAAACACCAGAAATATCGACCTTGTTGAAATACTCGGGTTGCATTATTTTTCATCGCAACAATTCCATCCTTACCAATTTATCACCTACATGTTTATGCATGGCAGTGTTTCGCACATTTTCTTTAACATGTTTGCTTTATGGATGTTTGGCAGTGCTCTTGAAAACTACTGGGGTGGAAAGAGATTTATAGTTTACTATTTTATTACAGGCATTGGTGCAGCCCTTGTGCACTACGTAATATATTATTTCCAGATTAATCCGGTGGTAAGTGCCATGAACGGATTTATTGCCAGCCCCGGCTTTGAATCGCTTAATTCGTTTGTTTCATCGCACAAATTCATTGTGAATGAGTATTCAGGCGAAATATGGTCTCAGTTTAAAACATTTGAGAACAACTATGGCATTCTGATCCAGGATCATAACAATGTGCAGGCATTGCAGGGATGTGTCAACTTCATTTCAGAGTACAAGGAGCATTTTCTCAATCAGCCGGTTGTTGTTGGTGCTTCAGGAGCTATTTATGGTTTGCTGCTTGCGTTTGGTATGATCTTCCCAAATTCTATGATTTATATATACTTCCTTTTCCCCATGAAAGCCAAATGGTTTGTAATATTTTACGGAGTTCTTGAACTTATTTTTGGTTTAAGGCAAACCGGTGATAATATAGCCCACTTTGCCCATCTTGGCGGTATGATTTTCGGAGTTCTTCTAATTCTGTTATGGAGATATACTGACAGAAAAAGACACAATCAATATTGGCAATAACACGTTGATAAACTGCTCATGTACTCAACCCAATCACCGGCCGACCGACTAAGGACCTTTCTTAAAAGCAGCGGTGTACTTTCTAAGTTACTGTTAATAAATGTTCTGGTATGGTTCCTCGTCAATTTTGGAAGTGTAATCGCATTTCTATTCAGGGAACCTGGCAAGGATACTGAAACGATCTGGCTGACATTTATCACAAACTGGCTGGCATTACCGGCACAAATATCCGGTTTCGCTTCCAGGCCATGGACCATTATCAGCTATATGTTCTTACATCTCGATTTCTGGCACCTCCTTTTTAATATGTTATGGCTCTATTGGTTTGGTAAAATTTTCCTTGAATTCCTGACAAACAGGCAATTACTGGCAAGCTACCTTTTTGGCGGACTTGCGGGTGGCCTTGTTTACATGGCAGCTTTCAATATATTTCCTGTATTTGCACAAAGCCTTCCACAAGCAGTGGCTATTGGCGCCTCAGCATCAGTGCTTTCAGTCGTAATCATGATCTCATTTACAGTGCCGGATTATGTGATAAACCTCCTTTTGATAGGCAAAGTGAAAATTAAATATATTGCAATCTTTATGGTTATCACCGATTTGCTGATGATACGCTCCGGCAATGCCGGTGGACATTTTGCTCACCTTGGCGGAGCTTTATGGGGAATTGCTTATATGCTGCTGCTCAGGAACAGATTGGATCCATCCCGCATTTTTGATGTGTTCAACCGTTCATCATTAGCAAGCAGAAGGAAAAAAAATCCAAAAACAGTGAAATTCAGAAAGGTTCATCAGTCAGCTAAACCTTTAACGGATGAGGAATACAATGCCCGTAAAGCTCATGACCAGCAAAGAATTGATGAAATACTCGATAAAATAGCCAAATCAGGATATACTACCCTGTCAAAAGAGGAGAAAGAGTTCCTCTTCAAGTCAAGCAAGAAATAGATGGATGGTCGTCATTGTTTAATTTTGCCAGAAAACAGCATTTAATGGCTACTAAAACAGCAAAACCCACCAAGAAAAGATCGTTCGGAACCCGGATTGTACTCCTCCTAAACTGGATAGCGGTTATTGCATTGTTACTCGCCTACCTGGCAGGTTTCTTGAATCCATCTGTTTTCTGGCCCGCAGCATTTTTGGGGTTGCTATATCCTGCCATTCTTATCATAAACATTCTGTTCATACTTTTCTGGATTGTATATCTCAAACGCTATTTCCTCATTTCGTTATTAGCAATCGTAATCGGATACAGTTATTTCAATACCTTTTTCAGTACTGGTCGAACCCGGAACAACCGAAACAGTGAAAAGGATATTAAGGTGATGTCCTACAATGTCAGACTTTTTAATTTGTATAGCTGGGAAAAAAAAGGACATCGAGAGATGCGTCAGGCAATATTGGATTTGATCTCTTCTGAATCGCCTGATATACTATGCATTCAGGAGTTTTATTCGGGTCACGGACTTGGTGCTGATTACGGTGATACCATCTCGAGGATACTCAGAACAAAGTATCGGCATGAAGCTTTTGTTGCTACCGGAAACAGGAATTTACCAGTTGGACTGGCAACTTTCAGTAAATACCCTATTATCAATTCATCTAAGGTACCTTACGAAAACAGCAATGTTAATTTTTTCACCGTAAACGATATTGTGGTGGAAGACGATACCTTTCGTATTATCAATACTCATATGGAATCGGTGAGATTCGGAAAAGAAGATATTAGTTTTGTATCAGACTGGAATTCAATAAACGACACAACTTTAGATTACCAGAAGGGTTCAAAAATTATTCTCAGGAAAATCAAACGTGCTTTTGTCAGGCGCGCCGATCAGATACCAACAACCCTGCATTTCATCAAACAATCGCCATATCCGGTAATTTTTTGCGGTGATATAAACGACACTCCCGCTTCCTATACCTACAAGCAACTCACAAATGAACTGGATGATTCATTTGTGCTGGCTGGGCATGGAATAGGGCAAACATATTCCGATATTCTCCCCTGGCTAAGAATTGATTACATCATGACGAGCCGGTCGCTTTCAGCCAGTAGTTTCCAGGTAATAAAGAAATCCTACTCTGACCATTACCCTGTTGTAGCAAATATTCATAAAACAGATAATTAAATATGGCTCAACAAAATCAGCAACAGATAATTGTATGGAGTTCAAACTGACTTCGGATTATACACCTACCGGCGATCAGCCGGAAGCCATCAAACAGCTTGCTGCCGGCTTGCGCAATGGCGACCATGCCCAGGTTTTGTTAGGAGTTACAGGTTCGGGAAAAACATTTACTATTGCCAACGTAATTAACGAAATAAACCGGCCAACCCTGGTGCTTAGCCACAACAAAACACTTGCAGCCCAATTGTACGGTGAGTTCAAGCAGTTTTTTCCCCACAACGCCGTTGAGTATTTTGTTTCGTACTACGACTATTATCAGCCCGAAGCATTTATTCCGGTTACAAATACATATATTGAGAAAGATCTGTCAATCAACGATGAAATAGAAAAACTCAGGCTTAGCGCTTCTTCGGCTCTTTTATCCGGACGCCGGGATGTGATTGTTGTATCCTCAGTATCATGTATTTATGGAATCGGCAATCCTGATGATTTTAACAGCAACGTTATAAAAATTGAAGCTGGTAGCCGCCTGAGCCGTAATAAACTATTGTATGCCCTGGTTGATGCGCTGTATTCGAGAACCGAACTTGAACTTACGCGCGGTAAATTCAGAGTGAAAGGCGACACTGTTGATGTTTTCCCCGCCTACGCCGATATATCTTTTCGTATCATCTTTTTCGGTGATGAAATTGAGAGCATCCATTCATTTGACCCGCTGAATGGAAAAATTATTGAACAGGTGCCAGAATTGGTACTTTTTCCTGCCAATATTTTTGTCACGTCAAAGGATAAGATGAAAGAGGCCATTTGGGAAATTCAGGCCGATATGATGAAACAGGTGGAATATTTTGCTTCGTTAAACCGCAATCTCGAAGCAAAAAGGCTCGAAGACCGCGTGACATATGACATTGAAATGTTGCGTGAGCTTGGCTATTGCTCCGGTATCGAGAACTATTCACGATATTTTGACGGAAGAATTCCCGGAGCAAGGCCGTTCTGCCTTCTCGATTATTTTCCTGATGATTTTCTGATGGTTATTGACGAAAGCCATGTCACAGTTCCTCAAATCCGTGCCATGTACGGGGGCGACCGCTCCCGAAAGCAAACCCTTGTTGACTATGGTTTCCGGTTGCCATCGGCACTCGACAACCGCCCTTTGAAATTCGAAGAATTTGAATCCATGTATTCGCAGGTGGTTTACATCAGTGCCACACCGGCCGATTACGAGCTACAGCAAAGCCAGGGAGTAGTGGTTGAGCAACTTATTCGTCCCACAGGCCTGCTCGATCCCGTTATCGAGGTAAAGCCAAGCCTTAACCAGATGGACGACCTGCTCGATGAAGTGGAACAACGCATCAGCAAAGGCGAACGTACATTAGTAACAACATTGACAAAGCGGATGGCCGAAGAGCTTACAAAGTATTTGTCGAGGCTCGGAATACGTTGTCAATATATTCATAGCGAAGTAGATACACTTGACAGGATTGATATTCTCCGCGATCTGCGACTCGGGTCATTTGATGTTCTGGTGGGCGTCAACCTTCTGCGCGAAGGGCTTGACCTTCCTGAAGTTTCACTGGTGGCTATACTGGATGCCGACAAAGAGGGCTTTTTGAGATCGGAAAAATCGTTAACACAAACCGCAGGCCGCGCTGCCCGAAACCTTAATGCAAAGGTTATATTTTATGCTGACAAGGTTACCGATTCGATGCGCAGGGCAATGGATGAAACAAACCGCCGCCGCGAAAAACAGATTGCATATAACATTAAAAACAACATCACACCTACGCCAATCATAAAAAGCACTGATCAGATATTAGGCCAAACAGCAATGGCGGATGGGAAAAGTAAACCAAAGCCGCCTGCCTATGTTGAAAATGATAAAATCAACGCTGCTGCCGATCCGGTTATCAACTACATGCCTGATGAACAACTGAAAAAAATGGCAGATCAAACACGCAGGGCGATGGAAAAAGCTGCTAAAGATCTTGATTTTATTGAAGCTGCCCGCCTGCGCGATGAGATGCTGGCTTACAAAGAGCTACTTGAAAAGCGTAAGCAGTTATCGAGGAAATAGAAAAAGAAAGGCTGCCTCTTTTCTATGAATGAGGCAGCCTTTATTATAAAATTGGTATTTAGCTATTTATCAAGAACTTTAACAAGTTCCACATCAAATACGAGTGGTGAGTAGGCTTTGATTTTGCCGCCCATTTCGCGGTCGCCATAAGCAAGTTTCGATGGTATAATAAAAGTAGCCTTACCACCTTCGTTCATGAGGGCAACACCTTCGTCCCATCCGGCAATTACCTGCTGCTGGCCGAGGGCAAACTCATAAGGTTTTACCGGTTTATGATCAGCGTTCGAGTCAAACTTGGTTCCATCCAGCAGTCTGCCTGTGTAGTTCATTTGAACCTTTTTTCCAGCCTCAGCTTTTTTACCTTTGCCTTTTACCTTTTCAATGTAGTATAGTCCTGATGCCGTGGGCTTTACAGTGATCTTATTATCAGTCAAATATTTCTGAATAAGACCGGGTTCAGCATTTTTTGCAACTTCAGCAGCCTTTTTCTTAGCAGCTTCTTCCTCAGCCTGCTGCTTTTCATGCTCAGCCTTGGTACTTACTTTGAGCACTTCAACATCGTAAATAACAGTGGCATAAGGTGCTACAAGTTCCTCACCCGACATTGTGCGACGCCCACGTTCACCAAAGGCCATTTCTCCCGGAACGATTATACGAGCGGATTCGCCCTCTTTAAGCTTAGCAACTCCTTCATCAAAGCCCTTTGTATCAAATGGCTGACCGCATTCAATGGTCATTGGCTGATCATTATCATGAGTTGAGAATAATTTCTTGCCATTAATGAGTGAAACACCGAAATGAATTTTAGCAAAATCTCCTTTCTGAATTGCACGGCCGGTAGCTGGTTTCGTTGGAATAACATATACACCGGTGGCTGAGGGTTCAACAGTGATATTGTTTTTTGTGAGATACTCCAGAAGTGCTTTTGTTGCCTCAGCCTTTTTATTAGCCAGTGCCATAGCCTTATCATTCTGGTATTCCTCCATGGTTTGCACTTTAAGCATTCTGATGTTGAAAGTCATCTCGGCAGTGCTGTCAATACCTTCGGGTAATTTCATTGCCTGTGCAGTTTTTAGGAAAAAATCCTTGGCATTGAGAATGAATGCGGCACTGTCGCCCTTGTGCATCATACCCAACGCTTCAAAAATATCGCCCGGATATACTGGTTTTACAATTTTCAGTTCAAATGGTTGATTTATGCTGTCCGAATTAAAGAGCACGGAATCCTCACCATTAACAACTGTTTTATAATTGATACTGAGCGTGACAATTTTTGTAGTATCGGCCTGAATTGAATCTTTATTTTGAGTAAAGAACTTGTAATAAAGTCCGCTATCAGCTTTCTTGAAGCCGCTGTGTTTCCCGCACGAGGTCATGCCTAACACAATGATCAGTGCAGCCGGGATTAGAAGTGGTAATCTTTTCATTTTAATTGATTGTGGATGAGTTGATTAGAATTTAGTTATTTATTTCAATGACTTCAATGTCATAGATAAGTGTTGCTTTTGGAGGAATACGATCCTGGTCGCCTGCTAACCCAAAAGCAAGATGCGAAGGTAGTACAAGTTTAGCTTTGTCGCCTTTGTGCAATAGCAGAATTGCTTCCTCTATGCCCGGTTCTACTCCACCACTCCCTATCTTGAATTTCTTAAGCCCCTGGTTTTCAGAGGATGAGTAAACAATATCACCTGAGATCAGTCTCACTTCGCAGGAAATGGTTGCTGTTTGACCTTTTTTAGCAGGCAATCCGGCACCTTGCTTATAGATCAGGTAACGAAGTCCGGTACCTGTTTTATTCATTTTCCATCCATAACGGCTGATAAGTCCTTCAATCTGCTGATCTTCAGAGAGTACTGCCTTCTTATTAGCATCAATAAGTGTTTCCTGCAGACCACTTTTGTTGTCGGATGACATGGCAGGTTTGTGATCATTGCAGGCTGCAAACAGCAGGCAACACAATAATATGATGAGGATTCCCGTGGGCTCTTGTTTCACTGTATTAGAAACTGTTATTGTTGAGTTGTTCCCTGTATCCGGCGATTATATTCTCGAATAAATCGAGCGTTTCCTTCAGCGATACAAACGAGTCAGCACCTGCTGCATTGCGGTGGCCACCACCATTAAAATGCAGGCGGGCAAACTCATTTACCGAAAAGTTACCCTTCGATCGCAATGAAATCCTTATTCTGTCGTCGCGTTCGGTAAACAGGGCAGCCAACGAAACATTCTCGATGCTAAGTGCATAATTAACAACACCTTCGGTATCACCCGGCTGATAGTTGAATTCAGTAAGATCGTCTTTTGAAAGCCAGATGTAGGCTGTATTTAATTCGTGGATTACTTTCAACCTCCGGCTCAGGCAATGTCCCAGCAATCTCATACGGCTTTCGCTGTATGTATCATATACGAGCCTGTGAATCCGTTCTATGCCTGCACCCTTCTCAATTAACGAAGCCATTATCCGAAACGTTTCGGGCGTGTCGCAAGAGTAACTGAACGATCCAGTATCAGTCATAATACCAACAACCAGACATTCAGCAATCGGCTTGTCAATAAGGTGTTCATAACTAAGTTCGGACACTAACTGATAAACTAGTTCCGAAGTAGATGAAACTTTAATTTCGGAAAGCGAAAGGTCAAACTCATCCGAAGGCTGCAAATGATGGTCAATAAGTACCTTAAAACCAGTAGCTTTTGAAAGTTCATCAGAGTAATACCTAACCCTGCTTAACGCATTGAAATCCAGACAGAATATAACTTCAGCATTGTGAATGATTTCGTTACATGTCTCAGGATTATCATTATAAATCAACAGTTTTTCACTACCCGGCATCCATTTGAGGAATGAAGGCAAATCGTTAGGAATAATCAGATCAACCTGGTGTCCGAACTTAACGAGAAAATGATACAAGGCAAGAGAGGCTCCCACTGCATCACCATCGGGATTATAATGGGTGGTGACAAGTACCTTTTTAGACCTGGAAATCAATGATTTAAATAAAGTGATTGTGTCAACAGGGAAATTCAAAATCCGAAGGTTATTAATAGTTTACAAAATTACCAATAAATACCAAATAGAACATACATTACATCTAAATTGGGAAAATTGCAGTACCTTTCGATCGTGTTAATCATTGATAATTATGGCTGGAAGTATCACATTTACAATGATAAAGCCCGATGCAGTAAGTAAAGGTTTTATCGGTCCGATTCTCTCAAAGATCGCCGAGGGTGGATTTTCAATTAAGGCGATGAAATACATTCAATTGAGCCGTGGCCAGGCTGAAGCATTCTATGCTGTGCACCATAGCCGCCCGTTTTACGAAGGTTTGGTGGAGTTTATGTCATCGGGTCCGATAGTTGCGTGCATTCTGGCAAAAGAGAATGCCGTGGAGGATTTCAGGGCGTTTATCGGCAGTACCGATCCTGAAAAGGCTCATGAAGGCAGTATTCGTAAATTGTTCGGAACCAATATTCAGCGCAATGCCGTTCATGGCTCCGACAGTGATGAGAATGCAGTTGTTGAAAGCAATTTCTTCTTTTCGCAATTCGAAAGATTCTAATCAGCGGGTTTGTATTCTTTAAAACTATTGTCGTTGAATAAGATGATTATCTTTTCAACAAACTTGCTGTCGTGTTTAGTTGCTTCGGTATTGACCGCTGAAGATTTTGGAGTTACGGCAACAGGTTGAATATCAGGTGCCGGTTGTGTAGCGGGCGGGTTTGCTGCAGGCATTTCAGGCCCGGTAACAGGAATTTCAACCTTTTCTACAGTAATTGGCGCAATCTCCTGGGAAAACAAATCAATGATTTTTGCAGGCGAATCAGATGGTGCAGCAACAGGTGGCAGAGTGAAAGCTGCCGGTATATCTTTTTGCATCATCGGGCCACGGCCAAACAGCAGCCAGTCAGTACTTAATTCAGGAAATCGTGCGAGAATCTTCTGCACAAAATCAAGGCTCGGATTATTTCGGCCTGAGAGAATATGTGAGACGCCTGATTTTTGTACACCAATTTCGTCAGCAAACTGAGCAGCTGTATAATTCTTTGCTTTTATTAATAACTGGATACGGTCTTTCATTTTCTTAGTGATAAAGAATCAAACTTTATACAAATGTAAGATATTATATTCACAAATATAATGCTTTTTATAGTTCCAGGTTACGATCTTAATCCCCTAAGTTGAAACATAAGTAAATCATGTAGGTTATTACTTTTATCTATCTATCAATGAATATATTAGAGAAATTAGACTCGTCAGTGAGGTTTTATCGGCAAAAGAGAATTTAGTTAATTTATTGTATTAGATAGATGCAATTATAGTACTGATATACAATTACATAAAAAACAAAAGTATCAAAATATATACACATAATATTATCCGATATACAAAAGACATAAGTTCTGTAATTCACAATTGTGAAACATGCTCATTTACAATGGTATTTACATGTGTTTACCCTGTGTTTGCATTTATAAACTTAATTAGGTTTACTTATGTGTACTATTCTTGTTTACCTCTGTGGATAACTGAATAGCGTATCCTTACATTCGTTTTCCAATATATTTTCGGGCATATCTCCTACCCTCTTTTTGTTTACTCAAGTTGCTGATTATGAAAAATATCTTTTGATAATTTCAGACTCTAAAGTGAATGAGGCTTAGATAAAAATTTCTTTCCCCAATCACAATCCGGATGATTGCATTCTGAGGACTTTTAGCAATTGAATAATGATCCAGCGACGCTCAGACCAAATGACCATTGCTTACCGACTCATCGGAGAATAATAAGTCAATCAAAAATGATGATGATGATGCTTAGGGTAATTGCTTTTACTCCTGACTATCGTTTCAGACAAGAAGTTGCATAAACACCATTTTCCGTATTTACATTGAGTATATAAAATCCCGGTTTTAACACCGACAAACCATGAATACTAAACACGGTGGAAGGAAGATTATTCAATAACTTCTCACTGTAAACAACTTTTCCGTCAATAGCAATGATCTCAATGTTCAAATCACCTATTAACATGACTGGCAGCTCAAGCATAAAACTATCGGT
>JAKLFM010000002.1 GCA_022711175.1 Bacteroidota bacterium | reverse complement strand
ATCCTCAACTTCATAAAATCAATCACAGCTTCTTCTTTTACAAGAATTTCGGCATCGTCGGCTTTTTCACCCGGCAAACCAAACTGGTTTCGGAGTTTTGCCACAGATGGCACAATTAATGCCGAAATAAACTTCCGGTTGTCGCCAATCACAACAGCTTGTTCAATGAATGGATCGTCGCAGAGGAGCAATTCGATTTTTTGCGGTGACACAAACTTGCCACCCGAAGTTTTAAAAATATCGTTCATCCTGTCGAGCATAATCAGGTTGCCTGATGACGTCAATCCGCCCGTATCTCCGGTATGATACCAGCCATCAGTCAGTATTTTGGCTGTTTCATCAGGTTTACCGTAATATCCGGCAAAAACAGTTCCTCCTTTAACCAGAATTTCACCTTCGGGCGAGAAATCCACTTCGATGCCTGGCATAATGGTTCCAACCGATTCAAACTCATAAATATCTGATCTGAAACACGATACAGTAGCAGTAGTTTCGGTGGCGCCATAACCGTAGTTCACAAAGATACCGGCAGCATGAAAGAATTTGAGCAGGTCGGGCCTGATAGCGGCGCCTGCACAGGGCATAAACCTGATTCTTCCACCCAGAACGCTCCTGAGTTTTTTAAGCACCAGGCGGTCAGCAAAAAAGTATTTCAACGCAAGTTGAGGCACGATGCTTTTATTGTTCTTCTTCTGATCTGAAACCTCTCGCCCTGTATTGATGGCCCATTCGAATATTTTACGTTTATATGCTGGCCATTTCGATTCCTCTAGCCTGATGCCTTCATATGTCTTTTCGAAAAACCTTGGAACAGTGCACATTACAGTAGGTTTCACTTCTGGCATTGTTTCAATGACGGCTTTCGGGTTTTCGAGGTAAACATTTAAGGCTCCGCGATACAGAATATAGTAGGTCCAGGCTCTTTCAAAAACATGGCTGAGCGGCAAAAAACACATCGAAACATCCTGCTCACCCACTAAGAGGCGTTCATCATGGATTTTCATGCAATACATAAAGTTGTTATGCGTGAGCATAACTCCTTTGGGAGCGCCCGTAGTTCCTGATGTATAGATAATAGTAGCAATATCACCCGGCGTTGCCTGGTTAAGCAGCGTTTCGATGGCAGCGTTATATTCAGCATTGTTGCCAAGAGCCAGAAATTGCTCCCAGGCAATAAATTTTTTTGAGGTATCAGTAAGCGCAGAATCGAGCCCAACAACCATTGAAAGCGTTCCTTCATGGTCGGCCAGTCGGAGAGCGCGTTCCATTTGCTCGCGGTTGCCGACAAACATAAGCTGCATGCCGGTTTCAGAGATAATATACCTGAGCTGCTGCGAGGATGCGTTTCCAAAGAAAGGTACATTGATGGCCCTGATCTGCAGAATTCCAAGGTCAGCGATCGTCCATTGAGGTTTGTTATCGGAACAGATTCCGATTTTTGAGTCGAAGCCAAATCCCAATGAGAGCAATGCCCTTGAAACCTGGTTCACCTGACGGAGCATATCATCCCACTGAATGGCTTTGTAATTGCCTGAGGCAATATCTTTTGCTTTAAGCACTTCGCGTGAACCATAACGGGCGGCCCTGTCGCGGATCATGTGGGGAATATGCTGTTTCAACGGTAAATTAGTATTGACTGTTTTTAAATAATTGTTTTATAGCAACTTACCTGTTACGGTACATGGTTTCATAATACTTCAGGTAATTTCCCGAGGTGACATTGTTGAGCCATTCAGGATTCTCGAGGTACCATTCAACTGTTTTTTCAAATCCTTCGTCGAACTTAACAACTGGCGACCATCCCAAATTGTTTTGAAGTTTCGACGCATCAATGGCGTAACGGAAATCATGTCCTGCACGGTCTTTCACGAAAGTGATAAGTTGCTCGGAAGTGCCGGGATGACGTCCCATCTTACGGTCCATAATTTCACACAGCTTTTTAACAAGGTCTATATTCCGCCACTCGTTGTTGCCGCCGATATTGTATGTTTCGCCGTCAATACCCTGGTGAAAGATCAGGTCGATGGCCCGTGCATGGTCTTCAACATAAAGCCAGTCGCGGATATTGGTACCTTCGCCATACACAGGCAAAGGCTTGCCATGACGTATATTATTGATGCACAGCGGTATAAGCTTCTCAGGAAACTGGAACGGGCCATAATTATTTGAACAGTTGCTGATCACAGCCGGCAATCCGAAAGTATGATGATAAGCCCTTACCAGGTGGTCGCTGCTTGCTTTAGATGCAGAGTAGGGACTGCGAGGGTCATAAGGAGTGGTTTCGAGGAATTTACCTTCATCGTGAAGCGATCCATATACTTCATCAGTACTGATATGATAAAAACGTTTGCCTTCAGCATTGTCCTTCCAAATGTGGCGGGCAGCATTCAGCAGGTTAACCGTACCTACGATGTTGGTCATGATAAACTCCCTGGGACTTGCAATCGATCGATCGACGTGGCTTTCGGCGGCAAGGTGTATCACGCCGTCGAAGCGGTAGGCATCGAAAGTCATCATCACAAAATCCTCGTCAACAATATCGCCTTTCACAAATTCGTAATTGGGCAAATTCTCAATATCGGTAAGGTTGGCAAGATTACCGGCATAAGTAAGCTTATCCATATTAATGATCCTGTAATCAGGATATTTCTTCACAAGCAGCCTTACCAGGTGAGAACCTATGAATCCTGCACCTCCGGTAACTAATATTTTTTTCATATTCAGTATGTATTAATTAATATGATCCGGTTCCCGGGAAATGAATTTTCGTATTTATTTCTGATAACTTTTATTCACCTGTCGTCTCATCCGATTTTTGTCACTTTACCTTCGCGCAGCATATACCTGACTTTGCTTTCGGGACATACCGCGATACCCATTGAGTCGAAATGCAGTTTTTGGCCGAATTCGCTCATCCAGCCTGTTTGCCTCGACGGGTTGCCGACAACGAGGGCATAAGGCGGCACCGGCTTGGTTACAACCGCTCCTGCACCTATAAAAGCAAATTCGCCAATGTCGTTACCGCACACTATAGTGGCATTTGCTCCAATGGTCGCTCCTTTTCTTACCCTGGTTTTCGCATATTCGTGTTTGCGGTTCACGGCGCTACGGGGATTAATTACGTTAGTAAAAACCATTGAAGGGCCAAGAAAGACATCATCCTCACATATCACACCGGTGTAGATTGATACATTATTCTGCACTTTAACATTTCGTCCCAGCACAACTTCGGGCGATACAACAACATTCTGGCCGATATTGCAATTGTCGCCAATAACACAATTTGACATGATATGCGAAAAGTGCCAGATTTTTACCCCTTTGCCGATGATGCAGCCATCGTCAATTACTGCTGTGGGGTGTGCAAAATATTCGTTATCCATTCGGAAGGTATTTTGTTTCGGTGTTGCTGTTATTGATTGGTAAACTCGATTACCGAAGAAGTGATGAATGCAATTTGCTCTTCATCGAGTTCGGTATGCATGGGCAGCGAAATCACAGCTTTGCTGAGTGCTTCGGTTACCGGGAAATCGCCCGGTTTGTAACGTGGATCGAGGTAGGCTTTTTGCAGATGAATCGGCACAGGATAATAGATCATTGCCGGTATATTTTTGGCAGCGAGGTACTCCTGCAGTTTGCCCCGATCCAAATTAGTGGTTACGAGCGTGTATTGGTGGAAAACATGTGTTGATTTAGCGAAACGTGACGGCACCTTCAGCCCGGGATTGGCTGAAAAGGCTGCGTCGTAAGCATCAGCAGCCTTGCGGCGTGCTTCGGCGTAGGTATCAAGATACTTTAACTTGATTTTGAGAATAGCAGCCTGTATGCTGTCGAGCCGGCTGTTTACACCGATATCATCATGGTAATAGCGCACTGTCATGCCATGGTTTACAACCGATCGCAGTTTGGCAGCAATCTTATCATCATTGGTGAATATTGCTCCTCCATCGCCATAACAGCCAAGATTTTTTGATGGGAAAAAGGAGGTGCAACCTACATGCCCGATGGTTCCGGCTTTAACTGTTTTACCTGAACTCAGGTGAAATTCGGCACCGATTGCCTGCGCAACATCTTCAATCACAAACAGGTTATATTCGCCGGCGATCTGCATGATTTCGTCCATATCGGCACATTGCCCGAACAGGTGAACCGGAACAATGGCTTTGGTTTTTTGAGTGATTGCCTTGCGGATGGCCACCGGATCAATGTTAAAGGTATGGGGATCAACATCAACCAGCACCGGGGTAAGTCCTAACAAAGCGATCACTTCGGCCGTGGCGATGAAGGTAAACGAAGGAGCTATGACCTCGTCTCCCGGTTTCAGCCCAAGCGCCATCATCGAAATCTGAAGGGCATCGGTACCGTTGGCGCATGGAATTACGTGTTTTACATCCAGGTATTTTTCAAGTGCAGCCTGGAACTCTTTTACAGCCGGGCCGTTGATAAAAGCAGTAGTGTCAATCACCTGCTGAATGGCGGCATCAATCTCGGGTTTGATTTTCTCGTACTGGGCTTTGAGGTCCACCATGGCAATGTTTCGCATAGAGCTGGATTTTAGTTTGTGAAAGTCTGACAAAGATAACAAGAATTACCGGGCGGGAATCACTGCTGCCATTCCCGTTTGATTGGTTAAACCCGGATAGGGCAAAATTGCCGCTTTACTGCCGGCATGGTATAAACCAGTATATAACACACCAAGTTTTTCATACCTTTGCCACTTCTAATGTGCAACTCCCGAATGCGATTCAAACTTCCGGTTTTTCTGCTCTTTTGCTTTTGCATCTTCGCACAACAGAACGTTGTGGGCCAGGTGAATGTAAAAGATTCAAGTATCAGCTTTCCAATGATTTCAGCGTCGTTCGGCATGCATTTGCCAGCGGGCGACATGAAAGACCGTTTCGGGATCAGCAATACTGTTGGCGCCGGATTCGGGTTTAAAACCAAATCCAACTGGTATTTCGGCCTCGAAGGAAATTTCATTTTCAGTGAAAAGATCAAGAACGAATCGAGCATTTTGGCCAACATTGCCACTTCTGACGGCCATATCATTGATGAGAACGGCGTGTATGCCAACATAGCCCTCCTGGAGCGTGGATACGACCTTCGCTTTAGAACCGGAAAAATCATACCGGTAGGTCATTCTAATCCAAATTCCGGACTCATGATTACTGGAGGTGTTGGATTTTTGCAGCATAAAATACGTATCGAAAACAGCGATAATGCAGCTCCACAGGTTGCCGGCGACTACAAGAAAGGGTACGATCATATGTGCAACGGGCCTGCCCTGAACCAATTTATCGGTTATACGCATTTCAGCAATAACCGTAAGATCAATTACTTTGCAGGAATCGAGGCCATTGAAGCATTCACTCAATCACGACGGGCTTATTACTTTGCCGAAATGAAGCGTCCGGAAGAACGTCGTTTCGACATGCTTATCGGAATAAAACTCGGTTGGACATTTCCGCTATATAATAAATCAAGCAGGGAATTCTACTATTACTAATCTTGATACCAACTCTTTACAATGCTGGCTCAGGCCATATACAGTATCGGGATTTATTTTTACGGATTAGGAATCCGTATCGGGTCACCTTTCAATGCCAAAGCAAGGCGGTGGGTGAACGGACGCAAACGTATATTCGACAGGATACAGCTTGCTATTAATGAAGCCCGCAAAACACATGGCGACCGGAAGATAGCATGGTTTCATTGCGCCTCGTTGGGCGAATTTGAACAAGGCAGGCCGGTGATCGAAGCTTTCAGGCAGCAACATCCTGATTATTTCATCTTCTTAACATTTTTCAGCCCTTCGGGGTACGAAGTCCGCAATGCATACACCGGCGCTGATTTCATATACTACCTTCCGCTTGATACTCCTTCGCGGGCGGCCAAATTTGTTAGAACAGTGAATCCCGATGTGGCATTCTTCATCAAATACGAATTCTGGTTCAATTACCTCGAAAACCTGCGGATAAATCAAGTTCCGGTTTTTCTGCTTTCGGCAAATTTTCGCACAACACAAGTTTTCTTTAAATGGTATGGCGATTGGCCGCGGAAACTGCTCGCAGGCTTCGCTACCATTTTTGTGCAAAACGAAAATTCGCGTGAGTTGCTCGAGTTCATCAATATCAGGAATGTGATCATCAGCGGCGATACGCGGTTCGACCGTGTCTCAGCTATAGCCGGCAATGCGCGCGAGTTTCCGCTAATCAGGGCTTTTGCTTCAGGAAATAAAATTATTATCGCCGGCAGCTCCTGGCCTGCCGACGAAAGCCTGCTCATACAATACCTCTCTGAAAATCATGATGTTAAAATAATCTTAGCGCCTCATCAAACTGACGAAGCTCACATTTCAGCCATCCTTGCCAGGTGCAACGGGCTGGCGGTGAAGCTTTCGGCGGCCAATCCGTCATCGGTAACCATGTACCGTGTACTGGTGATTGATACCATCGGCATCCTCCCCCATTTGTACCAGTATGGAACTGTTGCATACATAGGCGGCGGATTTGGGGCGGGCATACACAACATCCTCGAAGCTGCCACATTCGGATTACCGGTGTTTTTTGGCCCCAATTACCATAAATTCAACGAGGCCTCGGACCTTGTTCTTCTAAATGGGGCATTCCCAATCGAGAATTATCAGAGCCTAAAGGACAAAATGGCCCCTCTGCTCAGTCAGCCGGCGCGCCTTTCAGAGGCTTCGGCAGTATGCCGGAAATATGTTGCCTCAAAAAAAGGAGCTACTGAAATAGTAATGAGCAATATACGGCAGTTTATCGAGTTATGAGCCTGCCTGTTCCCCCGATCATTCCGGAGAGGGTAAAAATTCAAATTGCTGATTGCGGAACTGTGGCTCAAACCCGGCTTCACGAATAGCCTTCCTGATTCCTTCCTTGTCAAATTTATAATCAGCCCCGGCAACGGAAACCACGTTTTCTTCAATCATTATCGAACCAAAATCATTGGCGCCTGCATGAAGGCAAAGCTGAGCCGTCTCCTTGCCAACAGTAAGCCATGATGCCTGCACGTTTTGAATATTCGGCAGCATAAGACGGCTAATGGCGATGGTACGGATATATTCTTCCCTGCTCACCGAGTTATGTACATTGTAACGTTTGCTCAACACCGTATTTTTATCCTGAAAAGGCCAGGGAATAAAGGAGATGAAACCGGTTGCAGCATCTGGTTTCCCGGCTTGAACTTCCCTGACGGCAATCATATGTTGCAGGCGCTCTTCGGGCGTTTCAATATGTCCGAACATCATTGTAGCCGAGGTGGTCAGCCCTAGTCTATGGGCTTCGCGCATAACATCGAGCCACTGATTTGCCGTACATTTATTTCGCGACACTTCGCTGCGTACCCTTTCAACGAGGATTTCAGCTCCTGCGCCGGGCAGGCTGTCGAGGCCGGCAGCCATAAGCCGCTCCAGCGTATCATGATAGCTCAGGCTTTCGAGCTGCGCAATATGAACTACTTCGGGAGGGCCTAAAGCATGTAACTTGAGATCGGGATACATTCCTTTAAGCGCCTGGAACAGTTCCGTGTAAAAAGATAATCCAAAATCAGGATGCATACCGCCCTGAAGCAATAACTGATTGCCGCCAAGCGCAAAAAGTTCATCTATCTTCTGCCGGTATTCCTCGATGGACGTAACGTAGGCTTCGCGATGATTCTTGCCGCGATAGAAATTACAAAACTTACACCCCGAAACACAAATATTGGTGTAATTCACATTCCGGTCGATGATCCAGGTTACTTTGCCATGCGGATGCAGCTTTTTCCTCACCTCGTTGGCAGCAAACATCAACTGCGACAGGGGTGCATTTAAATACAATTCCAGCCCTTCGTCAGCCGAAAGAAATTTGCCATCTATGGCTTTTAACAGCAAAGCTGAGTGATCGTTAATCATGAATGCAAAATTAGTCTTTTACAGATTGTGCATGTAAATTAACCAATCTGGACAATGATTGTTAATTTTGACATCACCAAATTCATGTACCATGTTACCTGCCATCAGCCTGATAAAGCGCGCTACAGCCGGCGAAACGCTGGTCTTAGTAATCAATACCATCAATGATATACCAAGGGAGCTTTTTACCGGTCCCGAACTAACCTTTTTGCGAAAACGTCTCAAGGAAAAGGATAAAAACATTGTAACCATCAACAGGTTAGATAATTGGCTTTTTGTAGTAAGGGTTGAAAAAGGCAAATCAACGCCGCGAAAAATTGAAAAGCTTAGGAAAGCCGGCGACGGTTTTCTGCCAATGCTCAACGACAGCAAGATTGAATCAGTCACCCTGCTCGACATTGCTGCAAAACCTGCCGAAACCCTTGCCATTGCTGAAGGAATGGCTCTCGGTAACTACAAATTCCTGAAATATGTAAAAGAAGCTTCAACCAAAGAACCATCGTTGAAAGCAATTGGAATTGTTTCGAAACATGTTAAAAATGAGCAGGTTGAAAGGATGAATTTTCTTTGTGACGCTGTATATCGCTGCCGTTCGCTGGTTAATGAACCTGTACTGTCGCTTAACGCTGAAAAAATGGCACAGGAGTTTGAACAACTCGGTGCCGAATCGGGAGTTAAAGTGGAAGTAATGAACAAAAACCGCATTGAAGCATTGCGAATGGGTGGCCTGCTTGCTGTAAACCGCGGCAGTATTGACCCTCCCACATTTACGATCATGGAATACAAGCCTGAAAAGCCTGTGAATAAAAAGCCTTTGGTTTTTGTCGGCAAAGGGGTTGTTTATGATACCGGCGGGCTAAGCCTGAAACCATCCGCTTCGATGGACACCATGAAATGTGATATGGCCGGTGCAGCAGCTGTTGCTGCAGCCCTGTTTGCCATTGCAAAATCGAAACTGCCGTTGCATGTTGTTGCGCTGGTACCGGCAACTGATAACCGCCCTGATGGCAATGCCACCACGCCGGGCGACATTATTTCCATGATGGACGGCACTACCGTAGAAGTGATGAATACCGACGCCGAAGGCCGTCTTATTCTGGCTGATGCGCTTACCTATGCCAAAAATTATGATCCTATGCTTGTGATTGACCTGGCAACGCTTACAGGCGCCGCCATGGCAGCACTCGGCACTTTTGGCATCGCCGGGATGCATGCAAAAGCCGGCAAACAGTTTGAAATGCTCCGCGAAGCAGGAACAGCAGTACATGAGCGGATTGCCGAATTCCCCATGTGGGACGATTACGGAGAACTCATCAAGTCAGAGATTGCCGATCTGAAAAACGTTGGCGGCCGATATGCCGGGACCATAACTGCAGCAAAATTCCTGCAGCATTTTACCGATTATCCATGGATTCACCTCGATATTGCCGGGCCTTCATTTCTCGAAAAAAAAGAAGCCTACCGAACTGCCGGCGGCACAGCTACAGGTGTGAGATTGCTGTTTAAAATGGCTGAACTTATCAGCAAGGCCTGATGATATATGTAAGGTTTAAGTGTTGATGTGTAAACCTCATCGGTGTGAACATGCAGGTTTATATTGCTTGCAATTCAATAAATATTTCTCAGCAGTTTGCAGGTGTTTCCAAATTATTACCTTTGCCGGCGTTATGAATTTGTTTTCTAATCGAAAAATTATCAAAATGAAAAAGATTACCTCGATTATTGCGCTGATAGCCTTATCAGCATTGATGTTAACCACGGCATGTAAAAAAGATGACGAACCGGTACTCCCCACAATCAAGCTGTCAAATGCTGCGGGATATATTACAGCCGATGCCAATGCCGCTTATGCCGACACCTTGCGTTTTGGCATTACTGCCGACTACAACGGCACCGATAACCTGGTAAAATTCATGATCTTACTCGATGGCCAGGCAATACTTGATTCGACGATCAACTCAACCCAGTTTACCTTCGACTTTTTCAGCCTGAAAAACACCAACGACAAAGAGGTTTGGAAGTTTGTGACGACTGACATAGCCGGAAACACTTTTGCCGATTCAGTTACCATCACGGGCTCTTTTGGCGAAATCGCTTCGTTTGCGTCGGTGAAACTGGGCGCTCAGAATAATACAACGGTTCCCGGGTTTGCATCGTTTGCAAATAACACGGCTACGCTGTACACCATTGACCAGGCTTTCAATCACCAGGCCGATATCGACCTGTTTTGCTTCTACGAAAACACATCCGGCCATGTTAACCTGATGACACTCGCGGCACCGGGATCGAATATTTCAGGGATTTTTGGCGGTGATTATGATCCGTCAAATTACACAACCAAGAATGTGACCTATTTTGTAAAAACAGCTCTCACAGCAGCCGAATTTGATGCCGTAACCAATGATGCCAAGGTGCTCGCAGCTTTTGATCCCAACAACAAATTCAAGAAAGCCAAGCTGCTCACAGCAGGCGAAGTTTATTGCATCAAGCTTCAATCAGGTAAATTTGGATTGCTGAAGATTGTTGAAGTTACCGGAGTTGAAGACGGGACACTCGAATTTGCAGCAAAAATCCAGAAATAGCAAGTGATGAAGTTTTCATCCTTCCCTAAGAACAAGAAGCCACACTACTGCCCCGTCAGAATGTGGTTTTTTGTTTCTCTAAGTTTCATCCTGATGTTTTCATCCTGTACAAAGGATGACAGCGTTTCAAAAACATTCCTATTACTAAAATCAGGAACGGCTTATACAGCTGACGGTGCAGATATACCCCAGGGAGGTACTATCAGGATCGGAGTGCTGGCGTCGGGTGCCGGCGCACCTCTTACATACATCCGTATCGACCGTATCGAAGGAAACGACACAGTTGTGCAGTACGATCGCGGCATTTACTGCGGACAGGAAGGGCTTGACCTCGACCTCACCTTCAGCAAATCATCAGCCGAAGCAGAAACCTGGCTGGTAACCGTTATGAATGCCGACCGTGTGACGGCCTCACAGTCGCTCACAATTTACAAAGCCGAAGGAACTGCTTATGGGCCAATCAGTTACTATCCGTCGGTTACCGTTGGTTTTCAGAACAACCAAAACCGGGATCAGTTTCTCGACCTGGATGGAGGATTAACATACAACCAAAGCACGGTAGCAGGCCACGAAGCAGAAATTGACTTTCTTGGGTATTTCTACATTACTTCAGGCAAACCGTCTCCATCATTTACCTGTCCCGGATACACCGCTACTGTAGCCTATTATCCCATTCTGCTCAACTGGACGGCTAAAAATGCTACCCTGTATGACTATTATTCGGTTGATAATAACCTCATTACGACCAGCGAATTTGATGCTGCCGTAAACGACAGCCTGTTAGTTTCGGCATACCAGGGAGCTAAAGTAAGCGGCAATTGTAAATATTGCTATGCAGGCAAGGTAGTTCCTTTTAAAACGCAAGCCGGAAAGTACGGACTCATCAAGGTTATCCGCGCTGATGAATCAGCAGAAGGCACGGTTGAAATGGCAATAAAAATTCAGAAATGATACAGATGCGGGAAGCTTTTAAATTATTCTGGTTGCCGGTTGTTCTCGTGCTGCTTTTAGCGGCAGGCAAAAGTTATAGCCAGGCTTGTATCTCAGGCCGCATCATCGACAGCAAAAGTGAGGCTGCCATTTCAGGAGCTTCGGTCACTGTGAAAGGCAATGGTGCAACCATCACTGATGCTAAAGGCGAATTCAGGATATGCAATCTGAAGCAGGATTCTGTCACCTTGTATATCAGCCATATATCTTATGAGAAAGTCAGCCTCGGTTATAAATTGAACAAAGGTGAGAACAAATTTAAGGACATCGTCCTCACACCCGCCTTGCTTAACATGGACGAGGTGGTGATTACCGCCACCCGGACCGATAACAGGGTAATTGACGCTCCAGGAAGGGTCAATCTATTGACTTTTAAACAGTTGGAAAGCATACCGGTTCAGAATATTGATGAAGTTCTTCAATATACACCTGGTATCAATTATAACCGTCCATTCGGAATTTTCAGCACAAAAGCTACCGTCACAATGCGTGGCCTGAGCGGAAAGGAACAAGCAAGGGTGCTGGTTCTGATGGATGGAATTCCCCTGAACAAATCCGATGGCGGCACCGTTGACTGGAACATGGTGGACATGAATGCCGTACAGAAAATCGAAGTCATAAAAGGTGCAGGGTCAGCACTTTATGGCGGAAATGCAATGGGTGGAATCATCAACATTATCACCCGGCGACCGGATGAAAAACTCTCGATAAGTGCTTCGCTGGAATACGGCACCTTCAACACTATGGGCGGACGGATCAGTGCCGGAAAGTCTTCAAAACCTGACAAAGCAGGAATTTCACGATTCTGGAATGCGAACTTTTTTGCCAAAAAAAGCGATGGCTATATTACACAGTCAGAAGCAGATATTGCAGCCAATCCATACATCGTGAAATCGAATATGAAAGAGGCCGGCAGCATGGTAAAAGGCGGACTAATCTTCAAAAACAATCACAGGCTCGAAGCCAGCGTAAACTATTATAACGACAACCGCGGCACAGGTGAAAAAGTCTATCAACCCGACGGAAATGCCACCGACCACGATTCATATGGTATTACCATGAATTACCAGGGCCGGGTCAAAAAAACAACCCTGCGATCATCAGTTTACATGCTTACCGAAGACTACAAAAAGGTAAACGAATACCTCAAGGACGATTATACCTGGTACAATGTGCTTTCGGTGCGCCGCGACCTGGGTTGGATCAACTCGGCAACTTTCAGCGCAGGACGGATTCACAAGATCACGGCTGGATTTGATATTAAAAACGGCAGCGTTGATGCTTACGATGAATATTACACCTCGACGGATATAGTATATAACGAAGGCAAAATCCTCACTTCGGCGGTTTTTGCGCAGGATGAAATGGTTTTACCGGGTGACAAAATCAAGCTGACTGCAGGCCTGCGCTACGATGTGTCCCATTTTTACGATGGTTCGTTCCGCATTGAGGCTCCCACTTCCGAAACGCAGTTCATGCAAAGTTACCAGGTTCCCGAAATGAAGTCTCAGACTTGGCGGGCTTTAAGCCCAAGGTTTTCGGCCCAGTACAAGTGGAATGAAGATTCGAGGGTTTATGCTCAGGTTTCGAGAGGGTTCAGGGCATCGGCACTTGAAGACCTCTGCCGTTCGGGCCGCATCAAAGGCGGATTCAAGATCGCCAATCCGTCGTTGAACCCTGAGTACCTTACGAATATTGAAACTGGTGCCGATGTACTGATACTTAGCAAGATACAGTTATCGGCATCGGTTTATTTCTCGCAGGGAAAGGACTTTCAGTATTACATAACCAATGGTCAGACAATTGACATGGGTTTTGGCGAACGTCCCATCATGTTGCGGTCGAACATCAGCAAAGTAAAAATATTCGGTGCCGAAACTGAGTTGCGTTACAACCTGAGCGAAAAAATATCGGCCTTCGCAAATTACACCTACACACATTCGGTGATAGGTTCCTATACTAAGCTCACTGTAACCGATACCATTGACCTTTCGGGCAATTTTCTGACTGATGTGCCCAGGCACATGGCCAATGCGGGAGTGACATTCAGGAGTAAATTTGTAAATGCTTCTGCATCTGTACGATACACCGGTTCGCAATACGTCAACGATCAGAATATTTGGGACGAAATTGTAGGCTCCGATCAATATCCGGCTTATACAACCATTGATGCCAGGCTTTGGAAAGAGATTAAAAACCATTACACGCTGGCGCTTAATGTTCAAAACCTAGCCGACACCAAATATTACGACAGCAAATATGCAGTTTGCCCGGGGCGGTTCATTACTTTGGAAGTTCAAGCAAAATTCTGATAATCAAAATACTACCTTACCATGAAAAACATCTCTTTCTTTTTAACAGTTTGCCTCTTTCTGAGTATCAAAGGTTTCGGACAAACCAACGATTTCTATGATGATGCCGAAACCCACCAACTCACAGCACCATCCATTGAAATTTCCGGCGAAATTGCCAATCCCGGAATGGTTGATTTCTCGAAACTGCCCATGCGGTCAGTAATCGTGAAGGAAGATCAGCTGAAAAACGGAAAAGATGCTTTTGTCGGCGCTTACCGGTACGATGGTTATTCCTTGTATGATATTTTAAATTCATGTATCCTTCAAAAGAAAAACGAAGCGGAGTTCCCTCCTATCATTGATTTGTATGTTGAAGTAGAGAACCGGGCAGGCGAAAAAGTAGTTTTCAGCTGGGGTGAAATGTACTACCCGATACACCGTCACGAGATACTAATTGCCACACAAGTCGCTCGTATTGTACCTTCCAAAACCAAGGAACTCTGGGATCTTCCCATTGAAAACAAACTTGTGGTTGCCAGCGATTTGCTAACCGAACGAAACATCAGCAACCCTGTAAAAATCACAGTGAAATCTTTCAAAGGAAAATTTAACATCGTGAAAGGAATGAGCCCGATGTTTGCCGAAAGTTTTACAGTTTCCGATGGCGACCGATACGTTGAAACGATCAACAAACTTTCGGAACAAAACACCAGTTACGTGTTCCCGACCGTTTTTTACGGACGCGGACGGGGAATCCACAGTACAACGCCGTTCGAAGGGGTGATGCTGAAACAAATCCTTGCTCAGCACTTCCCACTTACGCGTGAAAACCTTCAGAAAGGATTGTTCATCATCACCGGGAAAGACGGTTACCATGGCGCGTTTACATATAGCGAAGTAATGAACCGTAACGACCAGGCAGAGTTTCTCATGGTTCCGATGCCACAAAACCAGGATGGAGGCGCCTTCAGGATATTTCCAGCCGCCGATTTCTTTTCCGACAGGGCTATCAACAGTGTTGAAAGCATCAGGTTTGAACTGATCAAATAAGCAGCCGGCATTCGCATGAATAGATAATTGTATGCCGTTGCCACAGCCGTTTACTTCTGCTGTCTTCTCTTTGCCTTTTAGCGTATATTTGCTCTGGCAAACATTAACGGCATGATACGCACCCCCGAGAACGAAAACCGCATTGTTGTTGGTATCACACAAGGCGATATAAACAGTATTTCTTACGAGATTATTATAAAAACCTGCCTCGACACACGCATTACCGAACTTTTCACACCCATCGTTTACGGTCTTTCAAAAGCTGCGTCGTATCACCGGAAAACCCTCAATATCCCTGATTTCAGTTTCAACATTATCCGTCATGCCGACCAGGCCAATGCTAAACGTCCAAACCTCGTTAATCTTCACGACCATGAGGTGAAGATTGACCTTGGCACATCCACGGTTCTGGCCGGTGAAATGTCAATACAAGCACTTGATGCCGCTGTTGAAGACCTTAAAAAAGGTCACATTGACGTGCTGGTCACTGCTCCGGTCAATAAAAACAATGTGGCACAATTCCTCAAAGTTCCCTTTTCAGGGCACACCGAGTACCTGGCTGCGAAGCTTGAATCCGTCGATCCACTTATGCTAATGGTTTTCAATAAGTTACGTATAGGCGTTGTTACCGGTCATATCCCATTAGCGCAAGTTACCCCGAAAATATCTACCGACCTCATTGTAAGCAAGTTACAAAAGCTGGAAGCATCGTTAAAACGCGATTTCGCCATTTCAAAGCCACGAATAGCGGTACTCGGCGTAAATCCTCATGCCGGTGATGGCGGACTGCTGGGTAACGAAGAACAAACAGTGATTACCCCGGCCATCGAGAAAGTTTATACGAAAGGCATGCTTGCATTCGGGCCTTTCCCGGCTGATGGATTCTTTGCATCCGACAATTACCGTGAGTTTGATGCTGTACTGGCCATGTACCACGACCAGGGGTTGATCCCTTTCAAGACTTTATCAGCCGGCGAAGGAGTAAATTTCACTGCCGGATTGCCATTTGTCCGCACTTCGCCGGCACATGGCACTGCTTACGACATCGCCGGTAAGGATATTGCCTCGCCCGATTCGTTGAGAGCGGCAATTTATCTTGCATGCGACATTTTCAACAACAGGAGGATGTGGGACGAACTCAACCGGAATCCTTTGCCAATAGCGCAATTTGAGAAGGAGAGTTAAACTTTCTCCATACCATTTATTAGAGGGTTCGACTGCTGAAGAACCATATCAAATTTAATGATGTCCTGTTTATGATTGCTCGAAATCAATATACATTCAATGATATAGCACTGATTATCAAGGGTACCATCCTGAGTGCTCCGGATGGCAATGCCCTGATCAGGGATTTGCTTATTGACAGTCGCAAATTAATAATTCCGGAAGGAACGCTGTTTTTTGCCATAGCGACAAAGCGCAATGACGGGCATAAATATATCGAGGAACTGTATAACCGTGGCGTCCGAAATTTCGTAGTTCAAAGCAAACCTGTTGATATTCAGGCACTTTCCGATGCCAATATAATCATTGTCAAAAACAGCCTGCGTTCGCTGCAAGCACTGACAGCAGAGCATCGCAGGCAATTTGATATTCCTGTTATCGGAATAACGGGGAGCAATGGCAAAACCATTGTTAAAGACTGGCTTTACCAACTGCTGTCGGAAGATAAAAACATTCTAAGAAGTCCGAAGAGTTTTAATTCGCAAATCGGCGTGCCGCTGTCGGTTTGGCTGATGAACGAAAACCATGAAATGGCCATTTTTGAAGCAGGCATTTCGGAGCCTGATGAAATGGATCACCTGCAAGCCGTTATTCAGCCCACACTTGGAATTTTCACAAACATCGGACATGCGCACGACGAGAATTTTATTAACCGCCTGCAGAAAGTCGGTGAAAAACTCAATCTCTTCACCAGGGTTGAAACCCTGATTTATTGCATCGATCAGAAAGAGCTGCAGGAAGGCATCGTGAAAACGGGGCTGTTGCGAAAAATCAATGCATTTACCTGGAGCCGGCGCGATACTGCTGATCTTGCGATAAAAACGTGCAATCATTTGCCGCACAGTACAATCATAATTGCTCATTACAAGAACGCTGAAATTAGCATTACAATTCCCTTCACCGACGAAGCTTCGGTTGAAAACGCCATACATTGCTGGGCTGCAATGCTTTACCTTGGATATGGTAACGAGGTGATTTCCAACAGGATGAAAGCGCTTCAACCTGTAGCGATGCGCCTCGAAATGAAAGAAGGAATCAACAATTGCACGATTATCAACGACAGTTACAGCAGCGACATTGATTCGCTTGTGATAGCCCTCGATTTCCTGAATCAGCAAAAACAACATCAGCAAAAAACGGTCATTCTTTCCGATATACTTCAGAGCGGGCAGAGCGATGCATACCTGTACAACGAAATTGGCGAATTACTTGCTGCAAAGCATGTTGACCAGGTTATCGGCATTGGTAAGGCCATCAGCAGGCAACCTTCGAGTTTCGGAATGAAAAAACTGTTTTTCAGGGACACCGACGAATTCCTGAATTCATTTTCATTCTCCTCATTTTCAAACGAATGCATACTGGTAAAAGGAGCCCGCATCTTTCAGTTCGAACGCATCATTGACCAGCTTCAGCAAAAAACACACGAAACAGTGCTCGAGATAAATCTCAATGCGCTTGTTCACAACCTCAACTATTACAGGTCGAAAGTGAAGCCCGGAGTGAAACTTATGGCCATGGTCAAAGCATTCTCATACGGCAGCGGCAGTTATGAAATTGCCAATATGCTTCAGTTTCACCAGGTTGATTACCTCACGGTGGCATACGCCGACGAAGGCGTAGAACTTCGAAAAGCCGGAATCACCTTACCGGTCATGGTGATGAATCCTGACGAGCAGGGTTTTGATTCGATGTTTAAATACAACCTCGAACCTGAGATATACAGCTTCAGGATGCTGAATATGCTCAACAATGCGATCAGGCAGCATAATCCGGCGCCAAACCCGGTCGGCATCCACATAAAAATTGATACGGGAATGCACCGGCTTGGTTTCGATCCATCGGAAACTGCCGACCTCATTGAGAACCTGTCGGAAAATCCATATTTGAAAGTACGTTCCGTTTTTTCGCATCTCGCCGGCAGCGACGATCCCGGCCTTGATGACTTCACTGCTTACCAGGTTGATCTCTTTACCGAAACAAGCAACCGGATTTGCGAAGCATTTGATTATCCGATACAGCGACATATTGCCAACACAGCGGCTATCACACGGTTCCCAAATGCCCAGTTTGATATGGTGAGGCTCGGCATTGGGCTATACGGAATAGCTCCTCTCGCATCAGAACAAGCTAACCTGATGAATGTGAGTACACTCAAAACAGTGGTTTCGCAGATTAAAACAGTTCCGGCACACGATACGGTGGGATACAACCGCAAATGGACAGCCGAAAAAGAAACCGTTATCGGCATAATTCCCATTGGCTACGCTGACGGGCTCAGCCGCAGGCTGGGAAACGGTAAAGGCAACCTCATGGTAAACAGTACTGTTGTGCCAATTATCGGGAATGTTTGCATGGACATGTGTATGATTGACATTACCGGCCTCAATGTTAAGGAAGGCGACGAAGTGATTGTTTTTGGCCAGAATATGCCCATTACCGGCCTGGCCGAAGCCATGGATACCATACCCTACGAATTGCTTACCGGTATTTCGCGAAGGGTGAAAAGGATTTATTTTGAAGAATGATGTTTCAGCAACATGAAAGGAACACACAAACCCGGATTTGACCTAAAAACTGCATCGCCGTCGTTTCTTACATTCATTTTTCTTTCAATTCTGATTATTGTTTTCAGGGCGATGTATCCGCCGACGAATATCCTGTCGTGGGATGTGTTCGGTTATTATCTGTATCTGCCGGCACAATTCATTTATCATGATATCGGGCTGAATAACATTGACTGGGTAAAACATATTGCAGAGCAATACCAAACCACATCTACACTCTATCAGTTGGTGGGATCGCCCGAGGGCGGGTTTGTAATCAAATACAGTGCAGGAATGGCACTGCTCAATGCCCCTGCATTTTTTATTGCTCACCTGCTTGCTCAACCATTGGGTTTTACTGCCGACGGGTTTTCGTTGCCCTATCAGTATGCCTGGACAATCAACGCATTGACTATCACCTGCATTGGACTATACTTTTTCAGGAAAATATTACTCGAATATTTCACTGAGCGACTCACCGTTGTATTGCTCATCATCACGGCACTGGGTACAAACTACTTTCAGCTCACAGCTTTCGATGGTTACCTCACCCATAACTTCACCTTTACACTGTGTACATTAATTACATGGTTTACAATACACTGGCATAAAAATCCTGATTATCTCAATGCAATATGGCTGGCGCTGTCGCTGGGAATAATTGTACTTGTGAGGCCGTCGGAAATGGTTTGCCTGCTCATACCTGTGTTTTGGGGCGTTTATTCATTTACTTCGCTTAAAGCAAAACTCACGCTGCTCGTTAGCCGTTGGAAGCAAGTCCTGGCAATGATTGCAGTATTCCTGGTTACAGGACTTCCTCAACTCATTTACTGGAAAACCGTAACCGGCCACTTCCTTTTTTACAGCTATGTGAATGCCGGCGAAGGTTTCGATTTCGCAAACCCGCATACATGGTTGTTTCTTTTTAGTTTCCGCAAAGGCTGGCTCATTTATACTCCGCTGATGTTGCTGGTTGTTCCGGGTTTCATAAGCCTCTACCGTAACAGGAAAGATCTGTTTTATGTTGTACTGTTTTACTTTATTGTAAACCTGTATGTTGCGAGCAGTTGGACCTGCTGGTGGTATGCCGGTGGAAGCTACAGCCAGCGTGCTATGCTTACCTCCTATGTATTGATGGCCATGCCATTGGGCTTTCTTATCCGAGACTTAGAACGGAATAGGTTTTTCAGATCATTCGGAATCATTGTGTTATGTGGCTTTTTGATTCTGAACCTTTTTCAAACATGGCAATGGGTTCATGGGATCATTAATCCTACAAGGATGACTAAGGACTATTATCGGGCGATCTTTGGAAGGACAGAAATTCCTGAAGGCGCTGACGGATTGCTAATGGTTGAACGATCAGAAAATGAGGAACTTATTAACACCTCGAATTATATCTCACGCGTTTACGCGATTCATGATTACGAAGTTTCGGGCACTGTTAAGGGCAATTATTGCGGGGAACAGGCATTCTCGGGCAATTGTGCCATGCAACTCGATTCGGCAAAACGGTTTACTGCGGCCATCGAGGCAACTTTCGTCCAAATTACCAGGTCTGATCATGCATGGCTGCGGGTGAGCGCGATGGTTTATCCTAAGGTTGAACCTGATATAAGCCCGGCCTCATTGGTGGCTACTTTTGAGCATAACGGCGAACCATACAAATACAAAGCCGAAGGCATCGAACTGGCTAAATACCCGGTGAAAGCAGGGAAATGGAACAGAATTGAGTTTGATTATCTCACACCGGAAGTCCGGTCGAAAGATGACAAGTTAAAAGTATATTTCTGGCTTCGCGGAAACCAGCCTGTTAAGGTAGATGATCTAAAAGTAGAGGTTTGGGAACCGAAGGTTTTCAGATAATTGACAGGGAATCAGTTCATAGATTTTTTCAATCTGTATCTTTCCGACTTAACAATTCCCATCTTATTGAAAAGATGCAGAAGCGACGTTCCCATCACGCCAAATGCGTATATGGTGCTTCGCCGCAGATTTATCGACGAAGCATCATCGAAATACTTGGTTGGGCAAGTGATCTCCGCAACTTCGAAACCGGCATAAAATATCTGCGAAAGCATCTGGTTATCGAAAACAAAATCGTCGCTGTTGGCGTGATAATCAATCGCAAGCAGCACCTCGCGCGAAAAGGCACGGTAACCCGTGTGGTACTCGGATAATTTCTGCCCGATCAGCAGGTTTTGAATAAGCGTGAGGCCGCGGTTTGCAACATATTTTACCAGCGGCATACCACCTTTGAGTGCTCCATTACCTAATATGCGTGAACCAAGCACAACGGGGTAAACGCCATCGGCAATCAGGTAAGCCATTGAATGAATGAGCCTTGGGGTGTACTGATAATCGGGGTGCAGCATGATGACGATCTCACCACCAAGTTCGATCGCTTTATCGTAGCATGACTTTTGGTTACCGCCATAACCTTTGTTCTTCTCATGCACGATGATATGTTTAATACCGATTTCGCGGGCTTTTTCAATTGTATTATCACGGCTCTGGTCATCAACCAGAACAACTTCGTCAACAATATCAAAAGGAATCTCGTTATAGGTTTGTTCAAGCGTTTGCTCGGCATTGTAGGCCGGAAGTACGATGATGATCTTCTTTCCCTGAATCATATTAGCTTTTTTCTCTCTGTTTTAAGCATTGCATGCATGCTTACTTGGTTCTTGCAACTGTGAAGTCGTCGTAATATACAGTATTGCCACTGTCGTTCCACAGGTAAAGTTTGAGCTTATTTCCTTTAAAATCGACGGGAATGGTCAGGTTCAGCACAACCTGTTCCCAACCTTTTTCATCAATGCTGAGGTAGTTGGCCGATTGTTTGTAAAATCCCCCTTTTTCGGGTGAACAGGCTACAACAAAAGCTTTATTATTTCCGCCTTTTCGCCAGGCCGAAATCCTGTACTGCTGACCCGGAGCCACACTATCGATCATATGCTCCATGGCATAAATATTTTCACCTGTAAGCTTTACCGACCATGTTCCTGACCGGGCGGCATCAGCCGATTCGTTCCAGGAGTTTTTCCACGTCCTTCCATTCTCAACAAAAAACGTTTTATCCGGGGTAAGTGTATCGGCATTACATTCGTAGGTCCAAAGCGGTTTTGAAGACACAATCCCTTGAAAAAGCGCTGAATTTACCGTATCAACTTCATATATGGCCTGAGTTCGTCCGAAATATAACGTCTTCAGAGACAGGCCACCTGCAAGCACCTTTTGTTTTTCCTCAGGAGACATTGGCCCACCGATCAGTAGTATTTTCCCTCCGTAATTTCGAACCAGTTCATCAGCCGGAATTTCACCTTCCCAAAGCTGGAATGCATTGATACGTGTGTCGTAAAATATTCCTTTCGGGTAAAGCGATAACAGAGCCGGCAGATTGTATTGCCGCGAATATACACTTCCCCAACGAAGCGCCGAAAAAGGATTGATGGAAACAGGATAATAATATGTCTTCAAATAACCGGGGTATTCCTTATCAATACGCTGCATTACAGCACTGTATTCCTCGTTTGTGATAACATATCCATGATCGGCAGCCTGCAGGTATGGAATATTAAGCAACGAACCTGCCAGCAACACACCAAAAACAACACCGGGCACCGATTTTGCCCATCTCGCATTTCGATCGCGGAATATCTCTTTGAAGTACAACAAACTGAAAACGACGAGAATACCAATCAGGCTGATTTCTGGTATAAGATAGTGATTGGCGTGATAATGTTTGGCAACCATCAGAATACCAAGCAGCTGGGCTACCAGAATGGCGATAATAAATTTCAGTTCAATATGCTCTTCTATTTTCTTCCTGAATTCTCCATGCAGGAAGCTGAAAAACACAACCAGAATCCCGCAAAAAAGCAGGATCGCCAACGCTGCATTGTTGACAATAATGGCTCCAAGATCGGCAATATACTTCAGTGGATCAATGATTCCGGCGTTCCCCTGCCCATAGGTGCCAGTATGCGTTGAGAGTCCGAGAAACCATTTGGCCATGTGCGGATACTCGGGTATGGCGGGCGCAGTGAAAATTACAAATGCAGGTATGATCGCCAGCAGGTATGTGAATTTTCGTTTCCAGCCTTCGAGTAGTATAAATGGAATGATGACAAGAGGAAGGAAAGTTGCTTTAGTTGCAAGGCCGAATCCTGCTATGGCTGCAAAAATCCAGGGATACCTACGATTGTTCCGGTCCTTGCTGCGATAATAAGCTAGCATAGCTATTATGAAAACAGCGACAGTGAAAATCAGTACCGGCTCGGGAGAAACCTTTGTAAAGGCGTGTTCGATAAGGTTCGATGACAGAAATGGCGTGGCTTGCAATATAAGGCTGAACCAGATATTTTTCAGGAAGAGAAAGGAAACTATGCCCAGGATCAGCATCATAATGGCATTGATGATGATAGAAATTTTCCGTTCGAGTTCAACATAGCTATCCGGATTAGCCAGAACCGCTTTTTGCAGTTCGGCTTTTTCTGAAAAATCGAGAAAATGTGCACAGCGCAGAACAACGGCACTATACACCTGTACCGGCGTGCCGGGATTATCGGTATGCCCGACAGACTTCAGGTTGGCGATGTTAATGCCATTGAGGAGGTAAGCATATTCAGGATCGCCGCTGAACCATGTACGGTGAAATGTGAGCCCGAAGACCAGGAATATTGCCGGCAATATAATCAAGGCCAGCGTTACCGGATTCTTTTTCATCTTTTCGGATGTAATGTTATATAACTGAAACATCGACAGGGTGATATCACGTTGTCAGCTATTTGCATTGCAAAGATCAGAAAAAAGCGGTGAACCGAAAAATCATTCTGCAGCCCGATTGTTGCCCGAAGTTTGATGGCTGCCTGTCACCAGTTTCCATATTCTTAACGAATCTTCTTTCACCAGTTTGAGCGAAACAGGCTTCAAAATCCAAGCAACCATACCAACTATGGCTCCCCAGAGGAAGAAGGCGGTAAACTGCAGCAATGAGAAGGAAATCGCTGTCTCGGCAGACAAACCATAACGTGCCAGCAGCAACACCAGCGTAGCCTCCCGTGTTCCGAAACCCGCAATTGAAATCGGGATAATGGTCGCCAGGCTCATGATGCAAAGTATGAACGCTACATCAATAAATGAGATGTCGATATGCAATGCCCTGAAAACCCATCCGGCAGTGGTAAAATACACCAGGTAAGCGAGCACTGTTATAATCCAGCAAACGATTGAACGACGGTTAATTACCAACCTCCATGCATCGCGAATAAAGCCAAGAACCGAAAATCTGCTGAAGAAAGGCATCTTTAATAACCTGTTGATAATGAGCCAGAACAGGAAATAAAGAATAATAAAAGCACCAAGCACGATGATCAGGTAAACATAACCGGGAAGAATTACCGGAAATTCAAAATAATAGAGAAACCCTGCAGTACCAAGCAGTAAAAGTGTGGTGAGATCGAAAACCCGGTCAGAAACAACGGTTTTAAATGCTGAATAAAAATCAACGGGAGAATCCTCGCGCACATAATACAAGCGGGCAATTTCACCTATTCTTCCCGGTGTGACAATACCTATTGTAAAAGAAGCAAGATATGCTGTAAAAGCTTTAAATGGATGATAATCAATACCTTCTCCTGACAACAGAATTTTCCACCGGTAACTTTTCACGGCCAGGATGATAATGACACCACCCAGCGATAAAAGGAAATACCATAGGTTAAGAGATGAAATCACTTTCTGAAAATCACCCACGCTGAAATGTATGCGCGAAAAAAGGAAAACCAGTATGATAATGGTTCCGGCAATTTTTATAATCCACGAAAGTGCTTTCCGGCTCATCAGGTCAGGTTGCTGCGTTTAATTTTATAAGTGGACCTTTTCCACACTGTACGCGATTTCTCAAAGATACGGCCAATAAATGACGGCGGAATTCTCTCGACTACCCAACGGGCTATTGGTGTTCCAAGGAACATAAACAGAGAAGTGACCACCAATTCCATAAGATAACGGCCGAAGGGGAAGTCCTTCAGTTCATAGCCGTAATCAGGATTGGGTAATCCAACCAAACTCCTGAATTTCATGCGTATAAACGAACCTCTCTTCTTTAGATCATATCCATGCGAATGCATGGTAATTGCCTCATTTTCATCAATCTCCTGCAAACTAATGACGTTGTCGGCTGCCATTTTCGCCAGGATTTCCTTTCCTTTCACACTTCGGGCTATTACCATCGAGAAACCTTTGCCGCGCTCCTCATAAACCGGAGCCCAGGCATCGCCACCCGAAATATCGGTAAACTCATTGCTGAGGTCGGTACATAACAGGCTGTTTTTCAGGATGTGAAAAGGAATAAGATAATTGGCATGGAATTTTGGTAATTGTATTACCCGGCCGTTTTTCATTTCGATACGCATGTTGCCAGGCCATTCGCCATAACGAAAATGCAGGCTGGCAATGTCTTTGAAATTTCTTTCACCGTGCGAACGCAGGAAACTTTTTATGGATGAAAAATGAAGCGTATTGCCGTAAAAAGGGCCGAAAATATACTCGATATTCCTGACTGACGGGTCATTTGCAGCCTGAAGTTTCCGTATGCCCTGCACCTGCCCCGGCAACCCGACATAAGCCAGTTTGCCTTCGAATGCCTCCATTTGAGGAAGAATTTCATTCACTGAAGTGATGATGTATTTGCTCTGCGCGGCTTCTATGATTCCTTCAGGTGTTGTCGCGATGAACGTTTCGGCAAGCCAGGGCTCTTTTTTCGACATTCTGGTAACAACGGCCCCGTCGATCAACCTGTTTTTAAGCAGCCATAGTAAAATGGCTGTAAGAATTCCGCCACTTGCCGAATTCCGCCGCACATTCTCATCATTTGCATATCCGATAAAGATGTTCTGATACGCACCTGTATATAGATGAAAATGAGGAGCTTCGGAAAAATGTAACTTCCTGTAACCGGGGAAATCAAAATTCTTACCCGGACAAGCATTCCAGATACGATCAGCCAAATCAGGGGAAATATCAGCAATAACTCCCGGAAGGTAATCTCCCGTTTTATCACCAAACACAATGCTGCCACCCGACAATCCCACACAGGTACCGCAGCGGTTGCACAGGTCGTGATCAATTACATGTTGCAGATTGTCAATACTTTGTACAGACATAAAATTGTCGTATTCCCAATTCGGAGATAAAAGTACCCTGGGCGCTGTCAATAAGATTCTCGAACATGTTTTTGAACCATCGCGGGCCTACGGGCATTAAAACGGTTCCTTTATGCTCTATGAGTTTCCAGCCGGTGAGTTTGAGCCATGATTTTACCGTTTTTGATGACGGAAATTTATGTGGCCCTTCGCCATGGCCACCAAACAGAGCAGTGTAAATGCGGTAAGGGATTTCGCTGGTAGCCGGCGGGCAACTCAGTACAAGCCTGGCATCGGGAATTGATACGCGGTGAAGTTCGCTAAGAAATTCAACAGGGTTGGCCGCATGTTCAAGCGTTTCGAGTGACAAAATACGATCGAATTGCTCATTTTCAAAAGGCAGGCGCGAGTAAGTCCCGATCTTAACCTGGTTAATCGCCGGGTTCAGTTGAGCGGCAACATCCATAAGTTTTTGTGAAATCTCCGCATTTAAAACTTCTACAGATGGTTCCAGCTTTTGGATGTATGTTGCAGCTTCACCATCGCGGCTGCTGATATTGAGGACCTTAGCCCCGCAATATAAGTCTAGTTGAGGCAAACTGTACACAAACCGCTGATCGTGTGTATGCTTAACTTTATTATTTTCAGCAACATACACATCGGCAACGCTGTCCCAATGAGACTCCACGTCACTATCTGACCAACCGGCCTGGTATTTCGCGAAATCCGTCAATCTTTTTTTCGGTTTAACAGGGAGATCTGGTCGGCGAGCAGACCGAAAAAGAAAAGGAACATACCGAGAGTTATCAGTATGATAGCGCTGTTTGAAAACCGGCCAAAAACAAAATAGCCATGTATCCCCCATATGCTTCCTAATAGCGTAATGATGGCACTTGCCGGAAAGAATACTTTTAACGGATTGAAAAGCATGATGATACGAAACAGCAGCAGCAATGTTTTGGTACCATCCTTAAAGAATTTCACACTGCTGGCCCTGCCCTGCCGGTTATTTACTTTTATGGGAAACCTGCCGATGGAGTAGCCTTCTTTGAGGAATGCGAGCGTACTGGTCGTGGAGAACGAGAATCCGTTCGGCATAAGGTGCAGCATCGGCATGATGAGCTTTTTATCAAAACCCCTGAATCCCGAGTTGAAATCGGGGAGTTTTTGCTCAACCAGGAATTCGCCAACTTTTCGGATAATTTTTTTGCCTCCGCGGCGGTTCTTCACCTGATACGAATCCGCAGTCCGCTCACCGATTGCCATGTCGTATTCATCGAGAAGTTTCACCATTTCTTCGATGCTGGCAGGGTCGTGCTGTCCGTCGCTATCGAGCATCATCACTTTGTCGCCAGAGGCATTTCTTATCCCTGTCTTGAGCGATGCTCCATAGCCTTTGTTCACTTCGTGCCTGAGGAGACGCACGTTGAAATTTCCGGCAATTTCCCGTGTCCGGTCGGTTGAGCCGTCGTCAACAACAATAACTTCATACGCTTCTAAAATTCCCAGGGTCTGCATGCGAGTGAGCAGGTCGCCAATGGCAGTTTCCTCGTTAAACGCGGGAATAATTATAGAGTATGTTTTGGTTCGGGACATCCTGCAATTTGTTAGTCATCAACTTTAAAGCGAATACCGGGTTTAATACCACCAGTCAAATATCTTAATTTTCTTTTGATTAAGCGGTATCTCTCCCTTTTCAACTTTCAGGTTGTAGAGATAAACAGCGTCGAGATTAATGGCAGAATCAATGCTGATGTTCCGGTCGGTAGCCTTTTGCTGCATCATTTTCATGGATTCAGTTCCCGAACGGATTTCTCCTTCAATTTTGGCTATAGCCCTTTCGCGGCTTAACAGACCTGTGTAAAGTGAATCGGAAAAGGTTGGTCTCGGATAAATACCAAGAGAGGCCTTGTCGTAATCAGGATATACGAGCAATTTTTGCTGCCGGGCATTGGGCTTTAATTTAAGAAATGTTGAAAAATATGACTCGCGTGTTTGCCTGATGGCATCCAAAGCGCCGGTATGGTATTGCGCAATCTGGAAAAAATTATGACAAACGAATAGTGCAATAAACAGTAAGGAGAACACTTTTGTGAAAGCGCCTCTTTTATCGTTCAGCCAACCAATAAACGCAGCCATAGGAAAAGCCATCACCGCATACGATTCAATGAGTGCCCTCATTCCGAAACTGCCTCCGTACCACCACAGCCACCACGATGATACGATCCAGATATTGGCGACTATGAAAATAATCACAGCCCAAAATTGTTTTCGATAGTTTTTCCATAGCGGAAACAGTCCCAGAACAGCCAAAATCATTACGGGCGTATAAATCAGCCATCCTTTTCTAAAACCAAGCAATACCCTGAATAGCTGCGGATTATCAAAGAAAAACTTTCCCTTTTCACCATAGCTGAACACCAGGTACTCGCCTGTAATATATTTCCAGTAGAGCATCTGCGGGAGCCACATAAGCACTGCTGTAATTACAATAATCACCATGTGCAGGTATCGCCTGGCGAACAGTATCAGACGCTCTTTGAGACTTTTGAATGAATCAATTCCCCAAAACAGAAACACAAGAACGATAACAGCATTGGTAGGCCTTATAAGTGAGATAACTCCTGCCAGCACACCCAATGCCAGAGCAAATTTCATTTTAAGCTGCTGGTACCAGGAATGAGTAAACCAGATGAACAGCGAGAACAAGGCAAAACTGTATGCGTGCGACATTGCCGGTTCATCTGTTACATAATAGAACAAGTTGGTTGCCAGCACTGTGGCTATCAGAGTGATGGCAACGGTGGCGTCAGTAAAGTATCTGAGCAGCAGCTTTCGCAAAAAGTACAAACCCAGCGAAAACCAGAGAATGCTGCTGATTATCAAGGCGATCTTATATGGCGGAGAAAATCCCATTGCCCGAAAGCCCATCCATTTCAAAGGGTAATGTACTGCCAGGAAAAACGGCGCGTAAAGGTACGACATCCCCATGGTAGTGAGGATGAGCAGTTTATTGCCAGGTATATTGCGTGGCCAGAAATACTTGTTTTCGGGAGTTTTTTCGGCTCGTAGAAATTCGAGGCTCAGGTCATGGTGGATGAAGGCAGCCGGCAGGTAGGCGTAATAATGCAGTACATCAACATAAAATATGCGGTTCGGATTTTCCCAATGACGGTATTTGAAATTGGCGCTTATTACCAGAATCATGATGATCCAAAAAGTTAATAGCGATAACCTGCTTTTGCCTTTTAATTTCTCTGTTTCCTTATGGTTTTCAGCGTTATTCATTGTATGTCAGTGCCCATGAAGAAATGATTAATTCCCTGTCCCTTTTCGCAATTCTTCTTCAATTTTATAATTATCGTGAGGCGCATTGGCTTTATCCTTCATGAAAATGTAAATACTGTATTCGTGACCATACACGGTGAAAGCCGGTTTTGGAAGCAATATATTTACCAGCCTGAACTTTTGCTTATCGAGCAGGTTTTGCACCGGGGTGCGCCCTTCGTGCTGGCCAAAGTGTGAATCCCATATGATCAGTGATCCTTCTTCGAACATATTCTCATTCACGTTGTTATCGCGGATAATTTGCCGCCCTTTTTCATAACTCCATGGGTCGAGGTTATTAAAAAATGCCACCTCGGGATCATAATAATAGATGCTCCTGTCGCTATAGCCCTGCGATTTGATCCAATCGGCAGCCTTGCTCATCATAAGGTCGGAGGTATGAAGTTTTTGCGGCTGTGGAAACCGTTCAAACGGCAGCTTCACAATAAAATACAGTGCAACAGCAAATAACAACCACCTGACCCATCTGACCGGAATAAGCGAAGTGATTTCATTCAATCCTTTAAAGGCGATAACAGAGGCCAGTGGCATTACCGATGTGAGCACCCTTGTCAAGCCCGCTGAATTACCTGTTCCTTTCCACCATACATACGAATGTGCCGCTAGTATGACCAGCGCAGGCATCAGCAACATAAACATGTCGGCTGTTGCGGGTTCTTTTAACCTGGCTTTGCGCCGGAAAAACCAAAAGACAATTCCAAGGGTGCCTAACAATGTGAGTATGATAAGCGGCCAACCGTATGCGTAAGGCATTTCTTTTATAAAATGAAACAATTCGCCTTTCCCGTAAAGATCGCCGGTCCCTTTATATGGGTTTTGGTTTATCAGCCACAGTATATCATGGTACTGAAACCAGCCGATTACACTAAAAAATACGAAGCCGGCAGCAAGAAAAGGTATGGCCTTATATTGCCTGAACCAGATAAGTGCCATAGCAAAAATGGGCAGTGTAATAAGCGTTTCGGTCCTGGCAATAGGCACAAACGAAATGATTATTGCCGATAGTAAATAACGCTTGTCAGCAAAGCAAAAGGCAGCTGCGACAAAAATAAGGCTGCACAGTACTTCGGTAAGGCCGGTTTGCATCATCATGAAATACATGGGCACAAAAACTACGAACGGCATTACAACAAAGGGCAATTCAATTTTCTGGCTTCTAAGGTAACGATATGCAAAATAGGCAGTTGCAATACCGGCTACTACATTGAAAAGTTTGATGCCCGTAAAACCAAACTGTGCAAAAGGTGAACTCAGGATGGTAAAAAGTGGTTTGCCCCAGTGATAGAGAAACAACTCAGGATGCTTAAATGCATAATGTGCGAGGTTGTAATGCGCTATGTTATCGGCACCTTCAAAAATTGTAGTCGAAAGAATGGCAAGTACACTGAAAAGGACGAGAAGTACTGATATAAGTGATGTGGCGATTATTTTTTCGGTCTTTTCGCTCATTTATTCAAAAGTTGAGTATTCAACAATAGTATATTCGCAGCTATTGGCACACTTGCCTTAAAAGCAGCATCTCTTAGTACTTATCCCAATCCGATTCAATGTTTTCGTTAGCGGGAACCGCTGCCGAACAATTTATTTCCACGGAGAGCGGGGCATCAGGTTTTTCGAAATCGCTACGCGATAATTGCAAGTCCGGATCGCCATAAACCGCTTTCATGTAATGCGCCCAGATTGGCAAAGCCATATTGGCGCCCTGCCCCAGCGATGTATTCCTGAACCTGATTGAACGGTCCTCGCCACCAACCCATACCCCGGTAACCAGATCAGGTGTAAGCCCCATGAACCAGCCATCGCTGTTGCTTTGCGTTGTGCCGGTTTTCCCGGCAATGGGATTTGAAAAACCGTAAGTGCCTCTCAGGCGTGCCCCGGTTCCGCTTTCAACAACGCCTTTCATTAATACGAGCATCAGGTAGGCGGTTTCTTCGCTCATGGCTTCTTCCTGCAATGGCGCAAACTGGGCAATCACGTTTCCGTGCTTATCTTCGATACGGGTAATGAGCAGCGGCTGAATGTAAATCCCTGCATTGGCAAATGTATTCATTGCGCCGGTCATTTCGGCAAGGGTGATATCAGGTGTTCCCAGACAAATGGAAGGCACCGCCGGCAAAGGGCTTATAATACCCATTTTTCGTGCCAGTTTCACTACTGAAGCAGGTGAATATCGTTTAATGAGATAGGCTGATATCCAGTTAATTGAATTGGCAAGCGCTTCTTTAAGCGTAACCATTTGTCCCTCTTTATAATGGCTTGAGTTTTTTGGAGCCCAAATTTTACCGTCACCCGAGTCAATGGTATATTGCACATTGGCAACGCGGGTGCATGGCGAATCGCCATTTTGCATGGCTACCGTATAAACAAACGGTTTAAAGGTTGATCCTACCTGCCTGCGCCCCATCATCACATGATCGTACTTGAAAAACCTGTAATTGATGCCCCCAACGTAGGCGCGCACGTAACCTGTCTGCGGTTCCATCGACATGAGGCCGGCTTGCAGGAACCACTTGTGGTACTTAATCGAATCATCAGGGCTCATGACAGTATCAATTTCACCTTTCCAGCTAAATATCCTCATCGGGATTGGGGTGCGGAAAGCGGCTTCGATGGAATCGGGTGGAAATCCTCCTCTCTTCATGCTGCGGTACCTGTCGGATCGTTTGCGCGAAGCCATCAGCAGTTTTTTGATCTCATTCTGGTCATTCAAATCGAACGGAGCATGTGAGTTCCCCTTCCAGTGCTTGAAAAAAGCAGGCTGCAGATCAGTAGAAAGATGTTTTGAAACGGCAGCTTCGGCATACTGCTGCATGCGCGAATCAATGGTTGTATAGATACGGAGCCCGTCTTTGTATAGATTGTATTTCCCTCCATCGGGCTTATTGTTTTTATTGATCCATCCGTACGATGGATCTTTTTGCCACCGCAGCGAGTCGGCAATATAATCGGCAATATCCTCATAATCACCTTTTTGCGGCTTTTCAGCTGCGAGCGTTATCCTAAGGTATTCGCGCAGGTAGGTTGCCGAGCCTGAATTGTGATCGCGAAGCCTGTAATGCGACATATCAAGAGGCATCACTTTGAGTGAATCGTACTCCCGCCTTGTTAAATAATCGTATTTAAGCATCTGATGCAGAACCACTTCGCGGCGGCGCAAGGCTCTTTCTTTATTCCGAACCGGATGAAAGTACGAAGGTGCTTTCAGAATTCCGATCAGCAGTGCCGATTCCTGCACATTGAGTTCCGCCGGCATTTTTCCAAAGTAGGTAAGCGCAGCCGACTTTATTCCGAACGCCTGGCTTCCGAAATCGACAGTATTAAGATACAATGCTGCAATCTCCTCTTTTGAATAGTGCCTTTCGAGTTTGATAGCAGTAATCCATTCCCTGAGTTTTGAAAAAGTGGTGCCAATAATTGTGCTGTGATATCGCCTGGGAAAGAGGTTTTTTGCTAATTGCTGGGTAATCGTACTTCCGCCGCCCTGGTCGGTACGGGTAATCATACCGTAAAAAACGCGCAGCAACGCTTTGCCGTCAATTCCCGAATGTTTGTTGAACCTGGCATCTTCGGTGGCAATTAATGCCTTTACAACTGCTGGTGAGAGGTCGGAATAATGGACATTGAGGCGGTTCTCGACATAAAAAGTTCCTAGCTGTTTCTGGTCGGCCGAGATAACTTCTGTAGCCAGGTAATTCTGGGGAGCCTCTAGTTCTTCGAATGAAGGCATAAAACCAAGCCATCCGAGCGACAACGCGGTAAAAAACAGTGCTAAAAAAAGAATACTTGCTGCAAAAGCAATCCAGAATCTTTTAATCCACTCGTCGAGAGAAGCATTTTTGGAAAGTTTCCGTTTCAAGTTTCAGATGTTATTGAATACCATTATGTTGAACTACCTGAGTTAGTTGTTTGGTTTTTCGATGATCAAACCGACATCGCTGATGCCTTTGAGCAAGTCGTCGCGCATAGCCTGGTTTACGATGAGTTTGTAATTTCCCGGCTTGGCGAATCTTACAGCTTTCCTGAAAAGGAATTTCGAATCACGGGTGTGTCCACTGCCTTTTCCCAGCCATTTGCCATCGGGCGCTGCTAAAATACATTCAGCGGTATCGCGCGAAAAGTCACCACCCGGATAGACGGTTGTGATAAAGAAATACAGATTCTGAAAGGAGTACGCAGTTGTGTTACGGATGTTAAAGAAGAGATCAACGGGTTGCAACGTATCACTTACTGTAAACGAAAAAGTCACACTGTCAGTGGGTTGCCATCCTTCGCCGGCAATATGTTTATTTTCCCTGAATACCAAATTGCTGCTGCAGCTGAACAGGAATGTGATTATGACAGCCAAGGTCAGAGTCTGGATAAATCCGGTTTTTCCTAAAGTTCTGATTATCTTATTTTTGGAATAAAGCATAGCTCATTGCCGTTTAAAACCGGTCTTTGTCAAAACGCGTGAGGTCATCCTGTCCTACAACAAGGTCCAGTTCGGATTTCTTTTCCTGCTTACGGGCATAATCTTCGAGTTTTTCGATTGCTTTACCCTGTTTATTCAACTGCTGGATTTTTTTAACTTGTTCAACCGGCAGCGCATAAAGGTCGCTGTCGTTGGTTTTGTAGGCATACCAGATGATTCTGCCAAAGACATCAATCTTCATAACGTTGGCATCGCCATCCTTGGTTTTTAGCGCCACAGCGGTATCCGGAAAATCTTTGAGAGCGTCGATATAGGCTTCATATTCGTAATTGAGGCAGCATTTCAGTTTACCGCACTGGCCGGCAAGTTTCTGCGGATTATGCGAAAGTTGCTGCACTCTTGCTGCTGAGGTAGCAACGGAGTGAAAGCCTGTAAGCCATGTTGAACAGCAAAGTTCGCGGCCACAGGTTCCCAGCCCTCCCAGCCTGCTTGCTTCCTGCCTTACGCCTATCTGGCGCATTTCAATCCTGATTCTGAATTCTTCGGCCAGCACTTTTATCAGCTCCCTGAAATCAACACGGTCATCGGCAGTATAATAGAAGATGGCCTTTGTATCATCGCCCTGGTATTCAACGTCGTTCACTTTCATTTTGAGCCCCAGCCCTGCTGCTATTTTCCGGCATTTGAAAATGGCTGCATCTTCCCTGTTTACGGCGCCCATCCATTTTTCAATGTCGGCCTGCCTTGCACGGCGATATACTTTTCGTAAGTCTTCCTTTGCGGGATTTACATTTTTGCGCCGCATTTGCATGCGAACCAACTCGCCGGTAAGGGTTACCACCCCAATATCGTGACCCGGCGAAGCTTCAACAGCCACAATGTCGCCATCATGTACTTCAACGCCTGGTTGTAACCGGTAAAAATCTTTGCGGTTGTTTTTAAACCTGACTTCAATGCAGTCAAATTTTCTGAAATCGGGAGGTAATGGAATATCTTTCAGCCAGTTATGAACGTCGAGTTTTGAGCACCCATGCCTGAATACAGGTTCGTTTTCCTTTCCTGGTTCACCGGCCATGCAACATCCGCGTGCCTGAATGGTATTACTGAATATATCGTTAACTTGCTTTTCGTCCATAAATCATTGTCAATCAAGGGCTGCCGGGCGATAAAGAATAAACGCAACACGGTCAGGTATATTTTGCGCCGGCATGTGATTAACCGGTCGTTGAAGTGATTTTTAAAGGCAAAGGTAATGTTTTTAGCGTTGTTGCGGTGGGGCAATTTTCAGCAGCCTTGCTATGGTGTGCGAGAGGTCGGTGAATATAAGGTTGCCTGCTACATTCCGTTCAATATGAAATATTGCTTTATTGAATTCTTCATCAAATTCAGCGATATTCCGGATATGTATGTACCGCGAAAAATTGGCGATAAACTCTGTCTCATAGGTTGAATGTTTCACCAGTTGTTTGTTTCCCAGGTTATGGTGCAGGCACGAGCGCAGCAGTTTGAGTCCGTACGCAAGGAAATCTTTTTGTTTTTCGCGGCTGCCGTCCGATACAATTGACGATACCAAATCCAACAGCAGGTTGTATTCCTTCAGGACAATGTTCTTGTCGGTTATGACCCAGCACCGGCGCATCCACTCCCTGAAAAGCTCAAATCGTTCACGGTCGGGATCGGAAACAGTTGCAATTCCCGGTTGCTGCAAAGCGCTGATCTTTTCGGCTTCGAGCCTTGCCATATCAATGGCCTCCTTGGCATTGCCATCAGCTACCATGGCGATGGAGGAAGCTATAGATTCGGGAACGGCCAAATTTTGAACAAGAAAACCGGCAACGGCATCATCACTGGTTCGCCCGAATTTCACAAGCTGAGTGCGAGATAGAATAGTCTGCGGAATGGTATCAGGGTTTTCGGAAATGAGCAGGAATAGCGTTTTTTCGGCCGGTTCCTCGATGCTTTTCAACAGTTTTGGAGCTACTGCATGAAACAGCTTTTCAACCATCCAAATAATAACAATCTTGTATTCAGCTTCATACGATTTCAGGTTGAGCGCTTTGATTACATAATTGGCATCGTCGGCATTGATGATTCCCTGCTTCTTTTCAATGCCTATCTTATCATACCAATCCTGCAGGCTCACATAATAATAATTCCCAGCAAGGAATTCGCGCCATTGGGGCAGAAAATCAATGCTGAGGGGTTCTTTATCAACTTCCCTGGTTTTGTTGATGGGATAAAGGAAGTACAGGTCGGGATGGATAAGTTTGCTGTATTTAACGCACGAAGGGCATGTACCGCATGAATCGGTTTCGGTGCGCTGCCGGCAATTGATATACTGGGCATAGGCAATAGCCATTGCCAGTTTCCCTGATCCTTCGGGGCCAAGAAAAAGCTGGGCATGGCTCACGCGGTTTTCGGCCACCGATTTTAACAGTCGCTTCTTTACATTTTCCTGCCCTATGATTTCACTGAATTTCATTCGACAATGCTTCTCCTTCTGTTCGATCCTTTATGTATAAAAATGGCTTCTCACAATGCAGGAGAAGCCTTTGGTTCATTAGCCGTGCACAATCAGATTCCACCGCCGGCCATTACTCTTTTCTTCTGAGTACATACTTTGGCTGTAAGGAATTCGCGATTCATACGGGCAATATTTGTTATTGAAATCTGTTTAGGACATTCGGCTTCACATGCGCCGGTGTTGGTGCAGTTTCCGAAGCCAAGATCGTCCATTTTCTTCACCATAGCCTGAACACGTGCAGCAGCTTCAATTTTACCCTGAGGCAACAATGCAAGATGCGAAACTTTAGCCGATACAAACAGCATTGCCGAAGCATTTTTACAGGCTGCCACACAAGCTCCGCATCCAATGCAGGCTGCAGCATCCATCGAATAATCGGCATCTGATTTGGAAATAAGAATGGCATTAGCATCGGGAATACCGCCGGTGTTTACCGAGATAAATCCACCTGCCTGTATGATTTCATCAAAGGCTGAGCGGTCAACAATGAGATCTTTGATTACCGGGAACGGACGGGCTCGCCAGGGTTCGATTATAATGGTATCGCCATCTTTAAACTTGCGCATATGCAACTGGCAGGTTGTGACAGCAGCATCAGGGCCGTGGGGATGGCCGTTCACATACAAACTGCAGGTACCGCAAATGCCTTCCCTGCAATCGTGATCGAATGCAACCGGTTCTTCATTTTTGGCAACAAGTTGCTCGTTCAGTTGATCGAGCATCTCAAGGAAAGAACAGTTCGGAGAAATATCCGATATTTTATAGGTAACAAACCTGCCTTTTGAACGGGCATTTTTTTGTCTCCAGATTTTTAATGTAAAATTCATGTCGGTAATTTTTGCAATTAAACCATCTCTTGTTGCTGATGACTTCAGGCTCAGCTAGAATATTCAATGCTACTTGTAGTTTCGTTGTTTAACTTCAATTGCCTCGTAAACAAGAGGCTCTTTATTGAGAATGGGTTCCTTGCCAGGGCCGGTGTATTCCCAGGCAGCAACATACATAAAGTCGGCATCGTTGCGCAAGGCTTCGCCTTCGGGCGTTTGATACTCTTCACGGAAATGGCCGCCGCACGATTCCTCTCGTTTGAGGGCGTCGAGAGCCATGAGTTCTCCAAGTTCGAGGAAATCAGCTACACGCGCAGCTTTTTCAAGTTCGGCGTTCATTTCATCCAGTTCGCCGGTAACCCTAACATCCTTCCAGAATTCATCACGGAGTTCGCGAATCAGCAAAATAGCTTTTTGCAGTCCTTCCCTGTTGCGGCCCATCCCGACGTTTTCCCACATAATTTTCCCGAGCTTTTTATGGAAATAGTCCACTGAGTGCTGTCCCTGTATTTTCATGAGTTTATCGAGATGCTCTCGAACCTGCTTCTCGGTATCGGCAAATTCAGGAAGATCGGTACTAAACCGCGGAACATTGATTTGATCGGCCAGGTAGTTTTGCAGGGTGTAAGGTAGCACAAAATAACCGTCGGCAAGTCCCTGCATAAGTGCCGAAGCTCCCAGCCTGTTGGCACCATGATCGCTGAAGTTGGCTTCGCCACCTACAAACAGCCCTGTTATGGTAGATTGCAACTCGTAGTCAACCCAAAGGCCGCCCATGGTATAATGCACAGCCGGATATATCATCATTGGAGTTGTGTAGGGATCTTCGTCCACAATCTTCTGATACATCTGGAAAAGGTTCCCATAACGTTCCTCTATAGTGCTTTTCCCCAATCGTTTTATTGAATCGGCAAAATCGAGGAAGACCGCCAGGCCTGTTTCACCAACTCCAAAACCGGCATCGCAGCGTTCTTTGGCAGCCCGCGAAGCTACGTCGCGGGGTACCAGGTTACCGAAAGCCGGGTAACGTCGTTCGAGGTAATAATCACGGTCGGCTTCAGCAATATCAACAGGTTTCAATTTCCCGTGACGAAGCGCTTCGGCATCTTCTTTCTTTTTTGGCACCCATATGCGGCCATCATTGCGAAGGCTTTCGCTCATGAGCGTAAGTTTGCTCTGGTAGTCGCCATGCACGGGAATACAAGTCGGGTGTATCTGCGTCATACAGGGATTGCCGAAAAAGGCGCCGCGTTTATAGGCTTTCCATATGGCGGTGGCATTGCTGCCCATGGCGTTGGTCGAAAGGTAGAAAACGTTGCCGTAACCGCCGGTAGCCAATACAACTGCATGAGCAGAATGGCGGTTTATTTCTCCTGTAACCAGGTTGCGTGTAACAATGCCCCGGGCGCGGCCATCAACTATAACTATATCAAGCATTTCCTCGCGCGGAAAGAGGGTGACATTGCCTTTGTTTACCTGGCGGCTCATGGCGCTATAGGCACCCAGCAGCAATTGCTGACCCGTTTGACCACGGGCATAAAAAGTTCGTGATACCTGTGCTCCACCAAATGAACGGTTGTCGAGCAATCCGCCGTATTCCCGGGCAAACGGAACGCCATTGGCAACACTCTGGTCAATAATGGCACCACTTACTTCCGCCAGCCTGTAGACATTGGCTTCGCGGGCTCGGTAGTCGCCGCCTTTGATGGTATCATAAAAAAGCCTGTACACGCTGTCGCCGTCGTTCTGGTAATTTTTTGCCGCATTAATACCTCCCTGTGCGGCAATACTGTGCGCCCGGCGGGGGCTGTCCTGATAACAGAAAGCCTTCACTTTGAATCCCATTGCACCAAGCGAAGCGGCTGCCGAGGCTCCTGCTAGCCCGGTTCCCACAACAATGATGTCGAGTTTTCGTTTATTGGCGGGATTTACAAGGTTTATATGATCTTTATAATTGCTCCACTTTTTTTCAAGCGGCCCGGCAGGTATTTTTGAATTGAGAGTTGCCATATCAGTGAGTGCTGTTATCAATTAACTGATTCATTATCAACTTTAATCAAGGTCATTTTGAAATGAGGATAATTAAAGGGATGAGTGCAAATCCTAATGGTACAACAATAGAATAGGCTGTACCCAATCCTTTTACAAATGGTGTGTATTTGCTGTGGTTTAACCCGAGGGTTTGAAATGCTGACTGGAAGGCGTGGTTCAGGTGGAAGCCCAGGAAAACCATCAGGATAATATACAATACAGAATAAAATTTGCTGGAAAAGAGCAACAGCGCCATCTGGTAAAAATCTTCACGTTCAACCCCTTCGGGGGGAGCCACCCATCCAAGCTTTTTAAAATAGAAATTAACAAAGTGTATCGTGAGGAAAACCAATATGATGGCACCCGTATGAATCATGTACTTGGAGAAAAAGGAGGTATGCGAGAATCCTTCCACCCTGTAACGCTTTGGACGGGCCATCCAATTGTAAATCTGGATAATAATACCGATTAGAATGTGGATGAGAAATCCACCGAAAAGGAATATTTCCATGATTTTTATCAACGGGTTGCTGGTCATAAATCCAACCGCTTTCATATATGCAACGCCTCCGTCGCTTTTTAATAGCAACAGGTTGATAGCCAGATGCAGCACCAGGAAAACAATTAAAAACAGCCCTGCAAGAGCCATGATGACCTTTTTGGTGATGGAAGAATAAAAAAGTGCTGGTTTTCTCATAATTCATGTGATTAATTGAAGCCCGGATTCAGGATTATGATGCCGGAATTCCTTACTTTTGACCATTGAGGATAGAACAAATATAGGAACAATTTAAAATAAACTACCGCAAGAAATCAAAATTCAAAATACTTCCAATAAACTTATAAATCAATGCGATACAAACCCATTTCTCCTGAAACTTATATAAATAACCGTAAAAGGCTGATTGAAAAAATGAAACCCGGCTCGCTGGCTATTGTAAATGCCAATGACGAAATGCCGCGTTCGGGCGACCAAACCTTCGGCTATCGCCAGAATAGCGATCTGTTCTATCTTACCGGCCTCGACCAGGAAAAATGCATACTCGTTTTATGCCCCGGCCACCCGCTCGAAAATATGCGCGAGGTGCTGTTCACCGTTAAAACCAGTGAACTGATGGTTACCTGGAACGGCCACAAGTACACGCTCGATGAAGCCAGAAACCTTTCCGGAATAAAGACCGTGAAATGGACTGATGATTTCGAGTTTACCCTGAAGGAAATGATGAGCCAGGTTCAAACGGTTTACCTTAACCAGAACGAGTACATTAAATTCTTCACTGAAGTGCCTTACCGCGATTTGCGTTTTGCTGAAAAAATGCGCCGCGATTTCCCCGTGCATTCATACGAAAGGCTTGCTCCATTGATCACTTCGCTGCGTACTGCCAAACAAACCTCTGAAATAGAGCAGATTAAAAAGGCATGCGACATCACCGGAGTAGCGTTCAGGCGGGTACTCAATTTTGTAAAACCCGGCGTGATGGAGTATGAAGTTGAGGCTGAATACACGCATGAATTTATCAGGCAGGGCTGCAACGGCCATGCTTATAACCCGATCATTGCATCGGGCAAAAATGCCTGCATACTGCACTATGTTACCAACGACCTATCATGCAACGACGGCGACCTTTTACTCATGGATGTAGGCGCAGAGTATGGGTTGTATTGTGCCGATATGACGCGTACCATACCGGTAAACGGAAAATTCTCCCCGCGGCAGAGGCAGGTTTACGACGCAGTTTTGCGCGTTCTGAAAGCAGGGATGGCCATGCTGACCCCCGGCAACACCAACGATAACTGGCACAAAGCCATCTGCTCCCTGATCGAACAGGAACTGGTTGGCCTGGGACTCATAACCAATGATGACATCAAAAACCAGGATCCGGCCAACCCGGCCTTTTTCAAGTATTACATGCACGGAAGCGGCCATTTTCTCGGATTGGATGTTCACGATGTTGGCTCAAAACAGCAGCCATTCGAATATGGGGCTGTTATGACCTGTGAACCGGGGATTTACATTCCGGAAGAAGGCATAGGCATAAGGCTAGAAAATGATGTGATGGTTGCCGATAAACCGGTTAACCTGATGGAAAATATTCCCATTGAACCTGACGAAATTGAAACATTAATGCAATCACAACATTGAAATACAATCGTTTGCGCAAAATTAATAAGCCACCCGCGATTCAGGCAGGTGGCTTTTTACTTTAAATACTATGAGCCGGTAATTTATTCGCAGCCGTTCTTTGAAAGGTCGTCCTTTTTCATTTTAAAGCCAAGCTCTTTGGCTTTCTTAAGATCGGTGCAGCCATCATTGCACGAATATGAACCTGCCGGCAGCTGGAACCAGGTCATTCCGCGATTATAGTAGGCTTCGGCATAATCAGCCTTCATTTCAATGGCCTTTGAAAAGCATTCATAGGCTACCTTGTATTCAAATTTCTTGAAATGATCGAGCCCTTGTTTGTTCCAGTCCTGGGCAGTTTGATTTTCAGTGTTTTGTGCCATGCCGGCAAAACTGAAAGCCAGCGATAATAAAATGATACCGAAAAGATTTTTCATTGTTGGATTGTTAAAGGTTATCAAATTTACAAACATTTTGATGATTATTGCAAAACGGACAACAATACCGTCCGATTCTTTACCTTTGTAAGGCATCCATGTAATAACAACAATAATACCAAACCTAATATGTTTTCACCCGAAGTTTATTCCAGCAGGCGTAATGCATTGCGCCATCAAATCCAGAGCGGGATAGTTCTGTTTCCCGGAAATACCGAGTCCTCAATGAATTACCCTGATAATACTTACACATTCAGGCAGGACAGCAACTTTTCGTATTTCTTTGGCCTCCACCATCCAAACCTGGCCGGTGTGGTGGACATTGACAACAATGTTGACTATATTTTTGGTAACGATGTTGATATTGAGGACATTATCTGGATGGGACCTCAACCTACCATTGCCGAACAAGCTGAAAGCCGGAATAAAGAACTCGGCCCCGCTGAGTGAACTCGACGAATTCATAAAAAACGCCATTCAAAGGAAGCGCACCATACATTTTGCACCGCACTACCGCGCCGAAACTCAATTGCAACTCAGTAAACTCATCGGTTTAAAACCTTGCAGAGTAAAGGATTACGCATCCATGGAACTCATTCGGGGCATTGTTAACCTGCGTTCAGTTAAAGATGAACTCGAGATTGCCGAAATTGAAAAAGCGGTTGATGTTGCTTACATGATGTTTACCGCCGGTATGAAGATGGCATTCCCCGGACGTAAAGAACAGGAGATCGTAGGTTTAATGGAAGGTATTTCGATTTCGCACGGCAGGCCGGTATCATTCCCCATTATCCTGAGCATCAACGGACAGATACTGCATAACCATCATCACGAAAACTACCTTGAAGAAGGCAGGATGATGGTGATGGACGCCGGTTCGGAAACGCCTATGCTATATGCCAGCGATATCACCCGAACAGTGCCTGTTGGTGGGAAATTTTCGCAACGCCAGGCCGAAATCTACCAGATTGTGCTCAATGCAAACCTGCGCTCCATTGAAGTTACAAAACCGGGTACACTATACTTCGACTGCCACATGAAAGCCGCCGAAACCATAGCTTCGGGACTTAAAGACCTGGGGCTCATGCATGGCGATGTTAAGGAAGCTGTTGCCGCAGGCGCCCATGCACTTTTCTTCCCTCATGGCCTGGGACATATGCTGGGAATGGATGTTCATGATATGGAAGGCCTGGGACAAATCAACGTGGGCTATGACAAGGAAATTCAGCCTGCAAAACAGTTTGGTACCGCGTACCTTCGCATGGGCCGACGGCTGCAACCTGGTTTTGTAATAACCAATGAACCAGGCATTTACTTTATCCCTGAGCTCATTGACCAATGGAAAGCTGCCGATATGTTCCCACAGTTTATTAATTACAAGAAAGTAGATGAATACAGGTACTTCGGTGGTATAAGGATTGAAGACGACATATTGGTAACCAATGATGGATGCCGCATCCTTGGCAAGCCTATTCCCAAAACAATTGCCGAGGTTGAAGAAACCATGCGAGATGGCCTGGCATAGAATCATTGCGATATTCAGATTTAAACGATGAACAGAAGAATTGATTTTCAGAATCATACGATTAACTATGCTATGACCGGAAAAGGCCCGGCTATTGTTCTGCTGCATGGTTTCCTCGAAACCATGGATATCTGGGACGATTTTGCCTCACAGCTTTCTGACAGGTTCACGGTAATCACTGTCGATTTGCCTGGCCATGGAGGCAGCGAAGTGATTTCTGAAATTCACACGATGAGCCTCATGGCCGAAGTTATAGCGTCAGTTTTAAAACATCTCGGAATCACCGAAGTGGTGATTGCCGGGCACAGCCTTGGCGGTTATGTTGCGGGAGAATTTGCCATGAAATACCCTGCGATGGTGAAAGGACTGGCGTTTTTTCATTCGCACGCTGCACCCGATACTGATGAGGCTAAGGAAAACCGCCGCCGAAGCATTAACATTGTGAATCGCGACCATGCAGGGTTCCTTAACCAGTTTATCCCCGACCTCTTCGATCAGAAATATGTTGCAAACTACAGGGAGCAAATCTCGGTGTTGCAACGACGGGCCTCAGTAATGACAGCCAATGCAATCACTGCAACAATTGCGGGCATGCGCGACCGCACCGGGAGCTTACCATATCTCTTTACCACCGAAAAACCGGTGTTGTTCATCATCGGCAAGCAGGATACCCGGTTATCGTACAACGTTGTTCTTGCGCAGGCTTTAATACCTGCGCATTCCGAAGTACTGCTGCTCGATGATGTGGGGCACATGGGATTTATTGAAGCACCACGGCAAACCTTGCAGGTGCTTACACATTTTGCCATGAAATGTTACGAGTAACAGCACTTCAGCTTTTATAGAAGTGCATTTCGGCGATGTAATTCCAAACTTTTTCGGGCACAAAGTGCGAAACATTATGCCCCTGCCTGATGGCCTCGCGGATAAATGACGATGAAATTTCGACCATGGGAGCATCAAAAACCTTTACTGACGGATGTTTTGTCAGTTCATGCTCCTGTGTACCGGGGCGCGGGTAAACATAAAATTTGTAGAATTCAAGCAACATCTCCCAGTTTTTCCATTTGTGAAATGTGGGGAAAATATCAGTGCCCGATATGAGGATAAACTCGCGTCCCGGGTATTTTTCATGCAGGTAGGTAAGTGTGTCGATGGTATAAGAGGGTTTCGGAAGCTTGAACTCGATATCGCACGAACGGAACCTGTTGTCGGCGCCAATTGCCAGATTGACCATTTCGAGGCGGTGATGGTCGGGAAGCAGTGATGCTCTCTCTTTCAGTGGATTATGCGGCGAAACAACAAACCAGAGTTCTTCAAGGTCAGAAAATTCGTACATATAATTCGCAATCATCAGGTGACCGAGATGAATCGGGTTAAACGAGCCAAAAAGTAATCCGGTTTTCCTTATTTCGGTCATACTATGTATCAATCTCCTGACTTACTGTATATTGAAGAAACTTATTTTCCCTTGTTATTCAGGAACTCTTTCACAACCTCTTCGGCATTCTTTAAGGCGACTTCAAGGACTCCGTTCACCAGGACTTTATCGAAACGGGGAGCAAATTCAAGTTCCCAGGCGGCTTTGTCCAGTCTTTTACGAAGGTTCTCCTCGGAGTCACTTTTTCGCGAACGCAGCCGTTGTTCAAGCACTTCAATGGACGGTGGCTTAATAAACAGCGCAAGGGCTTTGTTTCCGTATATTTTCTTGACGTTTAAACCTCCGACAACGTCAAGGTCAAAAATGGGGATATTGCCGTTATCATGTATGCGCTGCACTTCCGAATTGAGTGTGCCGTAATAGCTGCCCTGGTAAACTTCCTGCCACTCGAGCAGTTCTCCCTCCTTAATTTTATCACGAAATTCATCAGCCGAAATAAAATAATATTCCCTGCCATTTACTTCCCCTTCACGCATCTTACGGCTGGTAGCTGAAATGGAGAACTCAAGGCCCAATCCGGCAGCCAGCAGGTGTTTAACCACCGTACTTTTTCCGGCTCCCGAAGGAGCCGACACAATGATGATTTTATCGTTGCGGTGAACCCTGCCTTTCATATAATGTGCTGATTATATGTTTCTTAATTAAAGAACATTAGCCAGTTGCTCTTTTATTTTTTCGAGTTCGTCTTTCATCTGCACCACAAGCTTCTGTATATCGGCATCATTGGCTTTTGATCCCAGGGTATTTATCTCACGCCCTATTTCCTGTGTTACGAAACCTAACTTGCGACCATTGCTCTCGTTCGAATTAAGCACTTCTACAAAATAGTCACAATGCTTTTTAAGCCTGAGCTTTTCTTCTGTTATGTCAAGTTTTTCGAGGTACCAGAAGATTTCCTGCTCGAAGCGGTTTGGGTCAAACTTATCGAGCGTTGAATGATTGTTTACAAACTCTTCCTGGTTACGCTCAAATCGCTGTCGCAGATTTGCAATACGGTTATGTTCGTATGGCAGAACCTGCTCAAGGAAGCTTGTGATGAGGCCAATGCGCATTTTCATATCACTGCCAAGCAATTTCCCTTCGCTTTGCCGGAATTCGTCGGCAAGTTGAAGTGCCTGGTCTAATGCACCTTTCAGCGAATTCCATTCGGAATCGCCGAGAGATTTTGTATCAGTATGCAATACATCGGGAAGGCGAAATATGGTTGAAATAAATTCAGCACTAACGGTTTGATTAAACTCGTGCGCCAGTGCGCTCATTTCGCGGAAGTACTCGCGGGCAAGTGCCCGGTTTACTGAAACCGAAGCATTCTCATCCTCGCCTTCGCTGGTTATCACAAGATCAATTTTACCGCGTTCGAGCACTTTGCCAATTTCACTCCTGATTTCGAGTTCCTTTTCGCGAAACATCACAGGCATGCGGGTGTTGATATCGAGTTGGCGGCTGTTGAGCGACCTGATCTCGACCGAAACGGTTTTTCCGCCTATTTCAGCCACGGCTTTACCGTATGCTGTCATTGATTTGATCATCGGACTGTTTTTATCACTAACAAAGGTAAAAAGGATTGACGATAAGTGAAGTCATAAGACAATAATCGGCTGCCCTTCGGCAGCCGATTATTGAACCATTATCGTCATTTCTTAAGTTCGGGCAACATACCCGGAATTACAGGAGAGCCAAGTTTCTGAAGTTCAGCCTCCAGCGCGGGAATATCAACCTGGCCAATTTTCTTTATCTGTTCGTAAACGGGAGGAAAATCTTCCATTAAAATATTGTATGCATCCTGCTGTGTTTGCGTAGGAGCGCCGGTGCTTCCCCATGCGGCCCAGGTGATTTTACCTAGCCGGTTGTTGAGTGGAACCGGTGCCGGAGGATTTTCCTCATCACTTGGCACATTCGATTTCCGGTTCAACTTGGTATTGAGGATGATATCGAGCTGGTCAGCAATATCCAAGGCTCTGTCGAGTAAACCGGCGGGAGCGCCAGGCGTGCCGTTGATTGACTGGGCAATGTTGTTGCACCTGTCGAATAGGCCACGGGCATAATCCTCGGTACCGCTCATGATGCGTGTGATGTCGGCAACTTTTTTGTGAAATTCAACAACAGCAGCCCTGTCGGCAGCAGGCAATGATGTGTTGTTGAGTGTTTTGCAGACAAATTCCACCGGCCCGGCTATCTGTTTCGTTTCGCCTTTGGCGGTCAGATCCAGCGTCACTGTATATTTGCCGGGCATTGCGAGCACATTGCCCCAGGTGCCAGACAGCGGATCGAATTTGTCGCCACCCCGGGCGCTGTGTACTGACTGGTATCGTAAATCCCAGTTTATACGCTGCAATCCTTTTGAAGGACTTTTGCGCAGGGTGCGGACAACATTACCCGATTCGTCTTTAACGGTAAAGGTCAGATAAGGTGCGATTTCATTGTTCTCGGCCCTCAGCAGCGAATCAGAAGGCATCGGGATAGGTTTGCCTTCTTTGAACAGTTCTTTTTCTTTTTCTTTACGTTCATCAGTCAATGATTTTGGAACATCGTTCACATAATAGGTAAACACGGCGCCGAATTCAGGATTCTTTGCAACGAAATAAGTTGAACCCTGTGAATCTTTCACACCCGACTGCAGGTACATGAGGGCATCTTTCACAGGGAATATATATCCCTGCTTGTCAAGTATTTCCTTATTAAAAGTTCTCAAAGGCGTAAAATCGTCGAGAATGTAAAAGCCGCGGCCAAATGTTGCAATCACCAGGTCGTTTTCACGTTGCTGTATGGTCATATCACGCACGGCAACATCCGGCAAACCCGATTTGAGCTGAACCCAGACCTTGCCGCCGTCAATTGTAAAAAAACAGCCAAATTCAGTACCCGCAAAAAGCAGGTCGGGGTTCACGAAATCCTGCTGAATGGTATGAACGGTACCGTTTTTAGGCAGGTTTCCCGAGATGGAAGTCCAGGTTTTGCCTTTGTCAGTGCTCTTGTAAATATATGGTTTGAAATCATCCCGCAGAATATTATCGAACGATGCAAACACGACATTTTCATCAAATTTTGAGGCCATTATGTCACTTACATAAGTGTTTTCGGGTACATCGGGAAACGATGCCACCTTCGACCAGCTTTGCCCGGCATTTTCGGTAACCCTGATGAGGCCATCGTCGGTGCCGGCAAACAGGAGATTTTCGTTCAGCGGCGATTCTTCGAAAGAAACAATTGTGCCATAGAGCGAAGTGCTGATGTCCTTGGCTACAGCACTGCTTGGCCAGTATTTTCCCATAACAGGCCATGTGTTGCGATTAATGCCCGCTGTAAGGTCATCGCTGATCACCTGCCAGGTATTGCCCCGGTCATCGCTACGAAAAACCTTGTTGGCAGCACAATACAGCCTTGTATGTGAATGATGGCTAAGTAGCAATGGTGTGTTCCAGTTCCATTTATAGGAGTTTTCGCCTTTGCGGGGTTCGGGCCTGATATCAACGGCTTCCTGGCTTTTGCGGTCGTATCGCACCATACCGCCATACTGCGATTCGGCATATACGATGTTCGGATCAACCGGGTCAATTTGCGACCAAAATCCATCGCCACCGTTAGTAACAAACCACTCGTCGCTGATAACTCCATCGTTGATGCTGCGCGATGGCCCACCCATGCTGTTGTTGTCCTGCGTGCCGCCATAAACATAATAAAAGGGCTCCGAATTATCAACCTGCACCCTGTAGAACTGCGTAACCGGGAGGTTCGATTTGTAAAGATATTCCTTACCACCATCAAATGTTTCGTAGATGCCTCCATCGCCGCCAATCAGAAAATGGCGCGTGTCTTCAGGGTCAATCCATAAAGCATGGTCGTCGACGTGACGTTTGTTATTGCCTATTGACTTCCAGGTTTTGCCGCCATCTTCGGTGACCTGCGATACGGTTTCAACGCTGTACACCTTTTCCTGGTTTTTCGGATCGCAGTATATTTCGTTATAGTACTGGCCCTGGGCTGTATGGTTGCTCATCTTCTGCCACGAAGCGCCGCGGTTTGCCGATTTGTAAAAGCCTGAAGCATCGTCGGCAGCTTCGATGATGGCATAAATAATGTCAGGATTAACCGGTGAAATGGCCAAACCGATTCCGCCCATATCGGCTCCCGGAAGCCCGTTGGTGAGTTTGTCCCACGTTTCGCCGCCATTAACCGATTTATAAATAGCCGTTTCGGGGCCACCACCAATCTTTGTAAAAACATGTCGCCGCCGCTGTTCGCTCGAAGCATACAGCACATTGGGATCGCGCGGATCCATGATAACATTGTTAACGCCGGTATTTTCGCTTACTTCGAGTATTTTCTTCCAGGTTTTACCGCCATCCGTGGTTTTGTAAAGCCCACGATCGCCTCCCGGCCCCCACACCGAACCCTCGGCGGCTACATATACCACATCGGAGTTGAGCGGATCAACAAGTATTTTGCCTATTTGCCGCGACTCTTTCAGTCCCATGTTCTGAAACGAGGCGCCGCCGTCAACACTTTTGTAAACACCATTGCCATATCCAAGCGCCCGCTGGTGGTTATTTTCGCCTGTACCGATCCACACTACATTGGAATTGTTAGGGTCAATTACCACACAACCAATCGAATAGGCACCGTAATTATCGAAAACAGGTTCAAAGGTTGTACCGTTGTTTACCGTTTTCCATACATGGCCCGAAGCTACAGCCACAAACCATTCGCTTTTCCTGGCCGGGTTCACGGCAAAATCGGCAATACGTCCGCTGGTAAAGGCCGGCCCGATGGAACGCCATTTCATTCCACCAAAGTTTGATGATTTCAGGGTATCTGATTTTGCATCGGTTTTGGCACCTTTTTCTTTTTTATCTGTTTTTGAAACAGATTCTTTTGTCTTATCTAAAGCAGCCTTTTGCTGTCCGAAGACTGATTCAGTCCCGGCCACAGAAACTGAAACCGTAAGCAGTATCATGGTAAAGAGTCGGAGAAGGTAATTCATATCCTTTTCTTTTTAAAGATTATGGAAATCAATGGTTTGCATAAAATCAGCGTTCTTTGTGCGATGCCGGTTATAATACGTAAACAAAGTTGCGAAATTCAATTGTATTATGAATACTATTGATCTTTAAAAAATCGTTTACTTCGTAAACAATTAAACAACCGTCATTATGAAAATCAAGATCATACTATGTAGCATGCTGGTTATTGTCATGGCTCATACAGCCAAATCTCAACATGACGGCTTTAAGCTTTCGTCGTACACGCCTCCGGCTTACTCCTATAAATCACTCGACTTATACTACGACCTCTCAGGTTACGCCATCAGACAAACAACACACCTGGATGACGTCCTTACACAGAAGAACATCGTAAACTATTTCAGCACCAGCATCACTCCGAAATACTACAGTTACTCAAACAGCGATAAATACCAGGGAAGCACAAGTTTGCTGCTGTATGCCGGGATCAGTGCAAACAAAAATGATCCGAATGCCGTCAACAAGGATTCACATACACAGGGCGGTAACTCAGTGAAATTATACTACGACGGTACAAATCGCTTTTACTTCAGCAACCTCAGGTTTCTTGAAATTGACCCGGTTGTGCGGTTGGTAACCCAGACCACAAAATACACAGATAAAGATTATCAATACGATACACTTGTTTCAGATAATTCAACAAAGCTCTGGAATCCCTATATCACTGCATCGGTTCCCATATTTCATGGATATGGACGAATAGACGACGTTACCGATGCCCGGCATGCACTATATATTCTAGATGGGCTGCAGCAATCAGGGAGGCTATCGCGTGAAACCGGGAGCGATGATATCCTGAAACTTGCCGCCGGTATTACAAAAATCAAGAATAAACGATTCTTCGACAGCCGCCAGCGGAGAATAGCTGAATTGGTTACGCTCGACTCGGTCCTGCAGGCTACCGGCCTGAAAGGAGAATCGGACGCCGTTTACTTCGCAATTCTTAACGACGAATGGGTCAACTCGGGCAATATCCGGAGAAATTCGGGATTCAGGTTATATGGAGGCATTTTACCGGAACTCCAGTTTAACCATTCTTTAAACAAGACTGACCTGAAACTTGCACCCGAATTAAACAGCAAATCATGGGACAACACCTCGGTTGGCTATATCGGACTTGAAGCAGGATTTATCAGCGAAAAGCCCCTTTCGTTGAAGTGGCAGTCAACTATCAGTGCTTCTGCCGGTTACGGCATCGAACAAAACCTGATAAAAGATAAAATACTTCTTCCTGATCCTGTTGGACCCCGGGTATGGAAGTCGAACCAGCAAAGGGGAACCTTATCCGCATCCTACGGCCTGGGTTACTATCCTGACAGCCGCACATGGCTGAAAGCCGGAATTAGCACCTATGATTACTATTATGGCAAAGGCACCGATAAACCCTATGCCGGTGACGAAAAAGATATGAATCCTTCGCTGAATCTTTCCCTCGGGCCCGATGTGAGCGCATATTTCTACTTCAGCCCGCAACTCAGGCTCGAATTCAGCGGCAGAATGTACTATTCATATAACTGGACAGAAAATGCGAACGTTATGATCAACCATACCAAAACCAATGGCTGGAACCTATATCTGAACTCACGCCTCACATACAGTTTGTTCTGAAACATAGCGAAATAACCCTACAAAAGGGTTTGACTTTTTTTCCTTCAATACAACCAAAGGGCGAGTTTATCGCCCTTTATTGAAATTCATTTTTATGAAAACGACTCTTTTTTTGTTTCTCCTTGCCCTGACTCTTGGTTTAGCTTCCTGCAAAAAAGAGGAAACCAAAGCGGGCGATATAAAAAATGTTCCCCTCACCACGAAACAGCAACAGCTTGTAGATCAAAGCAATGCGTTTGGTTTTAACCTTTTCAGGAAAGCAGCAGAAATTTCGGGAACCGGTAAAAACATGATGCTCTCGCCTTTAAGCATAAGCATGGCTCTTGGCATGACGCGCAACGGAGCAGCAAACGCAACGCTCGATTCCATGACCACAACACTTGGTTTCAACGGGCTCACTGACCAGGAAATCAACGAATCATATAAATACATCCTCGAAACTTTTTCGACGCTCGACCCGAAAGTCGATCTTTCAATCGCCAATTCCATCTGGTCCCGGAACACTTTCAGCGTTATTGAGGCATTCAAAGCAACCAATCAAACCTACTTCAATGCATCGGTCACACCACTCGATTTTAATGATCCATCATCGGTAACTACTATTAACAACTGGGTTTCGGACAACACCAATGACCTTATCCCCAAAATTGTTGATCAAATAGGCCCTGACATGGTGATGTACCTTATCAATGCCGTGTACTTTAAAGGACAGTGGCGTTACCAGTTCGAAAAAGAAAAGACAGCACCAAAGACTTTTTACCTTGCCGACAACAGCCAGGTGCAGGTAGAAAGCATGTTGCAACGGGCCAACTTACAGTATTTCAAAGGCTCTGTTTTTCAGGCTGTTGAACTTCCTTACAACCAGGGAAATTACAATATGAACATCCTGCTGCCCGATGCGGGAACTTCATTAGCTGATGTAATTGCTTTGCTAACGCAGGAAAACTGGCAGAGCTGGAAACAGGGTTTTGTCGAAACCGATGTACAGTTGCAGATTCCGAAATTTAAGTATGAGTATGAAGAAAAAAATATGATCCCCATACTTGCCGGGCTTGGAATGGGCATTGCCTTTGCCCCCGACTTTGCCGATTTCACACGAATCAACAGCGAGGGCGGATTGTATATTTCGGAAGTGAAGCAAAAAACCTACATCGAAACCAACGAAGAAGGTACCGAAGCCGCGGCAGTAACTTCGGTAGGCGTTGCCGTAACTACCATCGGCATTGATCCCCAGCCTGTAAGTTTCATTGCCGATCATCCGTTCGTTTACCTGATCACTGAAAAATCAACCGGAACAATACTTTTTATCGGAACGGTAATGAACCCGGCCTTGTAATGTAATTTTGCAAGAGGAAACCTCCGGAACGAAGAATCTTTCGCAAACCTCAGAAAAACAAACAGTTCTTGCAGCCACTTACGCAACAAAATCACCGGAAAGCATCAAGTGAGCGTGACATCATTCAGGGATGTTCGCGTAATGAGCGCTATGCCCAGCACGAACTGTACAACAGGTATTGCGATGCCATGTTTAGCACTGCCTTTCGCATATTAAACAGCCGCGACGATGCCCATGATGCTCTGCAGGATGCCTTTATCCAGGTTTTTCGCGACATTAACCAATTCAGGATGGAGAGTACGCTTGGCGCCTGGATTAAAACCATTGTTGTCAGGACATCGCTACGGGTGCTCCGCAAAAAGCGGTCGCTCGAACTCACTGCCCTTACTGATATCGGCGATGATATTTCGGTGCATATACCTGAATCCATGAGTGGCGAATACCTCGAAAAAGCGATTCTTTCGCTGCCCGACGGTTACAGGACCGTGTTTCTGCTCACCGAAGTAGAAGGATACAGCCATGCCGAAACAGCTCAGTTGCTCGGTATTGCCGAAGGAACCTCGAAATCACAACTTCACCATGCTAAAAACTTGTTAAAACGCCGTATATCGGCTTTTGCGGGATAATGAACGAAGAGAATAACATAGCGCGAAACAAAGCTTATGACAAGCTGCCGGTACACAGGCCCGATACCGACCTATGGGACCGTATTGGCACAAAGCTGGATGAGCAGTCTGCCGGCACCTACCGAAAGGCGATTGCAGGCCTCCCTGTTCACAAGGCGCCAGCAGGTATATGGGAAAGCATCGAAAAACGGCTTGCACAACGGAAATACAGGTTGGTGCTTGCCTGGCTGGGAATAGCCACAGCCGCTTCATTGGCAATTTTTGCCATAATCAAAATACCGTTCGGCACAATTCCTGAAACCGGAGATAAAAGCACTACAATTACCAAAGCTCATGTGAATCCTGATGCTACCGGATCGAGAAAAAATATTCCTGTTGAGGCAAAGTCAAGCCAGGTACCTGTTGTCGCTATTAGCGAAACTCAGCAAAAAGCCACAGACGTTCATCAGAAGTCAGAGGATAAGCTGAGATTATCAAGTATAAATGCAGCTCCAATCACAAGAACATCTATAGCCGAGTTGGCTATTCATCAAGCGATAAAAATCAACTACATATCACCCCTGCGACAAATATCAGCCGCAAAGCAACCGGTTACTCCAGGAAACGCTGATCTTGTAGTTATACACTCAAACATTGATAACCTCAATCCCGAAAATAATTCACTCCCGGTTCAGAACCGTTCAAAAGTCGCACTGGCGCTGGCTTACATACCTGAGTCGATGAATAATGGCTATAACTCCATCCTTTTTCACCAGGTAGGGCTCACCGCAAGTCTCGACCGCAACAATTTCCGTTTTAACAGCAGCTTTGGCATGGCCTACAATTCCGAAAGCTATGATTATACCGTGAAATTTTCGCAACACCTTGACGGCATGGGAAATTCGAACGACACAACAGGAGCGGTATATGAGTCGGTTTCGCAGTTTGAGGGCACTGAAAAACATGGATTTGTATCGTGGGATATTGGAGCCGGACATAAACTCTTCACTACCCGTAAGTTAACAACCTGGATCAATGCAGGAGCAGGTATGGCAGTAAGAATTAACAATGCAAGCCTCCGCGACGCGACTGTTGATGCCATGAAAAACAGCTATAATGCAACGGTAAACTCCATTGATATTGAGGCTCCAGGTTATAACCGCATGAGTATGAGCCTGGTATCGGGCATTGAATTTGATTACAGGTTGCTAAAACGTTTCAGTTTAACCCTGCAACCCCAGGCAAGATACTACTTTCAGTCCATTTTCAAAGAATCAGGCAATACGCCCGATCCTTTTAGCCTGGGATTCAGAACTGGCATGAAATTTGATCTGTAATTCAGTAAAAAATCAGCCGATCGTCAACCGGTTATTTGTGTTCCTTATCTCAAAACCGTGTTCATCATGAAAAGACTTTACCTTTCGATTCTTTTCGCATTTATTGTTACCGGGGCATTTGCCCAGCAAATTTCGCGCGATGTCAACGTGGTTGCGGTAAAAACCATAACCAACATCCCCGCGAGAAGCCTCGAAGCCAACTTTACCTGCGATGTTACAACGGGAGTGGCGCCGCTTACTGTTCATTTTACCGACCAGTCAACTGGCAACCCGACCTCCTGGCTTTGGAGCTTTGGCGACGGCGGAACCGATTCGGTTCAGAATCCTATTCACACCTATACATCAAACGGCATCTATACCGTTAAACTCACCATTTCGGATGGCATTCAGATTTATGCCCTTGAAAAGAAAGATTATATCACCGTAACTCCGAATTATACAGGCTGCGACACCCTGCATTACCCTCTTCCTGAGCCCCTTACCTATTACTCGCTGCTCAAAAACAATATACCTCAGGGCTATGTATCGGGTAATAACCTTTTCGGCGACAAAGCCATTGCCGACTATTTTGACAATTCGTCCAATGATCTTGCCATCAGGGGCGCAATTTTTGAATTTGCGTATACAAAGCATTCCTCTCTCGTGAATGAATCGCTCATGGTGAAAGCATGGGCGTATGACAGCATTAAACAACAACCTGGCGAGATGCTCGGGTCGGCTACGATTCCGTTCGCTGACATTGTTCAGGATGTTGCAGCCTTTCAGCCCACTCAGGTTAACTTTACTGAACCTTTACCGGTTTCAGGTCCCTTCTTTTTGGGTATTTACCTGCCTGAGAATACCGGCGACACCCTCGTAGTATGGACTACCAAAACCGCCGCCATTAATCCAAACTCGGGCTGGGTGCTGCAATCGAATAACGAATGGGCTCCATACGACAGCCTGTATAAAAATCCAATAGAACTTATACTCACCAATGCCATTTACCCGATTGTATGTCACACGAGCAACAGCGTGAAAGAACATACCGGTGGAAAAGTCTTCAGCATATCACCCAACCCCACATCGGGACTTCTGCGTGTTGAATCGCGGTTGCCCGAAGCTAAAACTGCACGTTATGAGTTGATCACTGCCACCGGTGAAAAAATCAGAAGCGGATCGTTTAATACCTTGCCCGGCAGCGAGTTGCTTGACCTTGGCGCATGCAAAGCGGGGATGTATTTCCTGAAAATATTTACTTCGTCAGCAATTGAGGTAAAGCGGATTATCATTAAGTAATTGGCTAATAAACAATCTGTTGGCCAGAAAGTAATTGTGATTCGATTCTGTTCCCGCTTTTCAGGATGAATCTGGTAATAAAAGAAACGCTTGCTATTTCAGAATTAATTCATTATATTTGTTTCATAAATTTTCATTGGTGATGAAACAGATTTTAGCAGCCGTTGATTTTTCCGATCTTGCCACATGCGTTCTGGAGCATGCCGCATCTCAGGCTTTGGCTTTTGGAGGGCGAGTACATATCATCCACGTCGAAACTCCTGTTGCAGCTTTCATTGGCAACGAAATAGGGCCGCAACTCCCGCCTCCTGAGCAACATCTCGAAGAAACCCTGCAGCAACAGACAGACCTGCAGGCAATGGCAGCACATCTGCAAAGCAAAGGAATAGAAGCAACCTGGCAATTATTGCAAGGATCGGTTCCTGAAACAATTGTTGAAAAAGCACTCGAATTAAAATCAGACCTGATTATTGCAGGGGCACATAATCATGGCTTTCTTTACAGGGCCTTCATCGGCAGTGTGAGCACGAGCGTTGTGAAACATGCACCCTGCCCGGTGCTGATTGTACCTCAGAAATAACTGAGCAACCAATTACTTTATTCTGCTTTTCGAAACACTTATTCCTCTTGTACCGATGAGTTTGTCGGCTAAGCCGTTTTCTCCGGCTTTGGCAAGCGACTTTCGGATCGAATCCCTGAATTCAGGTTTGTACCAGAAGAAAAACTGCCGCTGGTCAAGTTTCTCCTGTTTTGTACGCGGCGAATACACGTTTTCGCCCGTGAAAGGGTGAATACCGGTCCAATAAATCACGCTCGACAACGTCATGGGTGTTGGCGTAAAATCCTGCACCTGCTCAAGCCTGAAACCCATTTCTTTTGTTTCGAGTGCCAGGTTTGCCATATCCTGCAGCCGGCTCCCGGGATGGCTCGAAATGAAATAAGGGATCAATTGCTGATTCAGTCCTTCCGACTTGCTGATGTCATTAAATAACTTCCTGAAATCGTGAAACAACCTGAACGATGGCTTACGCATGATTTTCAGCACAGCATCGCTTGTGTGCTCCGGAGCAACTTTTAAGCGCCCCGACACATTATACTTTACCAGTTGCCTGGTATATTCAAGGAGTCCAAAACGCTTATCATCTTCCTTTGACCGGCCTGCCAGCATATCATACCTTACTCCGCTGCCAATCGTAACCTTTTTCACTCCTTTTACCGCGGCAGCTTTCCTGTATATATCAGTAAGAGGTTTATGGTCTGTATTCAGATTAAGGCAGATTTTTGGGAAGATGCACGATGGCCGTGTACATTTTGCACAAACCTTCAGGTCGAAGCCCTGCATCCTGTACATATTGGCTGATGGCGCCCCCAGGTCGGTGATGTGGCCTTTAAAATCGGGCATCCGGGTTATGGATGCAACTTCGGCAAGGATTGACTTTTCGGAACGGCTGGCAATAAATTTCCCCTGGTGCATTGCCAGGGTGCAGAACGAACATCCGCCAAAGCACCCGCGATGTATATTCACTGAATGGCGGATCATTTCATAAGCCGGAACTGCTCCCCGCTTGTTGTACTTCGGATGTGGCAGCCGTGTGTATGGTAAATCGTAGGCTGCATCCACTTCGGCTGTTGACATCGTGGCGAAAGGAGGATTGACAACAACAGCTTTATCACCGCTACCCTGAATGAGCCTTTTGGCCGTCATTTTGTTCGATTCGACCTCAATATCACGGAATGCGCGTGCAAAAGCCGATTTATCCTTCAGGCAATGCGCAAACGATGGCAATAGTATCGATGGCATTTGTGATGCCATCGCCGTTGTGGCCGCTTCATCAACAACAAATGCTGTTTGTGGCACATCGGTAAGCCAGGAAATATCTTTCTGAATGTCAAGCCTTTTAAGCACTTCAACAATGGCTTTCTCGGCCATACCGTAAACCAGCAGATCGGCTCCGCTGTCGATGAGAATCGAAGGTTTCAGGCTGTCGCTCCAGTAATCGTAATGTGTCAGCCGGCGCATGGATGCTTCGATGCCGCCGATGATTACGGGCACATCAGGATACAGTTTTTTCAGTGCTCTGGTGTAAACCACGGTGGCATAATCAGGCCTGAAACCGGCTTCACCGCCGGGAGTGTAAGCATCGTCGCTGCGCAGGCGCTTGTTGGCGGTATAGTGGTTCACCATCGAATCCATATTGCCTGCCGATACTGCGAAGCAGAGGCGCGGTTTCCCGAATTTCCTGAAATCCCTGAGGTCGTCGCGCCAGTTGGGCTGAGGAACAATGGCGACCCTGTACCCTGCTGCTTCTATCACCCTGGCAATCAATGCGCTGCCAAATGCCGGATGATCAACATAGGCATCACCCGAAATGATGACCACATCCACCTCTTCCCAACCGCGTTTCAGCATTTCGTCGCGGGTAATAGGCAGCCAGGCCGTTATAGGATAATCGCTCAAGATATTTAGCTACTGCGGTTGAAATGCAAAGATAGGCTAAATGCATTTCTGTATCAGGCCTGTGCATTGCTCTTAAAATGTGATGGAAGCAACAAATCAACTCAATCTGGATTCTTCCATTCGCAGCTGAATTCCATGCCTGATGTAAGTTTGATCGCAATACTGAATCGCCCGAAATGCGAAAGAGCATTCATGTTATGAAAAATTACAAAGCTGCGGCAATATGCAGATTGCTCCTTCATATTTCTCATGATAAAGTCGGCTGCTGCATTGTTTTGGCACGAAAACACCGAATCGTTCTGCGGATAACATACCGGGTCGCGAACAAGGTTGAAACTTTCACTCACATCAATCGAATCGGTTCCGGTACACCCGTATATCTTCAGCTCACTCAAAGGATCGGGAAAACTGTAGCTGAAAATCCTGCCCGGGTCAACGGCCGCATTTACACCAGGTAAAAACAAAAGAAAACCTTTTCCTGACCTACGGGATGATACAAGCGTATCTTTCACCAAAATCCTCATTTTCAATACAATGGGTTCAACAGAATTCATCTGAATTGAATCGGAACCTGACAATGCAAGGTCACCTGCCGAACCTTCGCTTACCTCCACACCGGTAATTGATGATCTGTAATCATCATAACATGGCCGCATTGCACCTTTGTAAAGAAGAATGAGCACAAGCAAAAATACTGCGACAACGGCAATAAGAACCAATAGTGGTTTAAGACAGCCTTTCATGCTATAATAAATTCATGATCTGCAATGAATTAAAACTTCATTAATGCCTGAAGCAATCCGTAAGATGATCGTTCACCATACCGGCGGCTTGCATAAAAGCATAACAAATGGTAGTACCCGCAAATGTGAACCCCCTTTTCCTGAGTTCGCGGCTCATGGCGTCCGATTCAGTAGAGGAAACCGGAATCCGGCTTAGCGACGTTATCCGGTTATCAATGGTTTTACCCCCTGTAAACTGCCAGATAAATTTGTCGAATGAGCCGAATTCCTTCTGAACCTCAAGAAAGGCCCGGGCATTTTTTATGGTTCCCCGCACTTTGGCTTTGTTGCGGATAATTCCCGGGTCGTTCAGCAGCGAAGCGATTTTTTCTTCTGAATACTGTGCAATTTTCTCAGGAACAAAATTGTCGAACGCTTTCCTGAAGCTCTCCCGCTTGTGCAGCACCGTTCGCCAGCTAAGCCCGGCCTGGAATGCATCCAGCACCATGAATTCGAACAACTTACGATCGTCGTGCAATGGAACGCCCCATTCGGTATCGTGGTATTCAATCATAAGGTGGTCGTCCGACGGCCAGGGACATCTGTTGGGTTCCATATCCTAAACTGTATTTTGAAGGTAAAGACTCAAAACTGGTGGAAACTCTGTCCAATAAATTTCAGTCCTTCGGGGAGGTTATCGCGCCAGTACACCCAGGTATGGGCGCCATCGCGCATGCGGAACTCATGCCTGACACCCAGTTTGTTAAGGTGAATATGCAAACGGCAGTTATCGTCGGTGAGGAAATCATCGTCACCGCAATCGATCATGATACGCAAATCTCTGTATGCATCTTTGCCTTTTGCAGTAGTAACGTCGAAGGGGTTGTTCTTCCTGTAATGTTCTGTGAATCGGGCAGTACCTTCTTTATATGGCCCGTAGAGTGATCCCAAAATCCACGACCAGCCTTTTTCGTCGGTGGACATCAGCGATTCCTCCGAAAATATCGCAGCGCTAAAGGCAACGCAGGCGGCAAATTTTTCAGGATATTTCAAAGCAAAATTGAGTGTACCAAAACCTCCCATCGACAGGCCGGCAATTCCGCGATAACGTTTCTCAGCCCTTATACGGTAAGTTTTTTCGATATACGGCATGAATTCCTGGATAAAGAAATCCTCATAACGTACCGAATTATCAAAGTTGTTGATGTAAAACGAAACACCGCCATCAGGCATTACGAGGATCATAGGCGGAATTTCGCGCTTTGCAATACATTCGTCAGCTATGAGATGCGCTTCGCCAAACTGCATCCAGCCCATATCATTGTCGGAGTAGCCATGCAGCAGGTAAGTGACCGGGTATAAGCGGTTAGAAGTTTCGTAATCGAAAGGAAGGTAAATGGTATAATTTACTTTTTTACCGAGGATTTTGCTGTCCATTGAAAGGCTTTCTTTCACGGTTCCTCTAGTGAACTGCGCGAATGTTGTGATGGTGATTGCCAGGATGATCAGGGTGAGAATAATTCGTTTCATTTTGTAGGTTGTTATACTATTTTATCGGGTTATAGAGATTCGTTAAGTTTCCGCTGAGCTGAAGCAGTTCGATTTCCGCTTTTTTGGCATCGAATTGCGATTGCAAGAGTAAATACTGGGCATCTAGCAGTTTCTGCTGCATTTCCCTGAACTCAATATCCGTTATGGTTCCAATCTTGTACTTCACAAAAGCCAGGTCAACATTATGTATTGCCGCCTCAATGTTTGTTGTTTCGAGTTTTACCAGATCAAGGGCTGCTTTATAGGAATTGTAGAGTTTGAATATGGCCGAGCGTACTTCGAGGGATGTTTGCTGAACGGAAATTTCGCTGTTATTAAGCAATATTCTGGCATTTCGTATTTCGCGGTTGGTATTCGAGCCGTTGAAAAGATTAACGGAGGCAGTAAATCCGAAATAAGGCCCGTAACTTCGGTTAAATTGTGCAAATCCTGTTTGAGACTTTTGCAGGATGAAGTTGTAGCCTGACAGCAGATTTAGTTTTGGATACCTCGCTGATTGTGCTCCCTTTACATTGAGTTCTGACAATTGCTGATCCATCCTTGCCGCCAACAGACCGGTGTTTTGTGTCAATGCTTTTGTAACAATTTCGTCATACGATTCAAGCTGCATCAACCTGATGGAGTCGTATATCCCGAATGTAGTTGCCGCATCCCGAGCCATCAGGTAATTCAAATCTGTCATCGCATTCCGGAGCTGTGCCTGTTGAAGCAAAAGCTGAGCACTATCGGCATTCAGATCAATGGTGGACTGAAGTAATTGCAGCATGGAGCCTGATCCGATGTCAATCTGTGCCTGTGCTATCTTTTTCCGCTGCTGCGAAAGTAACACGGCATTCCGGCTGACGTCAACAACATTCTCTAACTGAATGACCGCATAATACATCAATGCAATTTGGGTAACAACATCCTCCACAACCAGCCTCGACTGATTTTCGCCCATTTGCTGCATTATATCGAGCGTTTTTTTATTCACAAACATATTCATACCGTCGAAGAGTGTCCAGTTGAGCTGCATACCGGTGTTGAGCGAGGTATTCATGGCATTTGCCAAATCTTTCACGGCACCGCTGAAAGCTTCCTGGTGTGTGGTATAAACCGTATTATTCTGGGTGGCAGTAAGGCCTACCGACGGCAGCATGCCGGCATTTCCTGCAGTGTTGTTATTTCTTAATATTTCAGCATTGTTGTCTTGCAGTATAATCGAAAAGTTGTTCTTCAGCGCAGTTTCTACTGCCGATTTCAGGGTAAGCACTTCCTGCGCAAAGCCGGCAGTTGCTGTCAGAAACAAGAGAAGCAGAATTCTATATTTCATGAATTTCGGCAGGATTAATTTCAACATTTTTTGGCTTCCGCGAAAGATATGTGTAGAGTGCCGGGATAACAAACAGTGTTAGTACCAGAGAAAAGATCAGCCCGCCGATGATGGTGATACCCATGGGAATACGGCTTTGCGACGAAGCCCCTAATGCCAGTGCAATTGGCAGCGCACCAAGAGCCGTGGCAAGGCTTGTCATGAGTATAGGCCTCAGTCGCCTGGTGGCGGCATCAATAACGGCTTCGTGCAACGATAAACCTGCCGCTTTGCGCTGGTTTGCAAATTCCACAATGAGAATCCCGTTTTTCGTTACAATTCCAATAAGCACGATCGCACCAATTTCGCTGAAGATATTCAGCGTTTGCCCGAACAGGAACAATGAAAACAGCGCCCCTGCGATGGCCAGCGGCACCGTAAACATGATGGTAAGCGGGTCGCGGTAACTCTCGAACTGGGCTGCAAGTATCAGGTAAATAAAGATAAGTGCGAGAATCATGGCATAAACAATATTCCCGGTGCTGTCAGCATAATCTTTCGAAACTCCGGCAAGGTCGGTTGAAAACGTGGGGTCAAGTGTCTCCCGGGCTATTCGTTTCATTTCATCAATGCCTTGTCCCAGGGTTACACCTTTGGCAGGCAAGGCCGAAACGGTAGCCGAAACGTAACGATTGTAGCGGTAAAGCTGGGGTGGGTTGCTTTGCTCTTTCGTCCTGATAAGGTTATCGAGTTGAATCAGTTCGCCGGCATTGTTCCTGACGAATACCGAACCCAGGTCGGGTGGTTTATTGCGGTTTTCGCGTTTGGCCTGGCCAATAATCTGGTACTGCTTTGAGTTTCTGATGAAATAGTCGTAACGCTGTCCGCTGAACAATAGCTGCAATGTTTCGGCAATATCTCTCACATTTACACCAAGTGCACGGGCACGATCCCTGTCAATCTCGACTGACAATTCCGGTTTATTGAATTTAAGGTTCAGGTCAACGTTCTGAAACATCGGGCTGGCCTGGGCTCTTTCAACAAACAGCGGTGCCGCCTGTTTAAGCTTTTCGAAGTTTGGAGCCTGAATCACAAACTGAACAGGCATTCCGCCACCGCGGCCGCTGCCAATGGTTTGTTCCTGGTTTACAAAAGCCCTTGCAAAGTTGAATTTTCTGGTGATTCCCGAAAGGTTATCGGCAATTTGTTGTTGCGTCCGGTCTCTTTCAGCCGGAGGCACGAGCGAAATACGTAAAAAACCATTATTGGTGGATGCCCCTCCAAACCCCGGCGAAGTAAGCACCATCATAGCCGACTTCTCAGGCAGCGTATCAACAACTGACATTAGTTGTTGCATGTATTCGTCCATTTTTTCAAATGTAGTTCCCTCAGGAGCAGTGGCCTGTATTGCCAAACGGCTTTTATCCTCCATTGGCGCGAGTTCCGAAGGAATTCTCATGCTAAAGAAAAAGATCATTCCAAGCGCCAGAACTATTATTACAAGTGCCCAATATCTTCGCCCGATGAACCAGGTGAGTGTTCGGTTATACCAGCTTGTGAGGTTTTCTAAAAATTTTTCGCTTACACTATACAATTTATTATGCTTCTCAACCTTGTGAAGTAAGCGCGAACTCATCATTGGCGTAAGCGTGAGCGATACCAGCGCCGAAACGATAACCGTTCCTGCCACAACCACGGCAAATTCGCGAAACAACCTGCCGGTAACGCCCTGCAGGAAAATGATAGGCAGAAATACTGCCGCCAGTGTGATTGTGGTTGATATAATGGCAAAAATGATCTCTTTTGAGCCTTTGTGACCTGCTTCAACCGGGTCCATTCCTGATTCAATTTTGTGCCAGATATTTTCGAGTACAACAATGGCATCGTCAACCACAAGCCCGGTAGCCAGCACAATAGCAAGCAATGTGAGTATGTTGATTGAAAAGCCGGCTATATACATGATGAAAAAGCCGCTGACCAGCGAAATGGGAATGGCAATAATTGGAATTAGCGTAGTACGGGTACTCCGGAGAAAGAGGAAAATCACGAGCAGTACCAGCAGAAATGCGATAACAATCGTTTCTTCCACTTCGGTGATGGCTTTTCTGATCGTTTGTGTGGTATCCATCATCAGCCCTACTTTAATATCCGATGGCAAATCGAGCTTGATTTGTTCGAGCTTCTTATAAACGTCGTCGGCAATTTCAATCTGGTTGGCGCCGGGTTGGGGTGTTATAGCAATTCCAACCATGGGAATGCCATTGTTACCGCGCATAATCGACCGTTCGTTTTCGGGCAGCAGCTTTGCTTCACCAACATCGCAAAACCTTATCACCGCACCATTTTCCTCCTTGATTATCAAACTATTGAGTTGCTCAGGGGTTGAAAGCCTTCCCTGGGTGCGAATGGTAAGCTCGGCATTGTTGCCTTCTATTCTGCCTGTGGGTAGCTCAACATTTTCACGGTTCACGGCAGTGCGGATATCAGAAGGAGCAAGATGATAGGCTGCCAGCTTCGCAGGGTCAATCAACAATTTGATGGAATACTTTTTTTCGCCGTAAATTCTTATCTCGCTCACTCCCGTAACTGTCTGCAGCCTTTCTTTGAAAAGGTTGTTGGCAACTTCTGAAAGCCCCATCAAATCACGTGCATCGCTTTGCACCGTATATATCAGGATGGGGTTGGCATCGGCATCGGATTTGGCTACCACCGGCGGATCAATATCGGCAGGCAGGCTTCGCAAAACACGTGATACCCGGTCGCGTACATCATTGGCGGCAGCTTCCATATCTACGCCAAGCTGAAATTCAACAGTGATATTACTCCGGCCATCGCTGCTTGATGAGGTAAGTGAACGGATGCCTGCAACACCGTTGATCGATTCTTCCAAAGGCTCGGTTATCTGCGATTCAATTACATCGGCATTAGCCCCTGTGTATGAAGTACTAACCGAAACAACCGGCGGATCAACACTCGGATATTCGCGCACTCCGAGAAACAGGAAACCGATAACACCCAAAAGCACAATAAACAGCGAAATTACTGTTGCCAATACGGGGCGGTTGATGCTGAGTGAGGATATATTCATGAATAAGCTGGCTGTGGTAATATGTTGGAAATGAATACTATCTAGACGGATTCGCTTCCATTTATTTCGTACCTGTCGAATCGATACTCTGCAAATTAACTATCCTCGGCAGCGCCTCCATTTTGTCCTTGAGCACAAGCAAACCACTAATAAACACAGTATCGCCAACATTGATGCCACTTGTAATCTGTATTTGCTTTTCGCTGCGGATACCCGTTTCAACCTGTTGCGAAACGACTTTACCGTTTTGGTAGACAAGAACTTTTTGCCCGTTCAGATTGGGAATAATGGCTTCGGCAGGCAACATTATAGCATTGTTCAATTTATGTAGCCCGATAGTGATTCGGGCGAATGCGCCGGGCAACAACACTTTACCCGGATTAGCGCACACAGCCCGCAGTTTAATACTGTGAGTGAGCGGATCAGATGCAGGTTCAATAGCATATACGGCTGCTGTAAATTGTGTTTCACTGCCGTCAACAGTAAAATTCACCTTTGTTCCCGGTTTGAGATTCTGCCGATATTTTTCAGGTACTGCAAATTCGAGTTTGACCGGATCAACCTGCTGAAGCTTTGCAATTAGGGTGGATGTTGAAATATATCCGCCCTCACTCACTTGCCTGAGACCTACGATACCAGTGAATGGAGCCCTAATCTCAGTTTTCGAAATCTGGGCATTTAAAAGGCTGATATTGGCTTTTACAATTTCCTGCTGGTTGACAGCTTTATCATATTCTTCACGACTTACTGCATTGATTTCGAGCAGTTTCTGCTTTCTGAAAACATCCTCGCCAGCGAGCTTTTCGTCGAGTCTTAACTTGGCAAGTTGTGCCTGGAGCTCGCGATCATCGATTTTTACCAACAAATCGCCCTTACCAACCTGCGATCCTTCATGGAAATTGATGCCTACAATTCTCCCCGGCAATTCACTCCGGAGCTCTACCTCCTCAGCCGGAAGCAGTGTGCCGTTTGTACTGATAGTATTTTCAAGCGTTGAAGCCGACACAACAACAGCATCAGCCATTACCTGCTTTGTGGCACTTTTATTGTCGGGTTTCTTTTTATCGTTCGATTGGTTCGAACATCCGGCTAAGGCAAGGATCATTACCAGGCAACATAGTGAAACCGAATGAAAATTACTGAGTTTCATGGAGGAGATATGGATTGTGGCAAAGTTAGGTGAAATGAATAATCCTTGCCATTTGGCAGGAAATTAAAAACTGAACTTGCCACCCGAAGCGCTGGTAATTCCTTTTTCGGTAATGAAAGCAGTGATGTATTCAGCAGGGGTTACATCAAATGCCGGATTTAGAGCAGAGGATGTGTGATTTGCAACCCTGATGCGGTGATTTAGTCCAGATTCATCAGGCCCCGATTGATACAAAATCTCATCGGGGCTTCGTTCTTCAATAGGAATGGCGCCTCCATCGCTTAACGAGAAATCAAAGGTGGATGAAGGCGCAGCCACATAAAACGGGATACCAAATTCCTTTGCTATGATTGCTTTTTCGAAGGTCCCGATTTTGTTAGCTGTATCGCCATTGGCGGCAATACGGTCTGCCCCGACGATAACCACATCCACCATGCCTTTCGACATGAGATATGCCCCGGCATTATCAGGAACAATAACATGTGGAATGTTTTCGTTCGAAAGTTCCCAGGCTGTAAGCCGTGCGCCCTGGCTACGCGGGCGTGTTTCATCAGCGTAAACAAATACTTTCTTGCCTTCGCGGTGCGCACGGTAAATCGGCGCCAGGGCGCTTCCCCAGTCAACAAATCCAAGCCATCCTGCATTACAGTGCGTGAGTATCCTGGAACCGCTTTTGATCAATGTATTTCCGAACTCAGATATCCTAAGGGCATCGTTTACATTCTCGTCGGCAAGCCGCTGTGCTTCAATCACTGCATTTTCGGCAGCAAACATACCGGCATCAAAAACCTTTTCAACTGCGTAAAAAAGGTTGCGTGCCGTAGGACGAGTTGCCTCTGTTTCGCTTCGGGCAATTTCAACAAAGCCCTGATTTCCGCCACTTTCGATAAAAGCCTGCGCCATGGCGAATCCGGCAGCTGCTCCTATTGCACCGGCTCCCCGCGTAGTCATATTTTTAATGGCAGTGCAAGTTTCAAGGTAAGTGCGTGCCTCATGTATCCTGAATTCAAATGGCAGAGCATTCTGGTCGATCATAAATATTGAACTGCCTTCCATCCAAATGGTGCGGAAATGTTTACCGGCAACAATCATAGTCTGTTAAATATTATTGACTGCTATCCAGGCCATTAATCCCATGCCGGTTTCGATGCTGCTTTCATCGGCATCAAAAATGTCAGTATGCAGGTTTCTGATTTCCTTCCAACCGGGATTTTTCACTCCTAGCCTGTAAAAACATGCCGGAACGATGTGCGAATAATAGGCAAAATCCTCGGCAGTCATGCGCTGTTCCAAATCCACTACATTTTCTCTGCCCAGGAATTCAATGGCGAGGCGTTTCGATTTTTCGGTAAGTTCCTCATCATTCACAAGATAAGGATAACCTTTGTCAATAAATACTTCGCAATCACCACCCATGCTTTGGGCCATGCCTTGTGCCAGCGTAGTGATTTTTTCATGCGCCTGCGCTCTCCAGGTTTCGTCGAAAGTGCGGAAGGTTCCGTCAATTTTCACTTCGCCGGGAATGATATTGGTACGTCCGTTGGCAATAAATTTGCCGAACGACAGTACTGTAGGAATTCCCGGAGGCGCTGACCGGCTTACAACCTGTTGCAATGCGACCACGATGTGCGAAGCAATTAACACGGTGTCGGTATTCAATTCGGGTGTGGCGGCATGGCCTCCGCGACCTCGCACTGTAAGGTAAACTTCATCGGTTGATGCCATGTAGCGGCCTGCCTTAAAGCCAACTTTTCCTGCCTCGAGGGTAGGCAAAACATGCTGGCCGAAGATTTTTCCGGGACGCGGATTCTCCAGCACAGCATCGTTGATCATGGCCAAAGCCCCGCCGGGGAATTTCTCCTCCGAAGGCTGGAAAATCAATCGTATAGTGCCATCAAATTCATGTTTCAGACTGTTAAGAATGAGTATAGCGCCCAACAGGCAGGCCATATGCACATCGTGTCCGCAGGCATGCATTACGCCTGGTATGCAGGATTTGTAGCTCACCTCGTTCCTTTCAACAATCGGCAATGCATCCATATCGGCACGCAGGGCAATCAACTGGCTATCGGGTTTTCTCCCTCTTATTTCGGCAACAATGCCATGTCCCCCAACATTTGGTGTAAACGGAATTGCCCACTCAGTAAGCTTTTCGCAGATGTATGCCGCTGTTTTTTCTTCTTTTTCCGATAATTCAGGATAGGTATGCAGGTGACGCCTGATGGCGATCATCTCGGCTGAGAATTTTGATGAAAGTTGACGGATTTTTTCTTTCAGCATCTTCGGGAGTTATTTATTACTGACAAATGTAAGGATGAAAAAGCATGAGCAGTAACTAATTTGTGAGCATGAGCGAAAATGATGTACTTTTTGTCTGCAACTTTGCATCCTTCAATTGAAACCGGCCGGAATGAAAGTTTGCGGATTCACCATCGTCAGAAATGCTGTAAAATACGATTACCCTGTTGTTGAATCCATAACGTCCATACTTCCTGTATGTGATGAGTTCTTAGTTCTGGTAGGTAAATCGGACGATGCAACACTTGAATTGATACGTAATATTGATTCACCCAAAGTCAGGATTGAGGAAAGTATTTGGGACGATTCGCTCAAGGAAGGCGGCAAAGTGCTGGCTGTGGAAACCAACAAAGCTTTCGACCTGATTTCCAACGAATTCAACTGGGCTTTTTACCTGCAAGCCGACGAAGTAATTCATGAGAAGTACCATCCTGAAATCAGGAGATCAATGGAAGAGTGGCTCCGGGATGAACGCGTTGAAGGGTTGGTTTTTAACTATACTCATTTTTACGGCACTTATCGTTACATCGGTGATTCGCGCCGCTGGTACCGCAATGAAGTGAGAGTGATACGCAATGATAAGTCTATTCGGTCGTACCGTGATGCCCAGGGATTCAGGAAGAACGGTAATAAACTTAAAGTGAAGCCAATAGATGCATCGGTTTATCATTACGGATGGGTTAAGAATCCCAAAACCATGCAAACAAAAGTGCTTGATTTTCATAAACTCTGGCACGACGAAAACTGGATCAGGGAAAATGTAAAGCAGGAAGACCTTTTTGATTTTTCAGATGTGGACTCAATTGCCCTTTTCACAGGCACTCATCCCGCTGTAATGGCCGAGCGGATTATGAATGCTGAATGGAAAATAGATCTTGATATTTCAAAGAAGAAATTGAGCTTCAAAAAAACAGTTTTGCACTGGTTCGAACGAGTAACAGGGCACAGGTTGTTTGAGTATAAAAATTACAGGATTATCTAAAACTCTGTTTTTCTGAACTTTACCTTAACTGAATGATTGCATTTCACAGAGGTGGCTGTAGATACCTTTGGCAGCCAGCAGTTCATTGTGGCTTCCCTGTTCTGCAATTTTTCCTTCATTGATCACGATGATTTCGTCGGCATGCTGAATGGTCGACAGCCTGTGGGCAATAACGATAGAAGTCCTGTTTTTCATGAGGTTCAGTAAGGCCTCCTGAACAAGTCTTTCGCTTTCGGTATCAAGCGCTGAAGTGGCTTCATCAAGTATAAGGATGGGCGGGTTTTTCAGCACGGCCCTAGCAATGCTGATACGCTGTCGCTGGCCTCCTGAAAGTTTTACCCCGCGGTCGCCGATGTTGGTTTCATAACCATTCTCAAGTTTTTCGATAAACTCATGGGCATTAGCCACTTTGGCAGCATGGATGATATCTTCGATGCGGCTTTCGTTCATTCCGAAAGCGATATTTTCGGCTACCGTACCGTTAAAGAGTATGGTTTCCTGGCTCACGATACCCATCAGGCCCCGAAGGTGATCAATTTTCAAATCGCGCAAATCGTTACCGTCAATGTAAATCCCGCCTTCAGTTACATCGTAAAACCTTGGCAGCAAATCTACAAGTGTCGATTTACCTCCGCCCGAAGGCCCCACCAGCGCTATCATCTTCCCTTTAGGTATGGTTATGCTAACATCGTTAAGCACATAATCCTTTTCGTATTTAAATAATACGTTCCTGTATTCAACACTTTTTTTGAACTCTCTGATTTCCAACGCATCAGGTTTCTCCACTATGACTTCGCCAGCCTCAAGCACCTGGTTGATGCGATCAATGGATGCCGATCCTTTTTCAATATTGTAAAAGGCTGTGGTGATGGCTTTTGCTGGGACAATGATCTGCGAAAAGATGCCGATATACAGGATGAACTTCGGGGCTGTGAGCGATGCCTCGGACGACAGGATCAGCTTTCCGCCATACCACAGAATGAGCGCGGTGACGGCTATTCCGAGAAATTCACTGATGGGAGAAGCAAGGTCGCGTTTGCGGAACAATCTCACCATCAACCGCATGAAGCCACGGTTGTTTTCATCAAAATTGCGGTATGAATAATTTATCGCGTTGAAACCCTTGATAATCCTGAGCCCCGAAATAGTTTCCTCGATCAGCGAAAGCAGCTCACCCATTTTCCGCTGTCCTTTTTGGGAAGTTCTTCTCAGGCTCCTGCCGATAAGCCCGATCAGGTAACCTGCAACCGGCAGCACAATCAGTACAAACATGGTTAACTCCGGACTGATCTTGAACATCGCCACCAGGTATATTACGATGGTAATCGGATCGCGGAAGAGCATTTCGAGAGATGACAAGATAGACCATTCAACTTCCTGCACATCATTGGTGATGCGCGACATGATATCGCCTTTGCGCTGATCGGAATAGTATGCCAATGGCAGGATCAATATCTTGTGATACAGGGCATTGCGCAGGTCTTTTACAACCCCGTTGCGTAATACGGCCACATAAAACAGCGCCAGGTAGCGGAAGAAGTTCTTAAAGAAAAAAAGGACCACAATGCCAATGCATATAATCATCAGGGTATGGGTTGCGCCATTCCGTGTAATTTCCTGGCTTATGTAATAGCTTAGGTTGTTGAAAACAACTTTGGTATCGAGCGACCAGGGTACAAGTGTAGTAACAGGTTCGGATTGTTTAAACAGAATATTGAGCACAGGGATGAGCGAAGCCAGCGAAACCAGCGAAAACATCGCCCCAAAAACATTGAATATGATATTTAACAATGCATACCATTTGTACGGTATAGCATATTTCAGCAGTATCTTCAGTTTTTTCACAGGAGAGGCGTTACAGGAATTGCCGGGTCAAAATATTAACTACGGGCATGCAAAAATATTACAATTCAGTTCATTTCAGGTTCAGTCATTTACATTCGCCGTAGCAGGAGGTTGTTTTGAAGCAACACTTTCCATTTTATTGTACCTTTGCCGAATGGAAAACACACGACAGCAGAAGATTGCGCGGCTGATACAGAAAAATCTGGGTGAAATATTCCAGGCTTTAAGCCGCGACCAGTTCCAGGGAAATATGATCACGGTGACAAAGGTGCACATCTCGCCCGACTTATACATGGCCAAGTCGTACCTCAGCTTGTTCGGAAAGACCGATAAAGAAGAACTGCTGGCACTCATCAACGCTCATAAGAAAGAAATCAGGCTGAAACTCGGCAACCGGATCCATAACCAGGTACGTTCAATTCCGGAGCTGGAATTCTTTATCGACGATTCGCTTGATTATATCGAAAACATTGAGAAGCTGCTGAAAAGCTGACGTTGTATCAGGAAACGGCCAATGTTTAATAGAAAATAGCATTACAGGAAACGGTTAATTTAAGAAACACATTCCTATAAGATTATAACAGCTTTAAAACTCCGAAACTCTTCTAATCCGAAACTCTCACCGAATGCAGTACGATCCCATAAAACGCTCGCTTGGCAAGGTATTTAACCGTAGTCCGTGGTTGCGGAAATTGTTTTATCATCTGCTCGACATGTTGCTTCTGAGGTCGTGGCACATCAGGAAGCAACTGAAACAGTGGGCCGCGCAAGCCCCGGATAAAGCAGCCATTCTTGATGCCGGCATGGGCTTTGGCCAGTATTCGTATTACCTTTCGGGGATGAAATCAGGCTACACCGTGAAAGGCGTTGATGTGAAAGAAGAGCAAATTGAGGATTGCAATTCATTTTTCAGCAAAATCGGGCGAACGAATGTTTCATTCTCCTATGCCGATCTTACCTCGTTTTCGGAAGCCGGAAAGTATGATCTCGTACTTTCGGTTGACGTAATGGAACATATCCTCGAAGATGTGAAAGTGTTTGAGAATTTTCATAGTTCACTCAAAACGGGCGGTATGGTGCTTATTTCCACTCCCAGCGACAAGGGTGGCAGCGATGTTCATTATCATGAAGAAGAATCATTTATCGAAGAACATGTGCGCGACGGCTACAATATCCTTGAGATAGAGGAAAAGCTTAAAAAAGCCGGTTTCAGCCATACCGAGGCTCATTATCAGTACGGTAAACCAGGACAACTGTCGTGGCGGCTGTCAATGAAATATCCCATCCTGATGCTAGGAAAATCAAAGTTGTTTTTCATTTTGCTGCCAGTCTATTACCTCATCGTATTTCCTTTATGCCTCATCCTCAATCAAATGGATGTAAACCTGAGACATAAGAGCGGCACCGGGCTTGTGGTGAAAGCATGGAAATAATTTTAACAAAATACTTTCTGCTAATCTGCTTCAACGTTCTGCTGAAGACCTCTGCCAAACTCTTCATAACTGACTCCCCAAGAAGCAAAGACTTCAAAGGCAGTAAAAGTATTTAAAAGAAGCCTCGTGGCAGGCAGGTGCTGTTATATCCCGACTATTATTATGTCGAATAGTCGCTTTCTTCAATTAAAAACCAGTTATCCTCTTGTTTTTCAAAGTAATAATATGAGTTTAGTCCATTGTCAATACCCCTCAGAAAAATCATTATCTTTTTCCCATCAATTTTGGGGGTTTCATGGAAATACATTAAATAGCTTTTTTCAAAGAAGTTAAATTTCAGATTACTATTTGAATCCAAATATTGTGTAGTATCTGCATAATCCTTGTCTGGGTCAGCAAATGTGTATTTTAATGGAAAACGGATATGATTCATCATAAATGTGTTATCTGTTGAGAATTGGTACAGAAATGTCTCAAAGTCGATCACCGAATCTGTAACAAAATCACTATCTTCTAATTGTATAAGAGACCATTTCTTGTTTTCTTTATAAAATTTAAGATTAGAGGTTAATTTTTTCTTTAAATCGATTATGGTCAGGTACTTTGTATTCTGTAAATCTGTTTCAAATTCCTTTTCCGGTCTATTAAATGATTGATAGAAATGGAGTGAATAGTCTTTTTCAGCAAAATAGTTTCTGTAATACCATCTGTCTATTCTAATTCGGGACAATTGAAAATCTTTATCAACCATAAAATCATAAATGAAATCAAAAAAACACTTATCATTTGCAACAAGAGTGTTAGAATTCGTTGATATGGCTTTGTTTTCCTGATTTCTATTTGAACAGCCAATCAAGAAAATCATAATCGTTAAAACACTAATCCTTATCATGCGTCTGATATATAAATTAATTAGTAAGAACACGCCGCCTGCCGCGGATTACAGCTACCCATTTCGGTATTGCGTCAGCAAAGACAACTAATACGCAAACAACAATTGTAGCTGTTAACGTAAAGTTGATGATGCCCTGGACATGCTTAGCCGGGTCGAGTATCTGGGGATAATAAATATTTTTCATATTCATATAACCTGCTGTGAGTGTGGTTATTCCCACAAAAAGCATGGGGATGATTGTCATCCATGAATATCGCACCAAACCGCGGTTGATGATGAATGATGTGCCAATGGCCAGGGCAACAGTGGCAAGCAGTTGGTTTGCCGTGCCAAACATGGGCCAGATAGTAGCCACGCTCCCCGTGTATATGAAATAGCCCCACGCAAGCACCATTAGTCCACTTGCAACCAGGTTACCGGGCAGCCAGTCGGTGCGTGAGAATGGTTTATAAAACTTACCCAGCGACTCCTGCAGTATAAACCTTCCGATACGGGTGCCGGCATCGATGGTGGTGAGGATAAACAGCGCCTCAAACATGATGGCAAAATGGTACCAGTAGCTCATCAGGTGCTGCAACCCGGGTATCGAAGAAAATATATAAGCCATTCCCACGCCCAGCGATACGGCGCCACCGGTTCTTCCGGCTATCTTTTCGCCTACTTCAGCCGATAGCTGTGCAAGATTTGACTGTGTAAATCCCATGGCCTGCAATTGTGGCAGAAAAGCCTGGAATTTATCAGCGGGAATATTGATCTGGAAATAATCGAGCGGTAAAAGACTGGTTGCTGCTACCAGTGCAAGAATGCTTACCATTCCTTCGGAAAGCATAGCCCCGGCAGCAATGAATTTCACGTCCTTCATGCTCATGATCATTTTGGGCGTAGTCCCTGAACTTACCAGCGCGTGAAACCCGCTGATGGCGCCGCAGGCAATGGTGATAAACAGGTAAGGAAACAGTTTCCCCGGAATGATCGGTCCGCCGCCATGTGTAAATTGAGTAAACGCCGGCATGTGTATGGTTGGCGCAACAATGATAATCCCAACAGCCAGCATGGCAATTACGCTGAGTTTCATGATGGAACTGAGATAATCGCGGGGCGAAAGAAGCAGCCATACCGGCAGTACCGAAGCAATAAAACCATACGCCACAAGCAGCAAAGTGAGCGACTTATGATTAAACAAAAAGAACGATGCAGCAGATGAATGAGCGATATTATTGCCAAAAATCACAGCCAGCGAAAGCAGGATCACGCCGGCAATAGTGGCTTCCACCGTTTTGCCTTTCCTTATCCTGAACATCCATACTCCCATAAGCAGGGCAATGGGTATGGTCATGGCAATGGTAAATGTGCCCCACGAACTCTCGGCAAGAGCATTCACAACTACCAGTCCCAGCCCGGCCATGGCTACCACAAGGATAAGGATAATGGCGAAGGATGCCGTTGCACCGCTTACTCTGCTAATTTCGGTACGGGCGATTTCGGCCAGCGATTTCCCGTCGTGGTTAAGTGAAGCGACCAGTATCACCAGGTCATGCATGGCGCCGGCAAGCACTGCGCCGGCTAGCATCCACAGGAAACCGGGCATAAAGCCGAATTGCGCAGCCAAAACAGGTCCCACCAATGGACCAGCGCCGGCTATAGCGGCAAAATGATGGCCAAACAACACCCATTTGTTCATGGGGTAATAGTTTTGTCCGTCGTAAAGCCTTTGAGAAGGAAGAAGTTTTGAATCGCTGATGGCAGCCAGTTTTGCAGTCACAAAACTGTAATAAAAACGGTAAGCAAGCACGAGAACTAGCAGGGCGCCTATCACAAAAGGCATGGCATTCATAGAGCAATACGTGTAAGAATGCTCAAAGGTAGCAATCTCTTTTTGAAGACTATCCTGAAGAAAAGCAGATTATTTATGTTATTTAGCTGCGGCGCAATAATCGCCTGCCAAATTTCATTATAAAGAAACCGATTAATACAACAAAAACCAGCGCAATAACTACCGGAATCACCAGCGAAAGAAGGGATGTGCCAAAGGCGGCAGCGTGCTCGCCAGTAGCGACAACAGGGTTGCCCAAACCCGCCGTAAGTTTCGTTGACCCCAGCCTCGTGATTACCGAACCGCCCTGTACTGCCGCTGCAGCGCCACCGCCGATGATGATGCCGGTTACCCATTTCAGCATATCGGCATCAATCGGCAGAACAGATGTCATGAGTAAAGAACCGGCGCCAATGGCCAGCGGTGTCGTGATGCCATCGAGCAGGTTGTCAACAAAAGGGATATAGTAAGCTGCAATTTCGGCAACCGTGGCAGCTCCGAAACAGATAATTGCCGGCCAGCTTCCCAGCCAATTAAAACTTTCCTGTAATGGAATAATGCCCGCCCTTGCTGCAACACTGGCTACCAGCAAAGGCACGAATACCCTGAAACCGCAGCTGGCACTTAATCCTATTCCCAGAGCTACGGCTGTAATTGTTTCGGTGTTCATTGAATGAAATTTCGAATAAAAGTAACAAAATATGTGCCGATATAACACCGTGATCTTATCGTTTAGCAACACGACGAAATAAAGCAGAATACTTTACATTTGTCATGCACCAATTCAAGCAGTAATTTGAACTTCCCGTTTTACATAGCGCGACGTTACCTGGTTTCAAAGAAATCGCACAATATCATCAACATCATTTCCGGAATTTCGGTGCTGGGTGTTACCATCGGTACCATGGCGCTCATCATCGTGCTGAGTGTTTTCAATGGCTTCGAAAGTGTGGTGGTTTCGCTTTTCAATGCCTTTGATCCCGATTTGAAGATCACACCTGCCCAGGGTAAAACATTCCGCCTCAGCGATTTACCTGCTGATTCCATCAAAAAGCTACCCGGTGTCATCCATTTTACAGAGGTAATTGAGGAAAACGCCCTTCTGCGCTACCACGACAGGCAATGCATTGCAACCATAAAAGGTGTCGGTTCAGGATATCAGAACTATTCGCCACTAGACAGTATGCTCATCGAAGGGAATTTTGTTCTCGAACAGGACAGCAACATGTTTGCAGTGCCCGGTGTGGGCATTGCCGATGTGCTTAGCCTTGACCTTGTTGATCCCGGAAATGTCATATCAGTTTATGTGCCGGCCAGGAATGCGTCATTAAGCGGCTTGCCCGACGAATCGTTCAACACCGGACTAATTCAGCCATCAGGAATTTTTTCTATATCAGCGGAGTTTGATATCAAATACATGCTCGTTCCTTTGAGTTTTGCCAGGAATCTCTTTGAATACCCGGATGAAATTTCTTCTGTCGAAATTATGCTTTCACCAGGCAGCAATGTAAAACTGGTTCAAAAAAAAGTGAAAGCATATTGCGGTGCAGATTACAAAGTACAAAACCGCTTCGAACAGCAGGAAGTGCTCTATAAAATCATGAAATCCGAAAAATGGGCGGTTTTTCTCATCCTGTCGTTTATTCTGCTGATAGCAACTTTCAATGTTATCGGGTCCCTCACAATGCTTATACTCGACAAACGCCGCGATATTACGGTACTTCGGAGCATGGGTGCTGATGACACATCGATCAGGAAAATATTTTTATCCGAAGGCATGCTCATCTCACTCATAGGCGCAATAGCAGGAATTGCCCTCGGAGCATTGATTTGCTGGCTGCAGCAACATTATGGCATCGTGAAGCTGCAGGGCGGCAGCGGCGCTTTTATCATCGATGCTTATCCTGTGAAAATGAAATTTACCGATTTTATTTGGGTGTTTATCACTGTTTTCCTCATCGGCTTTGCTGCAACCTGGTACCCTGTGTGTAAGATTGCTGGTAAATTGAGGGATCAGAAGCTTTGAGATTCGGAAAACGCTCTCCTGATATACCTTCTGCATATTCGAAAAGGCCTTTGATTATCTGAAATGCAGTAAATCAGTCACTTTCTTTCAACAAAAACTTCCTAAAATTTTTTTGGAATTTGAAATAATTCAAAATGAAACATATTTACTAATAGTGTACTTTTGTTTGTTCAACCTCATTTTCACAAATCCTTCCTAAATAATGAAAAACTTTACGTTGATGCGTGGCTTGTTTTTAGCAACGATCGCGGTTGCTTTCTTTTTTTTACCGGCATACACGGCTAACAATGTCAAGCTTATTCCGGGCGCCGAAAACCGTTTATCGGTAAACGAAAGCAGCTACAGCAAGTTACAGGTTACAAATGTTGTAAACGACCTGAGTTTCCTCGAAATATCAACCTCAAAAGGAATGTTCAGCGAATTGCTTGTGGCTGGATATTCAAAAAGCACCATCGCCGGCGACCCGCAGTTACCTGTGCTGAGCAGGCTTATTGAAGTTCCGGCTGATGCTGTTCCCGAAGTAAGAGTAATCAGCTACGATATGCAGGAATACCAGCTCACTGCCTGGGGTGTAAACGATAAGCTTTTTCCGTCACAGCCGCCACAGCCCAAAAACAGGCAGGCCGGCGATGTTGTTTACAATGCAGCCACTTACAGCATAAATCAATTTTTAGGAGGCGAGCTTGCTTCGGTAAATGTTGATGGCTACCTCAGAGGTGTAAGGCTCGGGAACCTCGTCATTTCACCCGTGCAGTACAACCCGGTGACCAATGTGGTGCGCATTTATAACAACATGGTTGTTGAAGTGTGCTTTACCGGAGCCAATATTGCCAAAACAAATGATAATCGTTCCAGGTATGATTCGCCCTATTTCAGAAGTATTTACAACAATGTTCTTAATCTTCAACCGGTTACCGATAACCGCGATACACTTTCGAAACCTCCTGTAAAATATGTGATAGTTTCCGATCCGATGTTCCAGGCGCAATTGCAGCCCTTCATCAAGTGGAAAACAAAAAAAGGATTTAAAGTAATTGAGGCTTACACAAACGACCCGGCGGTCGGCTCTACATTCAATTCCATTAAAGCATACCTGCAGGGACTATACACAACAGGCACTCCCGAAGACCCTGCCCCTACATTTGTGCTGTTTGTGGGCGATGTTGAACAAATACCTGCTTACAACTGCGGTTCGCATGTGAGCGATCTTTACTACTGTGAGTATAGTGGCGACTATCTTCCCGAAGTATATTACGGAAGGTTCTCAGCCACCAATGCTTCTGAACTTCAGCCACAGATTGATAAAACACTGCAATACGAGCAGTACCTTATGCCCGATCCTTCGTTTTTGGGCGAGTGTGTGATGATTGCCGGTCACGATCCCAGCTATGGACCAATTTACGGAAACGGACAGATCAACTACGGAACTACATACTATTTCAACGAAGCGCATGGACTGCTTTCGCACACATACCTGCAACCCGAGCCTTCAGGTGCAAATTATGCACAAAACATCCGGGCCAATGTGAGCACCGGTGTTGGTTATGCCAATTATACTGCACATGGTTCAGTGAGCGGTTGGGCCGATCCTTCTTTCAGCATCAATGATGTGGCCAATCTCGCAAACGCTGATAAATATCCTTTGATGGTTGGTAATTGCTGCGTTACAGGAACATATAACCAGTATTGCTTTGGTGAAGCATTGCTGCGTGCCCAAAACAAAGGTGCTCTCGGTTATATCGGCGCGTCGAACAACAGTTACTGGGACGAGGACTATTACTGGGGAGTTGGCACGGGACCAATTGTTGTTAATCCCACTTACGAAGATCATGGGCTTGGTGCTTATGACCGTACATTCCACGATCATGGTGAACCCATGACCGAATGGTACTCAACCCAGGATCAGATGGTATTTGCCGGCAACCTGGCTGTTCAGGAATCCAATTCGGGCATGAAGCAGTATTATTGGGAAATATATTGCCTGTTTGGCGATCCCTCGCTCATGGTTTACTACTCAGTACCACCGGCCATGCAAGCTTCCTACACGCCTCTGCTGCCACTGGGCACCTCGACATTTGAAGTTGAAACCGAACCCTATGCATACGTGGCTATTACCAGAGACAATATCATTCATGGAGTTGCCGAAGCCGACGAATCGGGCACAGCACTGATTAACATTATACCGTTTACTGAACCAGGTTACGCCGATGTTGTGGTTACCAAACAAAACATGCAACCATTTATTGACAGTGTGCTGGTGGCATCACCCGAGGGACCTTACCTGATGCTCGATCAGTACCAGATTAATGACAACGGAGGCAACAGCAACCAGATGGCTGAATTTGGCGAATCTCTCAATTTTGACCTTTCGGTTGTTAATTACGGAAATGCAGCCGCCGTCAACACACTTGCAACCATTTCATCAGGCGATCCCTATTTACAGGTCACACAACCCGCTTTTACCTGGCCGTTAATTCCAAGCCAGCAAGTGCAGTCGGTAAGCAACGTATTCGAAGTACAGGTCGCCGACTACCTGCCCGATATGCACCAGGCGACTCTTACGCTTACATTACAGGCCGATACCTCCGAATTCGTGTATCAGCTACCGCTTACACTGTATGCTCCTTTGCTCAGAGCCGAAGATATTACCATAAGCGATGCAACCGGAGGTAATGGCAATGGCATTGTTGAACCCGGTGAAACAATTATACTAACAGTAAATACCGATAATGCCGGCCATTGCGCTACCACTGATGTGATTGCCCAGATGGCATATTTTGGAAACTACATTTCGGGCAACACACAGGCGCAAAACCTCGGAAGCATTGTTGCCGGCGAGTCAGCTGCTTCATCATGGAGTTTCACAGTTAGCCCCGATGCCCCGGCAGGTTATGAATTCAGCATGTATTTTGTTGGCAATGCCGGCCCATACAATGTTATCAAAGGGTTATACATGACGGTTGGGCAGCAGGTTGAAGATTTTGAAACGGGTACGCTCACCAAGTATAACTGGCAGTTTGCCGGTAACAGCAACTGGGCAATTGATAATGCTGTAAAATACGAGGGAACTTACAGTTCAAAATCAGGAAATATCGGCAACTCACAATCAAGCGAAATGTACCTTGATGTAAATGTACTCAGCGCCGGTAATATTTCGTTTTACCGCAAAGTATCATCTGAACAAGGCTATGATTTCCTTCGTTTTTACATTGATGACCAGAAGATGGATGAATGGTCGGGAAACAAAGACTGGAACCTTGTTTCATATGCCGTTCCTTCGGGACCTCATAAACTTCGTTGGGCATACGAAAAGGATGAAGCCTCCATTGCTTTCCAGGACGCTGCATGGGTGGATTTCATCATGCTGCCTCCTTTCAGCGAAAACCAGAGTGGTCCGCTTGCCGTTTATACCACAGCCCTGCCGGCACATGTCTGCGAAGGCAGCACTTCACAATTGTATGTATTTGCCACCGGCGGCTGGGGGACTTATAATTATTCCTGGTCACCTGCAGCAACGCTGAATGATCCTACAATTTTTAATCCGGTTGCTACTCCTTCGGGATATACACTCTACAGTGTAACCGTTACAAGTGGCACGGCAAGCATGACAGATTATGTAGAAGTCTTTACCGAGGCACTCCCTGCAACCCCCACAGTAACCATTTCGGGCAATAACCTGGTTTCGACACAGGCCACCGGCTACCAGTGGTATGACGGAAATGGCATTATTGAAGGTGCAACCCAGCAAACCTATACACCCCAGCATACAAATTTCTATTATGTGGTGACAACGAATGCAGCAGGCTGCCATTCAGAACCCTCGAACGAAGTTTATTTCGGATTCACAGGAATTTCTACAGAATCTGCATCTTCGTTGCAAGTGAATCCAAATCCGTTTGTCACACAACTAAAAATCACATACAATGCCAATGGCAATTCCAGGGTAAAAATTGCGCTTTACAATGCCATCGGCTCCGAAGTTGCTGTGCTTAACGACGGTTTCATGCGTCAGGGTGTAAACACCGTTACATGGGACGGAAGCCTCTTGCCTGCAGGAGTTTATACCTGTAAGGTAACTGAAGGTTCGAATATTTCGGTGATAAAAGTTATTCATTCAAGGTAAAAGGAGTATTAATTACACATGCTGCCTGCAGAAAAAATCAGTTTTTTGCAGGCAGTTTTTATTTCATATTTATCAGGATAAAATTCATATGATATATTTTCTATCTTTATGCACTCTTTTAAGGTAAAATTATGTCCCGTAACAAATTACCTTCGTAATAATGTAAATTAGCCTTAAACAATCCAAAACATATGCGAAACCTATACCTTACTCTTCTACTGGCCATCTTCAGTTTTACAGTTTTTGGCGGCGAATGGATCAATTTAAGTTCACAGCAACCAACACCGGCCAAAACTGAACTGATTTCATCCAACATTACTACATCAGTTGTTCATTTTTCGATCGACGGATATTACAGCAATCAGGTAAAAACGCAGCGGGGAAATGAAATCTACATTTCCATCGGCACCGGAACTCCAATCATGATGAAAGGCGCTCCTGACCTGCCTAAGCTCACAACATCACTCATTGTTCCCGATGCCGATATTATGGACGTGGAAGTTATTTCCTCGTCATACATCGATTATCAGGATATCTCCATTGCACCTTCGAAAGGGAACCTGACCCGCGACATTAATCCGGCGAATGTGCCTTTTGAATATGGCCGTGCATATAGCGAAAACAGTTTCTTCCCGGGCAAAATTGCCGAGCTACGCGATCCTTACATCATGCGTGATTTCAGGGGACAAACCGTTGTTGTTTACCCATTTGCATACAATCCTGTAACCAAAGTACTCAGGGTTTATACTGATTTAACTGTTAAAGTTTTTTCGAAAGGCCATAGCGGAATCAATACCCTTGACAGGACCGATTTCCCTGCAAGAGTTGACAACGATTTCAAAGCCATATACAACCGCAGGTTTATCAACAACGCAAACACTGATTATACTCCATTGGGCGAATATGGTAAAATGCTGGTGATATGTTACGGTAATTTCATAAGTGCCATGCAACCATTTGTTGACTGGAAAAACCAGATGGGCATTCAAACTGAGATGGTTGACATTGCTTCGATTGGCAACACTGCTTCGGCAATAAAGACGTATGTAAACAACTATTATAACAACAATGGCCTTACCTTCCTGCTGCTTGTTGGCGACGCTGCTCAGATTGTAACAAACACTTCGGGCAGTATTGCAGGACCGTCGGACAATGCATACGGCTATATTGTTGGTAACGACCATTATCCTGACATTATTGTCGGCAGGTTTTCGGCCGAAACTGTTGATCATGTGAATACCATGGTACAGCGTACCCTTGAATATGAAAAAAATCCTGATGTTTCGATTGATTGGTTCAGCAAAGGGATCGGGATCGGCTCCGATCAGGGACCGGGTGATGAAGGCGAGTACGATTACCAGCATATACGCAACATACGCGACCAATTGCTTGGCTTTACCTACACATCGGTAGCCGAATTATACGATGGATCACAGGGAGGCGAAGACCAGTCAGGTAACCCTACACCTGCTATGGTTGCGTCGTTTGTTAACCCGGGATCGGGGATTATCAACTACACAGGCCATGGCAGTGATCAGTCATGGGGAACAACCGGATTTTCAAATAACAACGTCAACGCACTTACCAACAATCACAGGTGGCCTTTCATTTGGAGTGTTGCGTGTGTAAACGGCAATTTCCCGGGAGGTACCTGCTTTGCCGAAGCCTGGTTGCGTGCCAAAAATTCGACAGGCCCAACCGGTGCTATTGCCACTTTCATGTCAACAATAAACCAAAGCTGGAACCCACCTATGGAAGGTGAAGATGAGATGAACAATATCCTGGTCGAAACTTATCCTGATAACATAAAACGCACATTTGGCGGGCTTTCAATTAACGGTTGCTACAAAATGAACGATTCATACGGAGGTGACGGTTCAGATATGACCGATACCTGGACAATCTTCGGAGATCCATCAGTAAACGTTTATACCGCTATGCCGCAAACTATTTCGGCCACCCACGAAGCACAAATTTTTATCGGCTCGTCGGAATTTGTTGTCAATGCTGATGCAGAAGGCGCCCTGGTTGGCCTCTCGAGTCAGAATCAAATCATAGCTGCCGGGTTTATCACCGGAGGAACACTCACCCTCTCCTTCCCCGCACTCGAACAACCCGACACGCTTCAGCTTGTTATAACCGGATTCAACAGACTTGCATATTTAGCTGATATCCCGGTAATTCCAAATGCCGGGCCTTACCTTATCTACAACGCATCGTCACTTGATGATGCCCTGTTTAACAATAACGGGCTGGCTGATTACGGTGAAACGGTGGGTGTTTCGCTTACACTAAAAAACATCGGCATTCTTGATGCTCAAAATGTTAATGTAACCATCACCACCACTGACGAATACATCCAAATCACTGATAGTTCGGAACTCTATCCCCTCATTCCGGCCAATGAGACCGTTGCCATTACTGATGGCTTTGCTTTCCATCTGCCCGACAACATCCCTGACCTGCACACCATTTCGTTGCATTATACAGCGACCAGCGACAGTTATGTTTGGAATGGCAATTTCAGTTTTACTGCTCATGCCGGTGTTCTGACATTCGGATCCTTCACCATCAACGATGCCACAGGTAACAATAACGGCATGGCCGAACCCGGTGAAACCTTCGACCTGGTGTTGAATATTTCAAACAGTGGGTCAGCAGAAATAAAAAATGGTTCAGGTCAAATTTCGTTTAATGATCCATATCTCAGCCTTCTGTCGGCAAATACACAAACTTATGGCGATATACCGGCCGGCGAAACTGTGCCTCGTTCCTTCACCATTCAGGCCAGCGGCGATACTCCTGCCGGACATGTTGTTCCTGCCGCTTTTGCCATGAGCGCTGACAAGGGACTTTCAGCATCTTCAGCGTTGTCGGTTGTTATCGGACAAATACCGGTTGCAGTGATTGACCTCGATAAGAATAACAATTCAGGCCCGGTGATCCTCGAATCGCTACAGGCCAACAACATTTTTGCCGATTATGTAACTGCAATGCCTGCTGATCTCACCGGTTATCAAACGCTGTTCGTTTGTCTTGGTACAGGCACCAAGAAATATGTTCTGACCTCTGCCCAGGGACAATTGCTTGCCGATTTTATAAACAATGGCGGAAACATTTACATGGAAGGCGCCGATACCTGGTATTACGATCCGAAAACTGCTGTTCATGCGCTGTTTAACATCAACGGAATTATGGACGGCTCGAATGACCTTTCAACCGAGCTTGGACAGGCAGGTTCGTTTACCGATGGATTGACACTAACCTACGACGGCGACAACGATTTTATTGACCACATTGCTCCAACCGGCAGTGCCTTCAATATTTATAAAAACAGTTCACCCTATTATATCACCGCTGTGGCCAACAATGCCGGAACATACAAAACGATTGGTTCGGCATTTGAATTCGGAGGATTAGTCAATGGCGACTTCCCTGCCACCCGTAACGAGTACATGCTGCGTATCATCGAGTTCTTCGGAATACTTGCTTCGCCACTCAATGCAAATTTCATTGCCCAGCCATCGACTATTTGCGACGGCGGCTCAACTGTTTTTACCGATTATTCAACAGGAGGAGCCACAACATGGGAATGGACATTCACCGGCGGCGAGCCTGCTACCAGCAATGAACAGAATCCCACAGTGGTTTATGCTAACCCTGGAACCTACGATGTTACACTCACTATTGGTAATGGCACAACCACAAGTTCACTGTTCAAAGCCGCGTATATCAACGTAGAGTATTGCACCGATGTGGCCGAGAACCGTAATCCTGATGTGAACATCTATCCAAATCCTGCCTCCAGTTCAGCCACCATTAGTTTTAGCGGCATGAGCGGCACTGTAAACCTCCGCATAACCGATGCACTGAGCAAAACTGTTTTCAGCCAGGCAAACATAGCAGCCGCCAGTGCAAAAACAATAAATGTAAGGAATCTGCCTGCCGGACTTTACTTTGTTACCGTAATGAACAACAACCATCAATTCATCAGGAAGCTGATTGTAACAAGATAGTTGTCAGGAAAGTAACTGATAAAATTAAAACCCCGCTACCGGAAAACTGTAGCGGGGTTATTTAATTTTCATGAGCTGATGGCTTTATTCGACGAGCCTGGATTCAGTAACCTGAAGTACTTCGTACGTTTCACCATCATAAATAAAAGCTATAACGCGGCAATGATCAGGTTCCATTTCGTAGATATTAAAACCTTCGAGTTTGGTTTGGTACGATTTTATTACAGGATCGCCTGATACAGTGCCTTTCTCAAGGATTTTTTCACCCCAGGCCGAATTCACTGCGCCGCGCAAAACATGCATGTGCACATAATCGTTAATTTGAGGAGTCAGGCCGACCTGCGCATCATTGTTTTTCTGAGCCTGCACAATGCTGTCCTCAACAATTACGACCGAAAGCTTGAGTTCCCTGTTGGTAATGTTCTGCAGAAATGTTGTCTTTGTATGAACACAAAGTTTTGAAGATGTTTCGTCATATTCACTTATCATCTGCAACTCCGCCAGTGGCGCTGCAGTCACAGCATTTGCAACGGCATTTCCCCATGCTGAAGGCGAGAGGATATGCTGAGCAGGATAACCTACCCTGTTTACCATGCCATTGGGATTGCCCACATCGCCGATGCCGAAGAAATCGTCCCAGGATGTCCCTGCAGGTGTTCTGAAATCATAATCAAATGGCGCCGCCAGAGGTTTGGCAAAGTAACCGGCATGCACGGCAATAACAACAAGCTGTTCGCCGTATTGCTCCATCAATTCGCGTGCAGTCACAGCAGCCCGCGGGCAATTCACACAGGTGTGGCCGGTATAATCTTCGAGAAGCACTCTCTTCACAGGATTGGTTACAGCCGGAAAATCAGGGACCGGGCACTGAGCTGTGTCAATCACTTCTTTCTTAATCACATAAGGTTCATCAATTTTATCACAGGAATTCAGCAGCCATGTTACTGACGCAACCAGGAGAACTATTCTGAAAATATATTTAGTCTTTTTCATTGTCGATGATTTTCGGAGTTATACATCAGAAACTACTGGTAATTGTGACTGTGAGGCCGTTGGAAGCCGGCACACTGCGACAAACTCCGCCAACACAGACAATGCCTTCGCGCTGCTTGCCATACGAAACCTGTATCCTGTTGGCATTGTTATTGTATGCAACCGAAACCAGCGGATAATGCAGGCGGTTGTCAACTACCTCATTACCATAGTTGTACATATCGGTCACGCTGAAAAACCATTTAGGTGCAACCGTATATTCAAGCATAGCCATTGCCCAGCTGCCGTCATCCTGCTTTGTGCCAAGCCATTGAAATTCGCCTCTGAGTGCTTTTGTGCTGGTAAACTTGTATGTTAATTCAGCAATGGCAATGTTTGCATGAACCATCTCTTCGCCGGTATGGCCTTCTATAACTTCGATGTTGTAATCCTCGCGCATCAGGGTGAGACTACCTTTGAATTTCTTACCAAATTTGTGGCTGATTTCAAGGTTTATATCCCTGTAATACAGTTCGTCTCCTATTGCAAAAAATGGAGATTCGTACCCTTTTGTACCCGGAGTTGACAGGGCAATAGTATCGATCATTTCAAGCTTTGGAGATGAAATGGCAGAGAAATTCAGGGCAATGTCAGTTCCATAATGGCCGCCCAGCAGCGTTCCTTTTTTGATGTTATAATTTAGCTGCCCCTGTATGCCCATTTCACCGTTTGGCTGCGTAGCGTAAGGATACATAGCCGCAAGCGAATAGGCATGCTGCCTTGTAATTGCCGGCAGGTAATTGATATCAAGCACATTACCGGTTTCGGTACGTTTCGATTTATAGCTCATGTTTTCGATACGTTTAGCCTGAAGCATCACACCAAGTCCTTTTTGCGAATAGGTAGTGGTAACCAGCAACGATTGTCCCGGACGGTAGATGTAGTTATTGGCCGCCGACGGATCGTTGATTTTATAAGCGTATTCAGCCGAAAGGCCAAACCTGCCGTAACCAATATTGAATCGCCCGGCAGAGGTCGCGACATTGAGCGGTAATATGAGCTCATTACCGTCATGATCAGTGATAATTTCGTTTGGCTGGTATTTGCTCACGAAGCTGCCACCTAACTGAAGTTTGAGTTTGCTACTTTCAAATTTCTTGATTACCTGATTGAGATTGATATCAGCATCTCCTCCCCTGACAATCCCGGGTCCCTGTTCCCAAAAATAGCGCTGTGTACCCCAAATGCCTTTAAATTCGATGCCGTTCACCGGGTTGAATTTCACCCTGACACCCCGCAGTGCATTGTCGTATCCGAGGTTGTGTTCTTCATAGGTTCTAAAAGCCATCCCCGAACCAAACTGCTCATAAATATGTCCTGCTGTAACCTCGAACTGGTCGGAGCGGTAATCGGCAAACCAGTAAGGAACGCCCGTGCCTTTGTACCTTGGGTCGTAACCGTTCACCGGGTTAAGGTAGGTTTCGAACCGCATGCCGGCGTTGAAATTGCCAAGGTTATAAGTGAGATTGGTCCAGCTGTTCATCATCATTTTTTCGGGAACCGCAAAAGCCTGTATGGCCGAATCGGTGCGGTAAAACTGTGCATCCATCTGGAAGTTGCCGTTTACCTGGCCTCCCTGTAAAAAGTTTTGAGCCGAAATAAAAACCGGCACCGCTGTTAATGCAAGTGCCAGTATGCCGGAAAGACGGTTTAGATTAAGTTTCAACATAAATGAATCTTATGTGATTGACTGATTTGATTATTTTGCGGCTTCTTCTGATTTCACCAGATCTTTCACCAACCCGATGAGTTCAAGTTCGGCGCCTTCGCTGAAACTGGTATGCTGCCATACTACCTCGCCTTTGCCATTCACCAGGAAAGTATGCGGAACGGCATTTACGTTCATGGCACGCTTGAGTTCGTTGTTCACATCGAGCAGCACCTGGTAATCCCAGTTTTTACCGTTCACCATGGGTTTAACCTGCGCCACCGAGCGAGAATTGTCGATGGAGACAGCAATAAGCTTCACACCGGTTTCATCCTGCCAGTCCTGGTAAACATCGGCAATGGTGGTAAGTTCCTTCACACAAGGTTTGCACCATGTTGCCCAGAAGCTGAGGATAAAAGGTTTGCCATTGTTGGTAAGTTCGGCAGTGTTAATTTTATTACCGTCAATATCGGTTACAACAATCGAAGGGATTTTAAACAGGGGCTTGAATTCCTCCTGTGCTGCAAGCCTCATCCCGGCGAGAATGATAAGCGAAAAAAAGATGAGTTTTTTCATGTTAAATCAGGTTTATGAGTGGGGTTTGTAATTGATGCAATTAAACCGCAGGCATCAGGGCACATATATTTCGAGCAGTTTTGTTTCGCCGCCGGGAATCAGTTTAACCTGTTCCATAGCAGCAGGAACCAGCACCACTTCGCCTCCTTTTAGTTCTTCGGAGCCTCCTTCATATTCAACATCACAGGCGCCGGCAACACAGAACAACACAACAAACGAATCGATGCCGCTGTAATCCTTTACAACCGGCGTGCCAAAATGAATAAGGCTGGTGGAGAAGTACTGTGCGGTTACCAGGTTAACGGTTTTGTTGAAAGCCGGATCATACTCAGTACGGTAACTGTCGTAATGCCTGAAATCAATGGCCTGCAGGGCAAGGTCGGTATGCAGTTCGCGCGTCATACCCTTTTCATCCACACGGTCGAAATCGTAGATACGGTATGTAAGGTCGCTTGTCTGCTGTATTTCGGCGATCAGTATCCCCGGCCCCATGGCATGCACTCGTCCGGCCGGCATATTAAAAACATCGCCTGCTCTTACTTTCTCAAAGTTGAGGATTGATTTCAGCGTTTTGTTTTCGAGGCAACGCAGGTACTCCTCTTTTGTTATTTCACGATTGAAACCCGAGATAAGTTCAGAGTTCGCATCGGCATCCACCACGTACCACATTTCGGTTTTCCCGTTGGGATGACCGAGCCTTTGCGCCATTGCATCGTCAGGATGCACTTGTATTGAAAGCCAGTCGTTGGCATCAACCAGCTTGATCAGCAAAGGAAATACTTCACCCGATTGCTGGTAAACTTTCTCGCCCACCAGATCTCCCATAAAAACCTCAACCAGTTCACTGAGGTCATTACCAGCCAGGAATCCATTGGAAACAACGCTTATTTCATCGCCATAAGCTGATAGCACCCATGATTCGCCGCAATTGCGCAACGGGGCGAAGTCCTGTCCGAATAAGGTCTTAACCTTTCGGCCTCCCCAAATTTTATCTTTGAAAATAGGAGTAAATTTCAGCGGATAGAGTGTGTTCATCGGGAAGTTGAAATACGTTTATGCTCTTTTTAGCCGGTATTTCCTGGATTTGAGAGATCAAAAATACAACATTATTCGGAACAGAAGGACGAACAACCCATTGAATCCGGCTGAAAACTGTACTTTTGACAATACTTTCAATACAATGATATTTGACTGCCAGAAATATATCATGGCAATTTAAAATACTCTGATAGAAACACATACACTCGTTTCGATGCCTGAAAAAGATACTACACACCTCCGCAAACCCGACTGGCTGAAGATCAGGTTGCCAAAAGGCGACAATTATCTGAAAGTGAAAGGAATATTGCAGGAGAAAGGGCTTCATACCATCTGTTCCAGCGGCAAATGCCCGAATATGGGCGAATGCTGGAATGCCGGAACGGCTACCTTCATGATCCTGGGAGACATCTGCACACGCAGTTGTAAATTTTGCGCGACAAAAACCGGCCGCCCTTTGCCGGTGGATGAACAGGAGCCTGAGAAGATAGCACAATCGGTAAAACACCTGCAACTGAAACATGTTGTGATAACATCAGTTGACCGCGATGACCTACCCGACGGAGGTGCTGCACTCTGGGCTGCCACTGTGAAGCAAGTAAAAGAACTGAATCCCGGTACAACCATCGAAACCCTTGTACCTGATTTTGGCGGTAATAAAGAAAATCTGCAGATCGTGATTGATGCTGCCCCTGAAATTATTTCGCATAATCTCGAAACGGTGCGCAGGCTAACGCCACAGGTTCGTAGTGCCGCTCAGTACGATCGCAGCCTTGAGGTTTTAAAGCAGATTGCCGCATCAGGCATCCCGGCAAAATCGGGCATCATGGTTGGATTGGGTGAAAGTGAGGACGAAGTGCTTGGAACTATGGATGACCTGCGAAAAGCCAGTTGCAGCATTTTCACCATCGGGCAGTATTTACAGCCTACGCCTGATCATTTACCGGTTGCCGAATACATCCATCCCGAACAGTTTGAGAAGTACCGCATTGCCGGACTGGCGAAAGGCTTTACCCACGTGGAGAGTAAGCCGCTGGTTAGGAGCAGTTATCATGCTGAAAAGCACATTAAATCTTAACCACTAAGACACTCAGACCATTCAGAAACACATAGATGATCCTTTGTGTTAGTGGTTGAAAGAAGATATACCTATGAAAGCCACATTTCGCGACCTTGGCCTCATGCCATACCAGCAAGCCTGGGACTACCAGGAAAACCTGATGCAGCAAATCATCAGCCAGAAACTTGCATTGCTAAAGAATCAACCCATTAACCAATTCACTGATAACTATTTACTGTTTGTAGAGCATCCGCACGTTTTTACCCTTGGCAAAAGCGGTTCGGAGGATAACCTGCTGGCCAATTATATACAGTTACAGGCGAAAAACGCCGAGTTCGTCCACACCAACCGCGGTGGCGATATTACTTATCACGGCCCGGGACAAATTGTAGGTTATCCCATCCTCAACCTCGATTATTTTGTGAAAGGAGTGCGCGAATACATCGAAAAACTCGAAGAATCAATCATTCTGGCCCTGAAAGAATATAAAATTGCCGGTGAACGGCTTACCGGTGCGACCGGTGTTTGGATTGATACCCGCATTCCCGGTAAAACCCGGAAAATTTGTGCCATTGGGGTCCGTGTGAGCCGGGGCGTAAGTATGCATGGTTTTGCCTTCAATGTGAATACCGATCTTTCCTATTTCAACATGATTAATCCCTGTGGGTTTACTGACAAGCAGGTCACGTCGCTCCAAAAGGAACTGGGGAGAATGATGGATATAGATGCTGTGAAAAAAGTGCTCAGCAGGAACATCGCCGAAGTTTTCGGGATGAGTCTTTCTAACAGCTGAGAATCGAACCAACATGAAACTTGAAACTTCAAACCTGAAACTCAAAAAAACCCATGCCTGAAATAAACTCCATCTGCATTTTCTGCGGCTCATCAAGCGGCAGTGAAGCCGTATATACCATGAAAGCCCGTAAGCTTGCACTCATGCTTGCCGAAAAAAAGATAACGCTCGTTTACGGCGGCAGCAATGTAGGACTTATGCGGGTGATTGCCGATACCATGATGGAAGCCGGTGGCAAAGTTGTCGGGGTAATGCCTCACAGCCTCATCAGGCGGGAAGTAGCACACACCGGCATCAGCGAGTTTCATGAAGTTGATACCATGTCGGAGCGCAAAGCCCTGATGAATGAACTGTCTGACGCCTTCATTGCCATGCCGGGCGGGATAGGCACATTGGACGAACTTTTCGAAGTGATGAGCTGGAATCAACTGGAACTTATCGATAAACCGGTTGCCCTTTTTAATGTCAATGGCTATTACGATCACCTGATGAAATTTCTCGATCATTCAGTGACCCAGCGGTTTGTAAAATCAGAACACTTCCGGAATCTAATCTGTGAAAGTGATGAAAACCTGCTTCTTGAAAGAATTGCAAGTTATATACCTGTGAAGGTCGAAGGGGGTAAATGGATTAAAGAATTGAAGGAAAATGATTTTAAATAGATTTAAAACTTGTTTTATCATATTTATGAAAGGATTAGGAGTTCTCTTATTATTGCTACTGACAATAAAAGCTTCGAGTCAAAGTGATTCATTATGGAATATCAGATATTCTTCACGTATGATTCCATTGTCGGGTACAAAAATTAAACTAAAAGGACTAGTTGATCTAACAGGACAAAAGGTAGATTTGAAAAAATACAGAGGAAAAGTTATCTACCTTGGTTTTTGGGATCCGGTATGTGGATCTTCATTAATTGATAACAGATATGAGCCTTTGTTGCTTTCAAGCTTAGAAACATTAGGAATAGATAATCAGATTGTTTTAATAAAAGTTTGCGATCACCGGGTGAGCTTTAACGAATGGAGAAACTATATCGACTCGAATCATCTCGTTGGAATACAACTTTATACTAAAAGAAACATTTTCAAAATGTTTAAGCATAAGAAACTTGCTGATCCTCCGGTTGGTACGCCTAATTATTGGATAATTGATAAAAATGGTATTATTTTAGGTACTTCTGTATCAGGCCCTGATGAATTTTTTCTACCTATTTACATGCTTGGTAAAGCATTGGAATCAACCAAATGCTCAGAATCTGTTTTGAAAGCACTTAATGATTACCCAAGAAAAGAATCTAACTCTGAAGAAATGCGTAAACTATTCCTTAAGCTGGAGTTGAAACAGAAGGAGTATGAAGTGGAAATTGAAAATACTGAAATATGGATTGAAGAACAGAATAGAAAAATGGTAAGATAATCTTTTGATACCTCATCACACATGCAAGGATCTCCATATCAGTAAAGTACATCGGGTTCTAATGTGGATTCTCTATGCTCTGTTTATCTATTGCGGTGAAAACATCTGAAAAGGTCATTTAATCCATTTCACCAAAGCAGAAAAAGTCTATCTTGTTGTTTTACTTTGAAAATACAACTCTTGAAGGAAATGCTTGAAACAGAAGCCTTTAAATAAGTATGAATCAATTAATATAAAATATTTATTGACATAATCTACTGAGAAATGCTGATCATCGGAATTACCGGAACCCTCGGCGCGGGAAAAGGAACCATTGTTGATTTCCTGGTTAAAGAAAAGGGATTTGTTCATTTTTCGGTGCGCGGATTTATCTCTGAAGAGATCGTTCGGCGGGGTATGGTTGTGAACCGCGACAGCATGGTATTGGTAGCTAACGATTTACGGGCAAAGCATTCACCTTCGTGGATTACCGATCAACTGCACCAACAGGCAAAACTTGGTGGCAAAAACAGCATCATCGAAAGCATCCGCACACCCGGTGAGGTGGAATCGCTCAGATCGAAAGGCAATTTCATTCTGTTTGCCGTGGATGCCGATCCTTTGGTTCGCTACGAACGCATTGTGAAACGCAACAGCGAAACCGACCGGATTTCCTATTTCACCTTTATCGAAAATGAGCAGCGAGAGATGGCTTCTGACGATCCGAACAAACAAAACATCGGGAAGTGCATCCGCATGGCCGATTATACTTTTATGAACGACCATTCCATACAAAGTTTACAGTCAGAAGTTGAAAAAGTGCTGAAAGTTGTGGAAACCCGTTGACCCGCTTTCCAGACAATCACAATCCTGAACAAATCCGTTATGCCCGGGTTTACATATCGTTTTCTATCTTTGTCATGATTTAACCATACAAATCCATGAAATTTAATACGGTTATACGTCTTCTTTTGTTCTCTGCATTATTGTCAATAAGCTCATATTCTGCATTTTGCCAGAGCAACGCAAAAGTAAACGGCGATCTGATCATCTTTCATGCCGGCAGCCTGTCGGTGCCATTGAAGGAGGTAGCTGATGAATTTAAAAAGGCGAATCCCGGTGTGAATATCATGATGGAAGCTGCCGGTTCGGTGGCTTCGGCCAGGAAGATCACCGATCTCGGAAAGCCCTGCGACATTATGGCTTCGGCCGATTATGCCGTGATTGACAATATGCTGATACCGAAGTTCGCCGACTGGAATATTAAGTTCGCCGGCAACGAGTTATGCGTAGTGTACAATGAAAAATCAAGGTATTCCGAGAAAATAAATGCGAAAAACTGGATGAATATCCTCCGTCAGCCGGATGTGATCTATGGCCGTTCCGATCCCAATGCCGATCCATGCGGATACCGCACGCTCATGATGCTGCAGCTGGCTGAAAAATATTACAAACGGCCGGGATTACAGAAGCAGTTTACCGGCAAGGACCAGGCTTATATGCGTCCTAAAGAAACCGACCTGCTTGCACTGCTCGAAACCGGCTCGGTGGATTATATTTTTCTCTACCGCAGTGTTGCCGTTCAGCACAACCTCAAATACCTTATCCTCCCCGACCAGATCAATCTGAAAAATCCTGCATTTGCCGCTGAGTATGCCACTGCCAAAGTTGACATTAACGGAAAAGCCCCGGGTGAAAAAGTAACGATGACCGGCGAACCGATGATATACAGCTTCACCATACTGCGCGATGCACCTAACAAGGCTGCCGCGCTGGCATTTGCCGAATTCCTGCTCAATAAAGAGAAAGGGCAGAAAATCATGCTTAAAAATGGACAGCCATCCGTTGTCCCGATGAAAGTTGGCAATTATGATAAAGTGCCAGCTTCACTTAAACCCTTTGTAAAAAAGTGAAAACGAATGAACAACAACAAATTAAACCCTGAAACAAAAATCTTTAACCAATTATAAACTGCCTTAAACAAGAAACTTGAAACTTATCACCCTGAGCTTGTCGAAGGGTAAACTTAAACCCTGATTCAACCTCTTCCTCTTTGCCTTTTGACTCTCCGATGAAATCCTTCACACCGTTTCAACTCATTGTTGTACTCGCGTCGGCGCTTATCCTGCTGTTCATCATCGCTCCGCTGGCAGGGATGTTTGTTGCAACCAGCCCGGCTGACCTGTTCGAAACAGCGAAAGATATTGAAGTTCAGCAGAGTATTAAGCTCACACTTTGGGTCTCGTTGGCCGCAACAGTAGTTTTTTCAGTGGCAGCCATTCCTTTTTCATACCTGCTTGCCAGGAAAAGTTTCCCGCTCAAAAGCATAGTAACCGGTATTATTGATTTACCGATAGTAATTCCGCATTCGGCCGCAGGTATTGCCATACTGGGCTTCGTTTCGCGCAACTCGTTATTGGGAAAAGCCGGATCGGCCATTGGGCTTGATTTTGTAGGGCATCCTGCCGGAATTGCGGTTGCCATGGCCTTTGTGAGCCTTCCTTTCCTCATCAATGCTGCCCGCGATGGTTTCAGCGCCGTACCCGAAAGGCTCGAAAAAGCAGCACTCACGTTGGGTGCATCACCTTCGAGGGTGTTCTTTACCATTGCATTACCACTGGCATGGCGGAATATCCTGTCGGGGCTTATCCTGATGTTTGCCCGGGGTATGAGCGAATTTGGCGCCGTGATCATGGTCGCATACCACCCGATGATATCGCCAATACTTATCTATGAGCGTTTCGGCGCTTTCGGGCTGAAATATGCCAGGCCGGTTTCAGTGCTGTTTATCCTGATCTCGCTGGCGGTTTTCATACTGCTGCGCATGCTGGCACGTAATAAGGAACAAAAACCTGTGCATCATGCTTAAGATTGACAATTTGAGCCTTTCGTTGCCGGGTTTTCACCTGAAGAACATTAGCTTCGAAGTTGCTGATGGTGAATATTTTATACTTCTTGGCGAGTCAGGTGCGGGAAAATCGTTGCTGCTCGAAGCCATTGCCGGATTGAATAAAATCCATGAAGGCTCAATCAAGCTAAAGGGAAAAGAGATTTCGAATGAAAAAATTCAACAGCGCGAGATCGGGCTGGTTTTCCAGGACCACGCCGTGTTTCCGCATTTAACAGTGAATGAGAATATTTCCTATCCTCTTAAGCACAGGCATTTAACAGCAGAAGAAAGATCAAAGCGCATCAAACCGATTATCAGCACTTTACAGATCAGCCATTTGTTGAACAGGCGTCCCGCAACACTATCGGGCGGAGAGTTGCAGCGTGTAGCCCTTGCCCGTGCACTGGTGCAAAAACCGAAAGTTTTATTGCTCGACGAACCGCTGGCTTCCATCGACAGCATGCTTAAATCGGACCTGCGCGCTTTGCTAAGGCAAATCAACCGGGATGGCCAGACCATCATCCACGTGACACACGATTTTGATGAAGCCGTTTCACTCGCCGACCGCATTGCCATTATTGACAACGGTAAAATCGTACAGACAGGAACGCCTCATGAAGTCTTCAGTAATCCCGTGAGCGGTTTTGTGGCTCACTTTGCCGGCATCAGGAATTTTTTCAGGGTAAGGATCGAAAGAAAGCATGACCTGGTAACGGCATATCCGCATGAAAATGTTCCCATTACCCTGAACTGTGTAACTAACTCTGATACAGGCTATTTGCTGATAAGGAATGAGGACATCCTGCTCTCGGCCGAAAATTTCGAAAGCAGCGCCCTGAACAATTTCGAGGGAATTGTTGAGGATATTTACCCCGTTAGAAACGGTGAAGAGGTTGTGGTGAATATCGGCATCCCGCTTCATGCGCAGGTAAGCCGTGAATCAGCCGAAAAGCTTGGTTTACAGCGGGGAAAAACGATATGGGTTCATTTCAAGGCTTCGGCAGCAAAGCTTATAACTGTCTGATTATTTGTCGTTTATTGAACCGTCTCATTCGTTTGCTGGTCTTCGTCAGCCTGTTGCCGTGCATATTGCAGCACTTCAGCATTTACATACGAAAGCTCAATACCGGCTTGCGAAAACATCTCTTCCGACTCCGACCCCGAGTGGTATTTGAATTCGCAGACCACCCGTTTTATCCCGCAATTGATGATGAGCATAGCGCAGGTGCGGCATGGGGTCATTTTGCAATACAAGGTGCTGCCTTCGAGCGAAATGCCTAAGCGCGCTGCCTGGCAGATGGCATTTTGCTCGGCATGAACGGTACGCACGCAATGGTTGGTCACTTTGCCGTCCTCGTGGGTTACCTGTTTAAAAAGATGCCCAACATCATCGCAATGCGGCAATCCTACCGGTGAACCAACGTATCCTGTGACCAGTATCTGCTTGTTGCGCGCAATCACGCAACCGCTGCGCCCGCGATCGCAGGTGGCGCGCTTGGCAATGGTGCGCGACACTTCCATGAAATATTCGTCCCAGGTGGGACGTACATATGGAGTCGTGTTGAGATCTTCCATGTCTGAATCTTTGTAAAAAGGCAATCTTAGGTAAACAAATTATTCTCAGCTGCTCTTTGTGTAACTCTGTGCCTTCTCTGTGCATCTCTGTGTAACAGCGATTTATAATTCCATAAAGAGCATAAAGTTGACTCTAAATCCACAAAGTGGGCTTTGTAAGACAACCTCATATTCCGGCTTAATTGTCACTAAACAAAGCCACTTTCATTTCGCCGCCGGCTTTCACATATCCCCTGAACATTCCTGCAGTGTTGAAAGTCATTGCAATATTACCGTTTTTATCCACTGCTATCACACCGCCATTTCCGCCCTGGCTTTTCAGTTTTTTCATGATCACTTCGTTGGTGGCATCCAGTAAACTGAGTCCTTTGTATTTCATAAGCGCCGAAATATCGTAGGCAACTACATTCCTGATGAAGAATTCACCGTGGCCGGTTGCCGAAACGGCGCAGGTGTTGTTATCGGCATACGTTCCTGCTCCTATGATGGGAGAATCGCCGATTCGCCCGTATTTCTTCATCGTCATTCCCCCTGTTGATGTTCCCGCAGCCAGGTTGCCATATTTATCCAATGCCACGCATCCTACTGTTCCGTGCTTTTTATCAATAAGTTCCAGTGAATCAGCTTTCTGCCTGGCTTTAAGGTAATCATTCCATCGTTCCCGGGTAAAGAAGTAGTCCTGAGCTACTATTTCCAGGCCTTGTGAAGCAGCGAATATTTCAGCCCCTTTGCCGCTCAGCATCACATGCTGCGATTTTTCCATCACGGAACGTGCGGCGCTGATCGGGTTTTTAATTGTTGTAACTCCGGCAACGGCTCCTGCCAGACCTGTTTTCCCATCCATCACCGATGCATCCATCTCGTTTTTGCCTTCGGCATTGAATACGGCACCTTTACCGGCATTAAATAAAGGGCAATCTTCCATCATCCTGATGCATGCTTCAACAGCATCAAAGCTTGTACCGCCGGCACACAGGATGGAATCGCCAAGCCTGAGAACTTCTTTCAGCTTTGCTTCATAGCTGGTAGCTACTTCTGCCTGCAGGTTCTCGGGCCTGATATTTCCCGCACCGCCATGAATTACCAGTGCATACTTACCGTTTTGGGCATATAAACCCGTGCCGATAAGTAAGATGATGCAAATGAAGATGTGTTGGTAGAGTTTCAACTAAGCGTTTCTTTATGTGATCCTTACAAATAGAACTACTCCTGGCAAAGGGCTTCAGATCTGTGTGATCATTTCCCTTATGTTGATAATTCCGAGCAGGTCGGATGAGAATACCAAAATTACGACAATGATGACCCAGCGGACAAAATTGGCTCCCCAGCTCACGGCAAATCTCGACGCGATGAATGCTCCAATGATGTTGCCAATAGCGTGAACAAGTCCGTACGTCCAGTTTACCTGGTCGTTAAGGATGAAGATGATGAGTGCCAGCGGAGTGTAAAGCAGTACAATCCACACTTTGATGGCATTGGCTTTTACCAGGTCGTAACCGGCGCCAAGCACCACGCCGGCCAGTATGAAGTAGCCGACGCCAACCTGCACAAACCCGCCGTAAACGCCTATAAGGAAGAAGATGGCAACCTGCAGCCACGAAACAGGTTTTTCCTGCAATGCCTGTGTGCCTTTGAGCCATTGCGATGGTTTTGTAACAATGAAATAAACCATCACCAGCATCACCACGGCAACAGCTTTCCTGAAAATGTTTTCGTTGATATCGCTGGCGATTTGAGCGCCGACCATAGCCCCGATCATGGTGGGGATGGCCAGTTTATTGGCTTTTTTGAAATCGAGCAGGTTTTGTTTTCTGAACTGACTTACTGAGGTAAGGTTTTGAAGGATGACAGCCACGCGGTTGGTGCCGTTGGCTATGTTGGCAGGCAAGCCCAGCAGCATAAACAGTGAAAGCGAGATGATGGTTCCGCCGCCGGCCAGTGTATTGATAAACCCCACGAAAACACCGGAAACAATAAGCGCAGTAATGACAAGCCAGGACATGCAGTTAATTTTTCGGGGTAAAATTAAGAAGAGTTGCGATCTGTTAGGTTACCTTTATGCATGTAAATCCAAGGCTTAGCCTCTCAACCTAACTTATTAATTTGGTTCTGGAGTGAGATTGCAATATGTATATAATCTTAAGAGAATTGTAGTTTCTCTTACTTTCTTTTGTCTTGCCACAAAAGAAAGTAACAAAGAAAAAGTCAAGACTTTATGAAAATTCATTGTTTTCTACGGGTCGGATCTGCTGCGCGACACAAGCCGCGCCATCACACAATCCTGCCCATGCTTCTGTATCGCTTGCGCAAGCCCCTCGTTATGATCCTTCCCTTGAAAACTATCTGAATTTTCATAATGTCATTCCCTTGCGATGACAAATTAAGCAAAGCGCTATCAGGCTAAATTCGGAGTGTGAACATTTTTTGATGGATATCATCAATATATTTGCTCAAAACATTCATAAACCATGAAACGTTACGGACAAATTATCCGGCTCAGGCTCGAAAAATACGAGGAATACAAAAAGCTCCATGCAGCTGTGTGGCCGGGCGTTCTCGACATGATAAGCCGGTGCAACATAAGGAACTACACCATCTTTCATCGTGAAGGCTTCCTGTTTGCTTATTTTGAGTACACCGGCAATGATTATGAAGCCGATATGGCCAAAATGGCCGCCGATCCGCTTACGCAGGAATGGTGGAAAGAGTGCATCCCCTGCCAGCAGCCGGTTGAATCAGCCGGACCAACCGACTGGTGGACGAATATGGAAGAGTTGTTTCATTGGGATTGAGATAGGTACAAAAATTTAGTTTAAAAAAGAATGGACTCTGCACTATTTGACAATTCGAAAGCAGCATACAATGTCTTTAAGAATAATATGGATTTGTTTTTTAATCCTGAGATTGAAAGACGCAAACAGTTAAATACTCTTCCTGAGAATTTCGTTTTATTCGCCGCTCAGGCTATTTTCTTTCCAGATGGCCGTCCATATATAGTAAGATTAAACGAAGAGGTGTCAGTAGAAGTTAAACTTAAAGAAGGCATTAATCGTACTCATTCAAGTTTTTGGCCAGAACTCAAAGAAGTTGAGTATGTCAAATTGAATGAAAAGGATTTTTCAAATTGCGGACACTCTACTCTAATCCTTTTCAAAGACGGTTATCAGCTAACTTTCGATTTTCGATACAATAAACTCCTTTGTATTGAATATCTTAAAGTTGCAAAAGAGTTTCTTGATGCTAGTAATTTTACATTAGATAAAAATTATGTATTCGCTTTTATAGACAATGCTTTTAGTACGATTGAACTTTTAGCAAAAACAGATTTACTTCTTCAGGCAAATAAAAGCATCCTTGGAAAAACTAGTCATAAGATTATTTCTACTGAATTCAACTATCGATATAAACACTCGAAGTCAGATTTTGAAATTGAAAGACGTAAGGCATTTAACAAACTTTCAGGTATAAGAACCAAAGCAAGATATTTGGAAGGAAATGTAAGTATTGCAAGTAAAGAACTGCTATCAATTAAAAATACGATCGAGCATATGTATATTTTACTTTGTGATAGGCTTGAATTTGATTCTCAGATTAATTAATTAATTAATTAAGCCACTCATTTATTAAAGATGAAATATCAGATTATCACAACTGTCATAATAATTGCATTAATACAATACATTTGCGTGGAATATACACCTTCTAGTTGAATACTCAGCAGAAAAACAATATAAGGAAAGATCTATGAAAAATGTTTTATTAATTCTTGTGTTAGTTCCAATATTCTGTTACTCCCAAAAACAGGAAATTACAGGATTTATGGGATTAAAATTGGGTTGCTCAAAAGAAGAAGCTTTCAAAGTGCTTTCAGAAAGGCAAACTGAAAATCCAATTCTATTTGATTCACTTAACTACTCTTATGTTATTCCTAACGTAAACTTCTACGGAACCATATTCACGTTGATTCTTCATTTCTATGACAACAAACTATATTCTGGCATATTTTCAGTTACTGATTTAAGTTTAATAGAAGCACAGGAATTATTCAATAACTTCAAAAGAAAATATGATCTAAAATATGGCATTCAAGATGTTACTAATGATATGGCGAGATGGGTAGATAAAGTTAATTCAACGATGATATTGATTGCTTTCAAACAAAAGAATAGCGATATATACTTTCAAATTGGTTACACAGATATAAATGCTAATCAAAAAGCTGAAAAGGCAAAACTGAAAGATTTATGAACCCTGTTGACATGGACTTGGGACCCAGAGCCGCGAGCCGTTTAGCCTAAGGTTGAATATCCAAGTGGCACTGTTCCGATGGATTAATCTGTGCCAATCCACAATAGTTTAAGTTTTACTAGCAACTAGCTCCTAATAATCTATATGAAACAATAAAGCCCCGTGAAAACCTATCACGGAGCTGTTGCAAAGATTCTCAGAGCAATTTACAACGGTTTCACGGGCAGGCAGATGTCCACGATAAATTTGTGTTCGGGGTGTTCGTTGTAATCGTTGTGGTAATACTCATAGGTAGGGCCTTCACCGGGCTGGTAGCCGCTTTCGGTAAGCCACGAACACATGGTATTCCATGCCTGCTCAAATTCGGTTTCCCTGATCTCAAAATGACCCACGGCATACTTGCCGCCCGGGATGGTTGACTTGCCTATTTCGCCTTCGACCTTTACATCGCCCTTAACCACGAGGCTTGCATCCTGGCGCACCTTATCGATGCTGGTGATTGCCGGATCGTCGTGATACACCGTCACGGTGCGGGCAGCAGGTGTCACCAGTCCGCGGGGGCCTGCCCAGCGGTAAAGCTTTTCATAAGCCTGGCCAATTTTGTTGAAAGCGCCCATGTGACGGCAATAGATTAGATGCAGTTCCGGCATCTGCTTAATTTCAATTTTCGTGTCCATAATGATGAGTTGTTTATAATCGACACTGCAAAATTGATCGTTTACCTGCTGAACATGTTTACCAATCTTGCTCACCGGTTTGCAATTCTTGCCATATCTGATACCGTCCTTCACAAAAATGGCTTTTTCCTGTTCGCGAAACTCCCTGGTGGTCATGCCGAAATAGCTCCTGAACACCCGGCTGAAAGAAGAAATGTTCACAAAACCGCACCTGAAGGCAATATCGCCTACCGTTGATTTCGTATCATCGCGAAGTAATTGTGCCGCTTTCTCAAGCCTGATCCGCGAGACAAAGTCAGCAGACGTTTCACCGACAATAAACGTAAATATCCTGTGAAAATGGTATGGCGAAAACGAAGCGATTTCGGCCATAACCGACAGGTCAATCTGGTCGCCGAGGTTCTTCCCGATGTAATCCATCACGCGGTTGATGCGGGCTGTATACTCCTGCCGGCTGAATTCACTTGAGTTCATAACGTTACAAAATGTGCAAAGCTACCGGAAATATAAAACCTGCTGTTTGCACTTCTTGCTCATCTGTTTAACTGCCAATGATTGAAGTATTATGACATCTGTCTCAAGTCTCATGTTTAAAGTTTCCGGTTTCCTTAAAATCTTCTTTGTAAACCTTGTGGTTCCGGGTGCCGGGTTCCAGATTTCAGCGCTCACCTTCCCGCCCCTATATCCCTAAAGGGATCCACCTACTTACTGCTTTCAAATCCCAACAATTGTTACCAATTAACTGTTTCCTATTTCCAGTTTCCAGATTCCAGTCTCCAGATTCACCATTTCCCCATTTTCAAATTTTCAAATTTTCCTCATTCCCCATTTTCAAATCTTCAAATCTAACTACTTCCCCTCAGCCTGCTATGCTTAAATCCATAGGTAAAATACAACATCAGCCCAACCACCAGCCACACCAGGAACCTCATCCAGTTGGTTACACCCAGCTCACTCATAAGGTACAGATTGGTGAGCAGCCCCAGCACTGGTATGAGCGACCACTTGCGAATAACGGCCATCACCGTGATAATGACCGATGCCAGCACGAAAATGAGTGCGGGAAAATTATGCTTTATAAAATACCACATGCCCTCCTGCATCCCGGAACTGAACTTTCCTGCAATATGGAGGCTTTGGGAATTCATGAGTATGAACAGTACGATGATCCAGATGGGCAGAAGAAACCAGCGGCTGTTCACATAGGGTACCCTGAAACCTTTGTTCCCGGGTCTGTTCTTTCCCAAAGGATTGATGATGAGTATCCCGCCAGAGACCAGGATAAATGCAAAGAGTGTCCCGATGCTGGTAAGGTCGGTGACTTCGGTAAGATTGAGGAAAAGCGACGGCACTGAAACTAATACCGCGGCGACTATGGTTGCAAAGGCGGGTGTTTTGTATTTTGGGTGAAGCTTTGAGAAGACCGGAGGCAACAAACCGTCGCGGCTCATACTCATCCAAATGCGGGGCTGGCCAAGCTGGAAAACCAACAGTACTCCGGCCATCGCTATTACAGCGCTGAAAGCAATCACTCCCGAGAGCTTCGTGAGGCTGAGTTTGTTGAAAACATAGGCCAGCGGATCGGCAACACCCAGTTCAGAATAATGTACCATTCCGGTAAGTATGAGACTTGTAGCCACATAAAGCACTGTAGTGATGAGTAAAGCCAGAAACATTGAAACCGGCAGGTCGCGGCGGGGGTTCTTACATTCCTCGGCGGTAGTCGAAATGGCATCGAAACCAATATAGGCAAAGAATACTCCCGAAACGCCTTTCAGCACTCCCCCGATGCCGTTGGGAGCAAATGGGCTCCAGTTGCCCGGGTCAACATAAAAAGCGCCGACTCCAATTACCACCAGCAGAATGCCTACTTTGAGGATTACCATGATATCGCCGGTGAGTTTGCTTTCGCGGATGCCTTTGTAACAGATCCAGGAGATAAGCAGCACAACGCCAAAAGCCGGCAGGTCTGCAATAAGCCGGATGCCGCCAAGTGCCGGCGCCCCTTCCCATGCATTGAATGCTTCCTGTAAGCTGCTGTTAAGTTCAGCAAACGGAATACCGCTTTTCATCAGGTTTACCGCTTCATTGAAACCACGTGAAGCCGACAGGTAATCTATCGACAGGAATTCGGGAATGTGAAAACCAAGGCCATGCATCAATCCTGTAAAATACCCCGACCACGAAATGGCCACCGCGATATTGCCTATGGCATATTCCATGATAAGGTCCCAGCCGATGATCCAGGCGATGAGTTCACCAAAACTCGCGTAGGAGTATGTGTAAGCGCTCCCGCTCACGGGTATGCCCGAAGCAAACTCGGCATAACACATGGCTGAAAGTCCACAGGCAAAAGCGGTGAAAACAAACAATAATGAGACTGCCGGTCCTCCGCTTGCAGCAGCATTGCCAATGGTGCTGAAAATTCCTGCACCCACTATGGCGGCAATTCCCAGAGCAGTAAGGTCGCCTGTGGTAAGGTTACGTTTCATGCTGCCGGGGCCCTCGCTTTCGCCTGCATGTTCGAGCAGTTGAGCAAAGGTTTTGCGGCGCAGCAGTTCATTCCATTTCACCGATGTTCCAATTTTCGGTAAATGTAAGGAAAACAGTATGAAAGATTGGAGAATCAGCCCTGTTTTGAATACAGGATATTCTTTGCAACATTTACGATGCCTTCGGCATCAATACCGCACTCATGGTACAGTTCTTCAGGGGTTCCCTGTTCTATGAATTTATCAGGGATGCCAAGGCGATGTATCGTGGTCTTATGAAAGCCATTGTCACTGGCATATTCCATCACCGCGCTGCCGAGCCCGCCGAGAATGGTTCCGTCTTCGATGGTGATGATCTTATCGAATTTTGAGAAAGCCTCCTTTAAAATATCTTCGTCGAGCGGTTTCAGGAAACGCATATCATACACTGCGGCCTCAATGCCTTGTTCCGAAAGGGTTTTGCAGGCATCCGTCACCACGTTGCCAATATGCCCTATCGAGATAAATGCCAGCGATTTACCATCGCGCAGCTTCTGTCCTTTGCCCGGTTGCAACGCTGTGAAAGGCGTTTTCCATTCCGGCATCACACCCCTGCCACGCGGATAGCGGATTGCCCATGGTCCCATGCCTTCGAGCTGGGCAGTGTACATCATGTTGCGAAGCTCTTCCTCGTTAAGGGGCGATGCTATTGTAAGGTTGGGAACGGGCCTGAGGTAAGCAAGGTCGAAAACGCCGTGGTGGGTGGCGCCATCTTCGCCTACAATGCCTCCGCGGTCGAGACAGAAAACCACATGAAGATTTTGCAGTGCCACGTCATGAATCAGTTGGTCGTAGGCACGTTGCATGAAGGTGGAATATATGTTGCAGAAAGGCACAAATCCCTGGGCCGCCATCCCCGCTGAAAAGGTAACGGCATGCTGCTCGGCAATGCCCACATCAAAGGCGCGGCTGGGCATCTTCACCATCATCATGTTGAGTGAACAACCGGTAGGCATGGCGGGAGTAACGCCCACTATCTTTTCATTCTTTTCGGCCAGTTCGATGATGGTTCTGCCAAAAACTGTCTGGTATTTGGGAGGCAGGTTTTTACAGGGAACATCCTTTATTTCGCCGGTATCTTTATCAAATTGTCCCGGGGCATGGTAGGTAGTCTGATCTTTTTCGGCTTTCTCGAACCCTTTGCCTTTGGTGGTAACCACATGCAGCAGTTTCGGGCCGGGGATGCGTTTCATATCTTCGAAAAGATGCACCAGCCTCACCACATCGTGCCCGTCAACAGGGCCGAAATACCTGAAACCGAATGCCTCGAAGAGATTGCTGCGCCTGAGCAGCGTTGATTTCAGCGCTCCGCTGATTTGCTTGACTATAGCTCGTGAGTTTGCCCCATAGCGGGTTTTGCCGCCCATGAGGACCCATATCTTATCCCTGAGTTTATTATACGTTTGCGAGGTCGTAATCTCGGTAAGCGCATTCGACAGCCCGCTTTCATTTTTGTCAATGGCAATGCCGTTATCGTTGAGGATAACCAGGAGGTTAGCTTTTGATACGGCTGCATTGTTGAGAGCTTCCATTGCCATACCGCCTGTCATGGCGCCATCGCCAATCACTGCGATATGCTGCCGGTTTTTGTTGCCTGCCAGCGCCGAGGCTATCGCCATGCCCAATGCTGCCGATATGCTGGTGGACGAATGGCCGGTACCGAAGGCATCGTATTCACTTTCGGATCTCCTGGGGAAGCCGCTGATGCCCTTGTAGGTGCGGTTTGTATGAAAAACATCCTTACGTCCGGTAAGGATTTTGTGAGCATAAGCCTGGTGGCCAACGTCCCATACGAGCTTATCTTCCGGCGTGTTGAAGGCATAGTGAATGGCGGTTGTGATCTCAACAGCGCCAAGACTGGCTCCCAGGTGCCCGGGATTCTTTGAAATGACTTCCAGAATAAACTGCCTGACTTCCTGACACAATACCGGCAGCTCTTCGGGCTGAAGTTTTCGCAAATCGTTCGGCGAATTGATCTTTGATAATAATGTGCCTTGAACAGGTGAGGTCATAAAAAGTTATTCGATTCAGCAAAAATATAATTTAGCTGGCAAACGGTTGATGAAAGTGGATATTATTTGCTTTTAGGAAATTTAACAAATAGCAGGGCAGGAAAGTTTAGCGGTTTAACCAGTTTGGCAATATTTTATAGGAATCCCAGTTCCAGCAGGCCTTCATCGCTTATCATGGCACGATCCCAGGGCGGGTCGAAAGTAAGCGTAACATTGCAGCCTTTTATGCCTTCAACCGCCGCCACCTTGTCATGAATTTCGACCGGCAGGTCTTCGGCCACGGGACAATTGGGCGCCGTGAGGGTCATAAGTATCTCGGCCACCCCTTCGTTATTGATGTTGATCTCATAGATGAGTCCCAGGTCGTAAATGTTTACGGGTATTTCAGGATCAAAAATCGTTTTCAGCACCTGCACTACCCTTTCGTTAAGCATCGACTTGTATTCAAGATTGTACATCGGGTTGGGGGATTTGTCCCGAAAGCTTTCGGGATGGTTGACTGGTGGATTGGTTGATTGGCCTCACTAATTACTATTAACTCTTAACCATTCAATATTTTACCATGAACTAACTGGCATCACTTTCGAGTTTGGTCTTATAAGCCAGCGCGTAAAGTTTCATCTGCTTCATCATCGAAAGCAGGCCGTTGCTTCGTGTAGGCGAAAGGTGTTCTTTCAGCCCGATGCTGTCGAGAAAATCGGTATGGGCTTCCACGATCTCCTGAGGCGTATGCCCCGAAAATACCCTTATCAGCAGGTTTACAATACCTTTGGTGATAACTGCGTCGCTGTCGGCAGTGAAGAATATGCGGCCATCTTCGAGATCGGCATGCAGCCATACCCGCGACTGGCATCCTGTGATGAGGTTCGAGTCAACTTTGTATTTTTCTTCAATCATCGGGAGGCTTTTCCCCATCTCGATGAGATAATTGTATTTGTCCATCCAGTCGTCGAAGTATCCGAACTCGCTGACTATCTGATCAATAGTTTCTTTAATCGTCATAATCGTGATGTTTAGCCAATGCTAAAATACGAGAGAATTCTTACTTTTCTGCCTGTGAAAATTTAATCGAGCATCAGGCAAACAATTCCTTAACCTTCAACACCGCCTCCACAAGTTTGTCGATTTCAGCGGTGGTATTGTAAAACGAAAACGAAGCCCTGATGGTTCCCTGTATGCCAAGCCGCGCCATAAGCGGCTGTGTGCAGTGGTTCCCTGTCCTCACGGCAATACTATACTGATCTATCACCATACCGGCATCATAAAAATGGATGTTTGCCGGCAGGAATGAAACAATGGAGGCCTTGTGCGGAGCCGTACCAATGATTTTCAGCCCTTCGATTGCCGACAACTGCTGCGTTCCGTAGTTAAGCAGTTTGCTTTCCTGCTCCCTGATAAACTCCCATCCCAGCCTGCTGATGTAGTCCACAGCGGCACCAAAGCCGATGGCATCCGCAACATTGGGAGTGCCGGCTTCAAATTTATAGGGCAGCTTGTTGAAAACTGTTTTTTCGAACGATACTGTTTCAATCATTTCGCCGCCATAATGAAACGGCGGCATGTTTTCGAGCCGCGATTCCTTTCCGTAAAGGCCCCCGATGCCCATAGGACCATACATTTTGTGCGCCGAAAAAGCGTAGAAATCACAGTCAATATCCTGCACATCCACCGGCCCGTGCGACAATGCCTGTGCCCCGTCAATGATAACAGCCGCACCATGCTCATGGGCCATCCGCGTGATTTCCTTCACCGGGTTAATGGTTCCCAGCGAATTGGAAATGTGGTTGACGGCAACCAGGCGGGTACGCTCATTCAGCATTGCGGTATAGGCCTCCATGTCGAGTTCTCCGTTATCGAAGATGGGAATAACACGTAGGTGGGCATTTTTCCTTATACAGAGCTGCTGCCAGGGAACCAGGTTGGAGTGGTGTTCAAGGCTCGATACAATCACCTCATCGCCTTCGCGGATGGTGGATTCACCAAACGTGTATGCCACCAGGTTGATGGCTTCGGTAGTGCCGCGTGTGAAAATGATTTCATGATCATGGGCGGCATTGAGGAAAGCAGCCAGTTTTTTCCGCGTTTCTTCAAACGAAATGGTCGCCTGCCTGCTCAGTTTGTGCACGCCCCTGTGAACATTGGAGTTGTGATGCAGGTAATAATCGCTTATAGCATCAATAACCTGCTGTGGTTTCTGCGTGGTCGCAGCATTATCGAAATAAATGAGCGGCTTGCCGTGGATTTCGGAACTCAGTATCGGGAAATCGGAACGGACGGTATCAATGTTTAAAGGCACGATGGTATTTATTTTCAATGGAAAAGTATCACTGAACAAAAGTCTCAGATTTTCGACATATCAATTTCAAAATTGACCTTATTCTCCTGTGCACTGCAATGGAGCACGCACTGATCGCAATATGACAGTTCTCCGCGCAGGCGTTTCTTCACCATATCGTCAATGCGCTGGCGCAACTCAGGAATGCTGATCTTATTTATGATTTCGGCAGCAAAAGCATACATCAGCAGAATGCGGGCGCTGGCTTCGCTAATACCCCGCGACCGGATATAAAACAGCGCGTTGGCATCGAGTTGGCCAACGGTGGCGCCATGGCTGCATTTCACATCGTCGGCATAAATTTCGAGAAACGGCCGTGTATCAATCGTGGCTTTGTCGGTAAGGAGTATGTTGTTGTTTTTCTGATAGGCTACCGTTTGCTGGGCATCGCGCCTTACCAAAACATGGCCGTTGAAAACACCGGTGGCATGATCGTCGAGCACACCTTTAAACATCTCGTTGCTCTGGCAGTGGGGCGCACTATGATCTACAAAAACGCGGTTATCAATATGCTGATTTTTGTCCATCAGGTACAGGCCCGAAATTTCAGCCGAAGCATTTTCGCCTTCCAGCTTAACAAGTGAATTGTTGCGGATGATACCGCCATTGAGGCTGATGGCGTTCGACGAAAGCCGGCTTCCTTCTGCCTGGCTGAAGTAGATGGTATTGATGAGTGTGGAATGGCTGTCCTTGTTCTGCAGTTTGTAATGGTCGAGCGAGGAATCTTTTCCCAGGAACACCTCTGTGACCGAATTGATGAACGTAATGCCGTGGTTGATGGAATCGTCGCACTGAACGAGCCTCAGGTGTGCATTCCTGCCGAGAATCACCAGATTGCGCGGGTGGAGCATCAGGTTTTCGGGCGAATCGAGCAGGTTTACCATCTGCAGCGTTTCGTCAACGGTAACATTGTCGGGCACATACACGAAAATTCCGTCAAGTGCCAGCGCTGTATTGAGTGCTGTCAGCCCTTCGATGGATTCGGAAGAAAGTTTACCATAATAGTTCTGTATCAGTTCCGGAAAACGGCTCATGGCACTTGCCAGGCTGCCGACAATCATTCCATTAGGCAGTGTATGCAGCGGACTGTCGTTGTAAACATACCAGCCGTTAAGCTGTGTCACCAGGTAGGTTTCGAAATGAGGGATGGCACACTTGAATATGGATTCGATATCAACACCCTGGCCTGCGGGGACAGTAGAGAAAACATACTCTGTTTCGAATGATTTGTCGAGGTTTGTTCCGCGCCATTGCTCCAATCCTGCATGCGGAAGGCCTGCTTTGGTAAATTGCTCCCATGCGTTGGTCCTTTGTTCGGCAGCAAACACAGGATCGCCTCCCGCAAAGGCATGCTTGTGCTGCCCGTGATGGAAGGTAAGCTTTTCAGTTAGACTGTATGTTTGAATGCTGGTACTCATTGTTTCTTTTTCGCCATCAGGTACTAAGCTCTGTTTCATAATTGATCAGAGCGAATTTTTGATCCACTCATACCCTTTTTCTTCGAGTTCGAGGGCCATTTCCTTGCCCCCCGATTTCACGATGCGCCCGTCGTAGAGCACATGCACAACATCGGGAACAATATAATCGAGCAGGCGCTGGTAGTGCGTGATCACTATGGTTGAATTGTGAGGGCGGCGCAGGTTGTTCACCCCGGTAGCCACAATGCGCAATGCATCAATATCGAGGCCTGAATCGGTTTCATCGAGGATGGCTAAGCTGGGTTCGAGCATTGCCATCTGGAAAATTTCGTTTTTCTTTTTCTCACCTCCCGAAAAGCCTTCATTTACCGAACGGTTGGCAAGTTTATCCTGCAATTCGAGCATTTTTTTCTTTTCCTCCATTTTTGCGAGGAACTGCGCCGCCGGGATTGGGTCGAGGCCCTGGTATTTCCGCTGTTCGTTGATGGCCGTGCGCAGAAAGTTGGTGATGCTAACTCCCGGAATTTCAACAGGGTATTGGAATCCAAGGAAAATACCTTCACAGGCACGTTCTTCGGTTGAAAGGTCAAGAAGATTTCTGCCTTTGTATATGATTTCTCCCGAGGTGACTTCATACCCTTCGCGACCGCCAATCACATAGGCCAGTGTGCTTTTGCCGGTTCCGTTTGGACCCATGATGGCATGCACTTCGCCGGCATTCACCTCCAGGTTTATTCCTTTGAGTATTTCTTTGCCTTTAATGGCAACACTCAGGTTTTTAATGCTTAACATTTATAATGGTTTCAATGTTTTGATTACATGTTTCTTAACCCACACTGCCCTCGAGGCTTACCGATAGCAGCTTTTGTGCTTCAACGGCAAACTCCATCGGCAGATGCTGCAGCACTTCCTTGGCATAGCCGTTCACAATGAGCCCGATAGCGCTTTCGGTACTTATACCGCGCTGCTGACAGTAAAAAAGCTGATCGTCGGAAATTTTGCTCGTTGTAGCTTCGTGTTCAACAATGGAAGTGGGATTTTCGGTACGGATGTACGGGAAAGTATGAGCGCCGCATTTGTCGCCCAAAAGCAGTGAATCGCACTGCGAAAAATTGCGGCAGTTTTCGGCTCTTTTAATGACCCTCACGAGTCCCCGGTAGCTGTTGTTGCTTTGCCCGGCCGAAATTCCCTTGCTGATGATTGTACTCTTGGTATTGCGCCCCAGGTGAACCATCTTGGTGCCTGTGTCGGCCTGCTGATGGTGGTTTGTCACGGCAACAGAGTAAAATTCGCCTATGGAATAGTCGCCCATAAGAATTACGCTCGGGTATTTCCAGGTAATGGCCGAACCGGTTTCAACCTGTGTCCAGGAGATTTTTGAATGACTGCCTTTGCAGATGCCGCGTTTGGTCACGAAATTATAGATGCCTCCTTTACCGTCCTTATCACCGGGATACCAGTTTTGCACAGTGCTGTATTTTACTTCGGCATCTTTGAGGGCAACAATCTCAACAATAGCCGCATGTAACTGGTTTTCATCGCGTTGCGGTGCCGTGCAGCCTTCCATGTAACTTACATAGGCGCCTTCGTCGGCAACAATGAGTGTGCGTTCAAACTGGCCGGTATTGGCTGCATTGATACGGAAGTAGGTCGATAGCTCAATGGGGCAGCGCACACCCTTGGGAATGTAACAGAATGAGCCATCGCTGAAAACAGCCGAATTGAGTGAGGCAAAGAAGTTATCGGTATGCGGAACCACACTTCCGAGGTATTGCTTTACGAGATCAGGGTGCTTTTGAACTGCCTCGCTGAAGGAGCAAAAGATAATGCCCAGTTTTGCAAGGGTATCGCTGAAGGTGGTTTTCACTGACACACTGTCGATTACGGCATCCACGGCAACGCCGCTCAGTCGTTTTTGCTCCTCAAGCGAAATGCCGAGTTTATTGAAGGTGTTTATCAGCTCGGGATCAACTTCGTCGAGACTCTTGAGTTCTTTTTTCGGCTTGGGAGCGGCGTAGTAGATGATATCCTGGAAGTCAATTGCCGGGTAGTTAATATGTGCCCACTTCGGCTCCTTCATCGTGAGCCAGTGCCGGTATGATTTTAGGCGGAATTCAAGCAGCCATTCCGGTTCATTCTTCCTTGCCGAAATGTAGCGGATAATATCTTCGTTGAGCCCTTTGGGGGCTGTTTCCATTTCAATATCGGTGTAGAAACCGTATTTGTATTCGCCCTTAGTTACCTCATCCAAAATGTTGTTCGACTCTTTTTCCATGTCAGGCGGGCTAAATCATTCTTATTTAGTTTAAATAAAAGCGACGCAAAGTTAACAATTTACAACAGATCAATTGTGCTTCGCACCTCAAATTTAACACCTGTAGGGGCAGAATGTTGGCGATAGCTGATAATTTTCGGAAATAAGGTACCGAAATAAAAAACCGGGCCTTCTACCCGGTTTAAATGGAATCGATTTTAAATGGTTACAGCGGGAAACCACCACCCGGAGGCGGGCTAAAACCACCACCCGGAGGAGGCCCGGAGCCGCCACCCGGAGGAGGGCCGTCGCGATGCCAGTCGCCTCGCCTGTCGGGGTTGGCTGGCGGGGTTTTGCCGTTGAAATTGCGCAGATTATAGGTAAATGTAAGCATCACATAACGCTGCAGTACTTCGGTGTATGAATCTTCGATGTAGGTATCGGAAACACTGCGGTTTACACTCCTGTTCTCATTTAAAAGGTCAAAGGCGCTGAGCTTTACTTCGGCAGCATTGTTTTTCAGGAATTTCATCCCAACGGCTGCATTCCACAGCGTATAATCCGTGAGGTAACTGGTCGAAATACCGTTGTACTTCTGGTATGTCACATTGTTCTGAACGAAGAACCCTTTCCAGAACTGCCAGTTTACAGTTGCCGATGCAGCCTGGTATATGTAATTGTTGTCGGATTGCGACTGCAGCGTGTTGTCAACAAAGTTGTAGTTGAAGTTGTAAGTAAGCGTAAAATCAAGCTTCTGGCTGATATTGCTCGCAATCACAGCTCCTTCGTTGATACCGAGTGTTTTGGAAAGGTTCTGCATGCCGTTGATCAAACTCGGAATCTGGGTATAACTCAATCCGCTGTTAAAGTTGAGGTTGCTCTTGATAAACTTCAGCGGAATACCCACCGAAAGGAAGGTTCGGGTATTCCATGAATCATCGAGGTTGACCGGCATGGATATCTGCGCCCCGCGGGCAACAAACTGTCCGAAGAACACGGTATCGCGCTTCACGAGCATCGTTGAATTGCCGATGTAATCCTGCATTTTCTGGAAGAAAAACATCCAGAAAATATTAGCCGTTTTTGGTTTGTTCTGCCACGAGAAACGGCTCATGGCAAAATGGCGAACTTCCTGTTTCAGGTTCGGGTTACCTGCCGACAGCAGCAGCTGGTTCGAATTGTCAACCACCTCCTGCAGCTGGCTTACCGAAGGGGCGTTGGTGCTGCTACGATACACCACCCTCAGGTTCATACGGTCGGAGAACTTGTAATTGAAAAACAGGTTCGGCAGGATATTTTTAAACGTATTTTCGGTGTTAGCAGCTTTCGGGAATTCCTGTTCGCCTTTGAGCAAAGCATACTGGTATGTGACACCGGCATTAAGGTTTGCCTTTTCGGTTTTATACAAATAACCGAGTCCGGGACGGTGGGTAATATAGCGGTTGTTGTAAACATTCGACAGCAGCGTATCAACATAGGGCGAATAGTCCTGCTGCTCAAACACATAATCGAATGTTTTTTTATCGTTGTCGTTTTTGGAGTATGAAATATTGTAATTGGCCTGCAACTGGCTGTTTTCGCCCACCGGTTCGGTATAAACCAGGTTCGATGACAGCGAAAGCCCTGTGGTAAGCGTTTTGGCCTGCTGCTGCAGCGAATCGCCCCAGGTGCCGCTTTGAGTTCCGTAATAGCTGTTGAGTGCGCTGAGCACATTGTCGCGGGTACGGTCATTAAAACCTGTGCCAAGGTTGATGGAGGCCGTGCGTCCCTTTTTCGCAAATTTATGACGGTACAGGAAGTCGTTGTTAAAATTAACACTCTCCGATTTGCTCTCCGTCTGATTATCGGTAGCGCTCAGCATCATGGAGGTTGTCAGAAAATCGGGGGCATAACCGCTCAATGCCAGCACATTGCTGTTTGCCGAACTGTTTTGAACCGTTAAGCGTGGTGTGAAGATGATCGAATTGTTGTCGTTTGGATTGTATTCAATCCTGACGTTCATCCTGTGGTTGTTGCCGGTATTCCGCGAAACCGTATTCTCATTGTAATACTGGCTCGAGTCGGCGGTAAGGAAGTACTGCCGGCTGATTTTCTTCGTCAGGTCGTTGATGTTGCGGTTGTAGAAGTAGCTGCCGTTTACCGTAAGTTTTGTCCCCCAGCTTTGGTTGAAGTTGCCTCCCAATGAGTTGATGGTATTGATGCCGCTCGATGGCCCCATGTTGAAACCACCACCCGGGCCTCCGCCTCTGCCCGACATCATTCCGCCTCCTGAACCCGAAGAGCCCGATGTAGCTTCATCCGCGGTGAAATTCTGCATGTTGATGTTGTTGCTGAGGCCAAGCAGGGTGATCCTTCGCTGGTCGTTGAAAATATTCATGTTAGCGCCCAGCAGGTAGCGGTCGTTGGTGCCGTAGCCGGCCGAAAACTTGCCGAACTGCCCGTTGTTCTTTGCCGATTTGGTGACAATATTCAGGGTTTTCTGGGCATTGCCATCATCAAATCCCGTCCAGGCTGCCTGGTCGGAGAGCTTATCAAATACCTGGATTTTGTCAACTACTTCTGCCGGAAGGTTTCGCAGCGCAACCGAAGGATCGTCTCCAAAAAACTGTTTGCCGTCCACCAGCACCTTTTTCACTTCCTCACCATGTGCTTTTACAGTGCCGTTTTCAACGGTGATGCCCGGCATTTTCCGCACAAGGTCTTCGGTTGTCGCATCCTGGGTAACCTTAAACGCGTTGGCATTGAACTGCACGGTATCGCCTTTCTGTTCTCCCCTGATGGTGGTACTCGTTACGTCAACCTCTTTGAGCGTGGTAGCCGAAGGCTTGAGGATGTATTGCTCGCGTTTGGGCGTCGCGGAATTTGCAACGACGCTTTTCCTCAGTTTATCAAACCCTATGTATGTGATTTCGAGGATATAAGGGCCACGGTTCAGCTTACTGAACTCAAAATCGCCCTGCTGTTTCGAGGTTGTGTATTTGAATTGAGTGGTATCGCGGGCGCTCGTCAGTTTCACGGTGGCGCCAACCAGCGGAAGCTGATCATCGGCATTGAGTAATACGCCTGTAATTCGGAAGTCCTGCGCTATGGCAGCATTCAGCAGGAAGAAACCTACAAGTAGTAGCAGAAAACGGGAGCGAAACATAAAAGGTGGAAGATGGGAAATGTTTATTGCAGTTAGATGATTTTTCAGGGCGGAAGATTAAAAGCTATAACAATTTTTCTTGATCACCGGTTCAACCGGCGGTAAGCAAAAAGGATTCAGCCGGCAAACGAAGGCGCAAAATTAGTCATCATTTGAATCTCTTTTAAAGAATTTGGGCATTGTAAATCTATCCTGATGTATTTTTGCGAAAATCAATAATAATATGCTGGAAGATTCACATACCGCACGCACTGAACTAAGCGAATTGGGCGAATTCGGGCTGATCAACCGACTGACATCCGACGTCGGCACAATACATCCCTCCACCATCAAAGGCATTGGCGACGATGCTGCCGTTCTCGAGAACGGCGATCTGCTCACGCTTGTAAGCACCGATCTGCTCATCGAAGGCATTCATTTCGATATGGCCTTCACGCCGCTGAAACATTTAGGATACAAAGCTGCTGTGGTGAATTTCTCGGATATATATGCCATGAACGGTTCGCCGCGACAACTTTTCGTCGGGATATCGGTATCGAACCGGTTTTCGGCCGAAGCGCTCGACGAGTTGTATGCCGGGATAAAACTTGCCTGCAAACATTACCATGTTGACCTTGCCGGCGGCGACACCACCGCGAGCCCGCATGGACTGTTTCTCGCCCTTACCGTGACGGGCACTGTTGACAAGTCGAAAGTGGTTTACAGGAACACTGCCCAGCCCGGCAACCTGGTATGCGTTACCGGCGACCTTGGCGCTGCCTATACCGGGCTGCTGATGCTTGAACGCGAAAAGCAGGTCTTCCTTGCCAATCCTGATATGCAACCCGACCTCGAAGGACATGACTACATCATCGGCAGGCAACTCAAGCCTGAAGCTCGCGGCGATGTGATCAGGAAGCTTGAGGAAGCAGGAATCCTGCCAACCGCCATGATTGATATAAGCGATGGCCTCGCCAGCGAGATTCTTCACATTTGTCACGATTCCAACACCGGCTGCCGCCTTTATGAAGAAAAAATTCCCATTGACCCCATGACTGTTGCTACCGCCGAAGAATTTAATATTTCGCCCGTGACGGCAGCATTGAACGGAGGCGAGGATTACGAACTTCTGTTTACCATCAGTATGAATGATTACGAGAAAATCAGGCAACTCACTGATGTATCGGTGATTGGTCACATCACTGCCGCTGATGAGGGCTGTAACCTGGTCACCGGCGACAATGTGCTGGTGGAGATCACGGCACAGGGGTTCGATCATATGAATCGTGGAGCCATTAAGGGTTGATCGGGTGAAGGATCAACTCCTATAATCCGAATCATCAACCGAATTAACCACCGTATCAACCACCGAATCAACCACTGAATTAACCACTGAATCAACCACTGAATAAATCCCAATCCCAAAACTCAACACTCTAATCCCAAAACAACCACCGAATCAACAACTGAATCAACAACTGAATAATTCCCAAAACCCAACACCCCAATCCCAAAACAACCACCGAATGCCTCCCAAATCACTGCACGTCGAAAACATCGTAAAGGATCTTCCCGATAAGCCCGGGGTGTACCAGTATTACGATAAGGAAGGCAAGCTGTTGTATGTCGGCAAGGCTAAGAATCTGAAAAAGAGAGTCTCATCGTATTTTACCCGCGACGGCTCCCTTACCGGGAAAGTGAAAATTCTGGTTCAGAAGATTGAGGACATCCGTTTTATTGTTGTCGATACCGAACTCGATGCGCTGCTGCTCGAAAACAACCTCATCAAGAAATACCAGCCGCGCTACAACGTGATGCTCAAGGATGATAAAACCTATCCCTGGATTTGCATCAAAAACGAACCCTTTCCGCGCATCTTCCCTACCCGGAGCCTGGTAAAAGACGGATCGGAATATTTCGGCCCCTACGCATCGGGGAAAATGATGCACACCGTGCTCGACCTTATCCGGCAACTTTATCCTCTCAGGACCTGTTCGCTCAACCTTTCGGAGACAAACATCCGGCAAAAGAAATTCAAGGTTTGCCTCGAATATCATATCGGCAACTGCAAAGGGCCATGCGAAGGACTGCAGGCACAGGAGGAATACCAGCAGACGCTGAACGAGATCAGGCAGATCATCAAAGGCAATATTTCAACCGTAAGACAAGGGCTGACCGCCATGATGAAACAAAGCGCGGCGGATTATCAATTTGAAAAAGCACAGTTCCTGAAGGAGAAAATCGAGCTGCTCGACCGCTACCAGAGCAAATCGGCGGTGGTGAACCCTTCCATACACAACGTGGATGTATTTTCATACTGCGATGATATTTCGTCGGCGTACGTCAATTTTATGAAAGTGATCAATGGCTGCATCATACAGAGTCATACACTGGAGCTAAAAAAGCGCCTCGACGAATCGCCTGCCGAATTGCTCACCCTCGCCGTTACCGAGTTGAGAAACCGTTTCCAGAGCGATGCCCGCGAGATTGTGGTTCCGTTTGCACTTGACGTGGAAATGGAGGGAATCACCACTGCCATCCCCATCAGGGGAGATAAAAAAGCGCTGCTCGAACTGAGCGAACGCAATGCCAAATTCTACCGCATCGAAAAAAACAAGCAGCTCGAACGCGTTGATCCCGAGCGCCATACAAAACGCATCATGGCACAAATGCAGTCGGACTTACGGCTGAAAACCGAGCCGCTGCGGATTGAATGCTTCGACAATTCAAACATTCAGGGCGCCTACCCGGTTGCTGCCATGGTGGTGTTCAGCAACGGCAAACCCGACAAGCAGGAGTACCGCCATTTCAACATTAAAACAGTAGAGGGCCCCGACGATTTTGCCAGCATGGAAGAGGTGATCTTCCGGCGGTACAGGCGCCTTCTCGACGAGGAAAAGCCGCTTCCGCAGCTCGTTGTGATTGATGGCGGCAAGGGACAGTTGAGTTCAGCCATGACAAGCCTCACAAAGCTCGGACTGAACGGTAAGGTTGATGTGATAGGCATTGCCAAAAAGCTCGAAGAAATCTACAAACCCGGCGACTCCATCCCGTTGTACATCGACAAGAAATCGGAGACACTGCGCATCATCCAGCAGATACGCGACGAAGCGCACCGCTTCGGCATTACGCATCACCGCAAGCGCCGCGAAAAAGGAACCATCAAAACCCAGCTTACTGATATTGACGGCATTGGTTTCAGCACGGCGCAATCACTACTGTGGAAGTTTCGGAGCGTGAAAAAAATATCCGAAGCCTCATTGGAAGAGCTGCAGGCAGTGGTGGGTAAGGCCAAGGCGGGGATTGTGTATGGATATTTTCATAGGGAAGGCAGGAGAGAAAATGGGGAAGAAGGAAATGGTTAATGGTACAATTGGCGGTTCTCCTGATCAATCATTTTGAAATTCTCCTCCGCAATCACATGCAAGCTTTGCTTAGGAATAGCGGCTCGGTTTAGGCCGGATTATTCAATTTTCGATTACTGCGCCTGACAGTAAAACGCAGAAAGGAAAGATTTATCCGGCAGGACTTACTCAGTCTGATGTCGGTTTTTCCTCAGGCTTTGATAACCATAAGTCAAGAATGCCAAACTAACCTCCAATAAATTAATGATCGTTTTTGCAAACAAGGAAAACAGAAAAAGGACAGAACAGTTATGCTTTCTAATGATGTAAACATGTGAATCTTGTGCATTCACAACGAAAATCTGCTCTTCTTAAAGCTTTCATGATAGTGTCTTGAGTAAATGGCTCTGGTGATTTTCCTGGTGTGCCATAAGTACTTGTATTTGAATGACAATCCGAGCATAGAACCTCAGCATTGTCTAAACCATTGCCACCATCTCTTCGTATATGATGGACTTCTAAATTTCTTGTTCTTGTACAACGTGCCATAATATTGGATTTATGTTGATAATAAACTGTTATTTCAATATCTCTTTAATTTTTTCTTCTTCTTTACCTTGCTCTACTAAATAGCATTCAACTTTTTCATTGATCACATATTCTTCAAATGGAATTTGTGTCTGATAAGCCTTAATATTTTTGAGTTGTTTTTGCTCCGTCATTACATCAAGTACTTTCTTTTTATAGGTCGTGTCGATGTTTCCAAGAAGATGTTCTCCTTTACTTTCAATGATGTAAACCAATTCCAAATGATTATCGGCTGTTTTTTTTGCAGCTACAAAGTCTGGTCTGATTTTATTCTGCTGCCAACCTTGTATAGAGTACCATTTTCTGTTTACTTTATTTCTGAACCACCAAAGAATCTTTTCCTGTTTGTCAAGTAAATCTCCAACTTTCCTTTCAAGCGTGTTCATTGCTGTTACTTCAACATCATCGAAAAGATAGTATTTGTATGTGCTTGGAATTGGACTCACTGTAATAACATCCTCTTTTGGAACTTTGAATCCTATTGTATCATCATCAGAAACTGCAAGAACAAGATTTTGGACTCTCAGTTCTTCCAAAAATATTTCTTCTTCCTGCTTTATCTTTTCTTCCTGAAACTTTTTACATAGCTGAGAAACAATGAAGCTGTAATGTTCTTTCAGTTTTTCCTTTCCAATTTTATCTTCAATTTGTAATAAGTATTTCGTTCCGATAATCCTTGCCAAAAAAGGATTTTCAATTAATTCGTTTAATCTGCGTGTTAAGTAATCAATATTTATTTCTGCTTTTCCGTTTGATTGACTGTGTTCTTCAACAAATGATGCTTTACTCGAATCATCAAGTGTAATGGCAAATGCTTTTCTTTCTTTTGTCTCGTTACTCAATGAGTTTTCAAGTTTTGACAAAAATTCATCATTCAATTCCAGTTTTGTAAAATCAACTTTCGGTTTGATGTCGCTTTCGTAATTAAAACGTCTTTTTGAACCGCTTTTATCAACCATTAGCCAAACTGGCAAATAAAATGAGTTTTGAAACTTCTCGCTGAACTCTTTTTTTATCTTTACTGTTTTGGTGGCATTTATTGCTTCGTTATCACGGAATTTCAGTTTGGTTACCAAATCTTCAAGTCCTTCATTCTTAAATCCGGTTGAAACTCTGTCTAAAATTTCTCGTGTATCGCCCTTTGTATAATAAACATAACTCTCGTCAAGTTCTTTAACTCCTGATTTTCTTGCAAAAGGTTGACGTAATATTCTGCCAACTAACTGCGTTACGCCTGTGTTCGAATTCACATTCGGAATAATTCCCAAAATGTAAGCAAATGAAAAATCCCAACCTTCCCGCAATGCTTCTTTGGTAATAATAAAGCGGACCGGACAATTTTGTGAGAACAGGTTTACATCTTCAATATCATTTTGGGAGCTTGTTTTTATTGCAATTTCATCGGGGTTTACTTCAAGACTAACCAGATATTCTTTAACGTCAAGACTGTGAACCTTGCCTCTGCCTCTTTGGTCTTTTCCTGTTGCTTCAACCTGTAATAAAGCAGTTGGTCGGATGTAAACACCTGTATTTTCCTTATATTGTTTTGCTGTTTCTTCTAATTTCTCGCGATGCTCCTTAATTTCCTTTACCATCGCTTTCCAGTCATTTTCCTGCTTGCTGATGGGTGGAAGAATGTGCATGTCGAGTTTTACCATTTCCTCCTCTTTAAGTTCAAGTCCTGTAATGGTAACCAAAACATTCATTTCGGCTTTTGGTGTTGCAGAAAAACCAAGTACAAAGTCAGGATTTAAACTATCAATAGTTTTTCGGGCATTTTCTGAAAATACTTTGTGAATTTCATCTATGATTATAAATGGTTTTGAAATACGGATTGCGTTTCCAAGACTTGTCATTATTAAAGGTTGCTCTGTGCCAAGAGGTGAAATAAAATCAAGGTTTGGAACTTGCTTTAATAGTTGTTCGTGTAGGTCATAGCGATTGTCGGCAGGGAAAAAACTGTCATAACCGCCACTGTCCTGAAAAACTTTTAACGCTTCTTTCCCATTGGTGCGGCTTATTGACTGAATCATAACAAACAGGACAACCAAATTTTCTTCAATATCATTGGTTGTCAGTCGTTGTCCTTTTTCCAAAATAATAGTTCGGTTTCCGCTGCACTGGTCTAATAACTGGCGTAACGGATTTCCTTTGTCCCTGATTTTTTGAACAGTTTGGCTGTAAATGGTTTCACTCGGAACAATCCAAACTACAAGCCCAGTGCGTTTTTGAGCAAAAAGGTTCTGATACTCCCTGATTGATTCAACGGCAAGCAATGTTTTTCCACCACCTGTCGGAACTTTTATAATCATTCGGGGATAACTGTTTCCCAATCCGTTTGTACAACGGTCTTTATATTCCAAATTACTCGTTTGAAAAGTTGTTTGCACCCAATTCAAGGTATGGCGCATATTTTCAGGCAATGCCTGTTTTGCAATGTCAAACGATGTTTTGGTATCTCGTGCAGTTTGCAGAAACTGTTTGATTTCACTTACAACTTTTATTTGATATTTTTTTAAATACATAGTTTTTTACTGGTTGCGTTGAAATAAATTGTATGGAATACCCACATATTCAATTTGATTGTCAGTTAAATATTCTTCGTCCAAAAAGCATGACGGTGCATACACAATCCGCTTTTTGCCTGGTTGTTGTTCCTTTATTTTTTTGGCAAGTGTTAAATTTAGTGCAAGGCGTGTAAGTGTATCGTAATCTTGTTTGTAAACCAAATAAATAGCTTGTTTGCCATACTCGCCAACGTAATACTCGGCTTCGTTTATTTTGTCTTCTGCTTCCAGATTTTCACCTGTACACAGGTAATAAACATATTTTGCAAACTGCTTGTAGGTTGGTAATTGTCCTGCCAGCATGGTTTCTGCATCAAGGGGAAGACCCAGGCGGTAATATTGAAAGCCTGCATCGAAGCCGTATTTTTCAATAGCCCGTTTTACTCTTTCCCTTGTAATGTCTTTACAAATATTTTTATCTGGTTCAGCTTCAGAATTTTCGGGCATTTGCACCATTATACATTTTCGGTTTCCGCCATCTTCTTTATTTAATTCCAATACTGCGTGCATAGTTGTTCCAGATCCGGAAAATGAATCAAGTATAATAGCATTCTTGTCAGTACTTATTATTATGAAATCCTTAATTAAATCAATTGGTTTAGGATTGTTGAATTCCTTATCAGGTAACAACTCTTTTAGCTGATTTGTTCCATTTCCGCTGCTATATTGTGGTTTATAAAAAATCGTTTTCGGTTTTTTTGAGGGTAATTCACCTAAAGTTGGTCTTTGTTTCTTATTTAATGAAAGTCCATTTTTCGTTTCAGTCACAATTATTTCATCCAAATGCGACATAAATTTTTTATCAAAGCCCCATGTCCATCTTAATTTGTTATTATTACTATCAATTGGTAATACAACTTTATAACCTTCTTTTGTATATTTTTTCACCAAATCATCCACATACTTATCATTAAATGAATTCGAAGTAACATCATATATTTTCTTGTATTCACTTTCTTGGATTAAAAAAACTTTTCCATCTTTTACCAGAAGGGGAAAATACATGTATTGCCTTTCTTCTCTGAATTTGCCTTTGCCATCAGCTAACAGCCCTCTGCCTTTTTTAAATGGGCCTATATTATCATATTCCCAATCATCTGCATCTTCATCATCTAATTCAAACTCATAAAATCTACTTTTAATCTTATTCTTTGCATAAACTAAAGTATATTCATGTGTACCCGCAAAAGCAAACTGATCTTGATTTCCTTTCAAATTCATTATGGTTGGCAATAATGCAATAAAGTTTTCCTCACCGAAAATTTCATTCATTAATGATCGCAGCGTATACATTTCATTATCGTCAAGTGAAATAAAAATGGAACCTTCATCTTTCATCAATTCTCTCAGTAATTTTAATCTTGGAGAAATCATACAACACCATTTGTCATGCCTTGTTAAATCATCTAACCCTACTTCTTTAGCAAACCATTCTTTTATTAAAGGGCTATTGACTCTATCATTATAAATCCATCCTTTTCCTTGTCCATTATCATTACCAGTATTATAAGGTGGATCAATGCAAACTACATCAATTCGATTAGAGAATTCTGGCAAAAGTGCTTTTAAAGCAATTAAGTTGTCGCCTTCAATTATCATATTACCATTTGCTTTTTCGGGCTGGCAATGCAGTTCTGGAACTTCGTCCAATGTATGAAACGGAACAGCCAAATGGTGGTTCCAGATGATGTTTTTCCCTTTGAATTGGAGTGTTGGCATAGCTTAATTTTTTAATGTTTTTGCAATATCGTCAGTTACACCTGTAAGCACGGTGAAATTCATTCTTCCGTCACGCTCAAAAGAGATTTGAAAGTCGGTAATAAAATCGTTGTATTGCCCAAACTGTTTACATTTAACTTGTATGTACTCATCAAGCAATTTTCTTTCTTCGCTGTTTTCTTTACTTTTAAATGCCTTCATTGCATCTTTCAGCTTGTCTTCGCCCAACTTTTGCTTAATAACTCCGCAATTCCATGCTACAACGCCCATTGCTACAATCCCCTTTGCATCCTCTTCATCCTGTGCGGTAAATAAAACAGGCTTTATCATTTCGAGCAAAACTGTTGATATTTTTTCTTCCCTGCCAAGTAAGGACCTGTCCACAATTTTTACATTGTCTTTTTCTGCTTTTTCACGCAGCATTTGTTGGTCTTTAAGCAAATTACCATTGAAAAGGGTTTGTTTTTCCCTTTCTTTTTTTCTTTTACGTAGAAGCTTTGCCCGTTTTATATTATCAGATTTAGACATTTTTCTGTTTCTTGTATTTTAATTGTTTCTCAGCGACTTTCAATGCTTCAAGCCCAAAATCTTCGTCCTCTAAATCGTAAAGTAGTTTTTCACTTAAAAAGTCAATAACTAATTTATGAGAGTTAGCTTTATAAAGGTCAGCTAATTTTAAAACCAATTCTTTTGAGAATTTTCTTTCTCCACGTTCCATTTTGCTCAATATTGCCACATCAATATCTACTTGCATTGCAGCCTTTCGCAAAGACAATCCTGACTGTTCTCTCAATTCTCTTAATTTCAATCCTAGTGTTGACATTCTTAGTGTTGACTAAATGTGTCAAATATAAGGTGTCTTTTTAGATTTATTAATTGAACAATTTACTACTTATCAACAATAAATTGTCGGCTATAAAGATTCTGAATTGATCTTGGTGCATATCATATTCATGACATAGTTCTCTAAACAGAGCCTTTGCTCGAGTCAATCACTCATTCGCTCGAGTCAATAACTAATTCGCCCGGTTCAATCACTCATTCGCTCCGTTCAATCACTCATTCGCTCCGTTCAATCACCCATTCGCTCGGCTCAATCACCCATTTGCTCAGTTCAATCACCCATTCGCTCAGTTCAATTACTTAACGGATCGGGTCAATTACTCCATCCTTTAGGTCAAGCCTTTATACAAAGAGGTCAGGCCTTTGTACAAAGAGGTCAAGCCTTCGTACAAAGAGGTCAGGCCTTTGTACAACCAGGTCAAGCCTTCGTACAAAGAGGTCAGGCCTTTGTACAACCAGGTCAAGCCTTTGTACGAAGAGGTCAGGCATTTGTACAAAGAGGTCAGGCCTTCGTACGAAGAGGTCAGGCCTTTATACGAAGAGGTCAGGCTTTCATACGAAGAGGTCAGGCCTTTATACGAAGAGGTCAAGCCTTTATACAAAGAGGTCAGGCTTTCATACGAAGAGGTCAGGCTTTCATACAAAGAGGTCAGGCCTTTGTACAAAGAGGTCAGGCCCTTATACAATGAGGTCAGGCCTTAATACAAAGATGTCAGGCCTTTGTACAAACAAGTCAGGGTTTTATACAGGGAGGCCAGGCATTTATCCGATTATATCCAAAAATCCGTGTGGGCATATCCAAAAATCTCAATAATGTTTTATCTGTAGATATCTGTATTCAATCTTTCAGGACAGGTTTCAGGATAATGATACGCGAATTTATTGTCCTTACCCGGAACTTCCTCAGACAAATATTGTCCGGAGGCGGTTGCCCGGTACAGAAACCCGAATCACTTGCAATTTTATTATGCAAATATTGACAAAAAGTCCCTTTCGTGTTATATCTTTGTTAATGTTGAATTTTATTTTTAAATCATATGCCCTGTCTTTCAACTTTTTAGAATAAATTTCATAGTGTTCATAAAAATATTTTAATCTTTTTGTTGAACACGGGTACAATTGCACTATCTTTGTATCGAATTGAACACACAATATTCCCTGAGAGGAAGATACCTTAATATGAAAGAACTATTCGCCAAACGGTTACTCAGTGCACGCAAGCAGGCTGGCCTCTCGCAGGATCAGCTTGTAGCCCGCATCAACGGTTTCGTCAAAAAGACCTCCATCGCCAAGTACGAGCGCGGAGAGATGATGGCCGATACCGCTGTGCTCGAAGCGCTTGCCGGTGCATTGAATGTGAAGGTTGAATATTTCTATAAACCTTTATCAGTAACCGTCTCGGGAGTCAGGTTCAGGAAAAAGGCTGACCTTGGCAAACGAAAGGAAGAATCCCTTAAACACGAAATAACGTCGCGCATCGAAAATTACCTCGAACTTGAGCGCCTGCTCAATGTGTCGGGTACTTTCACTGATCCGTTGAGACAAACCATTGTCAACACGCCTGAAGATGCCGAAGCAGCAGCAGCCTTGCTAAGCAGGCTTTGGCACACCGGGTTTGAAGGTATCAGCAATGTAATAAACCTGATTGAAGACAACGGCATTCTCGTGATCGAGATTGATGCCGACGACAAGTTTGACGGCTATTCAGGCTTTGCAAACGACGAAATACCGGTGATTGTGCTGAGAGGCAAAGGCCCGACTACCGAACGGAAAAGGTTTTCAGCCCTTCACGAACTGGCACACCTGCTGCTCGAGTTTGGAGCAGGCGTATCGGATGATGACAAGGAGACTCTCTGCAACCGGTTTGCTGCAGCTATGCTGTTACCACGCGACCTGCTCATCCGCGAACTGGGGCGCTACCGTACATCCATCTCACCCCGTGAACTGGGGCTTCTCAAGGATAAATACGGAATCTCAGCCAGGGCAATCGCACTCAACGCCCTGCAACACGATATCATCTCAAAATTTACTTACATCAACCTGATGCATATTATAAGCGCCGATAAGATGGAATTGCACATCGGCACCAATTGCAGGGCTGATAAATCAACTCGTTTCCAATTACTGCTATCACGTGCCATGGAAGAACAACTCATTTCACTAACGAAGGCTGCCGATCTGGCCAGCCTGCCGCTCGAAGAACTCGTTAAACTATATCAGTACCATGACAAACCTCCTCATTCTTGATACATTAAGCATCAGGGATTTCGGTGCAGCAGGATTGCTGCCGGCCATTTCCCGCTTCAGTTTCCGCGTCACCACCACTTCGACGGCATATCTTCAAGGCCCCTTTCCGGGTGCATTTACCCATGCACCCCTCGAAACGGGTAAAATTTATTTATCTACACTTTCGCCGGATGAACTTCAATATTCATATCAGCTTTCTACCACCCTGCCCGGCCTCACATTAGCCGATTATTCAGTACTGTTTCTGACCAGCAGGGACAATGGTACGCTGTTGACCATCGATCCCCGGATGTTGAAAGCGGCAGAGGCAATGCGGCTTACAGTCTGCACCTATTCAGGTGTACTGGAGCAGTTAGCCATGGCTGGAATAATAAGCCACAAATCGCTGAAACATCATTATACTCCTTTGCTTGGACGGATAAACAAGCTGGCTTTGCCCAATGAAAAGCAGCTGTTCGTTAATAGTGCTTTACCCAAAAAAGAGAAGCTGGCATGAACCGGGGAAAGTTTGCACGGTTTTTGGGTATCGAAGGGCTGATAGTCCTGGATGAAGATACCTTGTACGAAATACACAGGCGCATTGAAGAGCCACGGGTTGCCTACAGGATATCGAATGCTTTCCACCGGTCGGTTGAAAGCAGGCAACCGGGAACAAAGTGGCTAAGGTATATCATTGTATGGTACGACGATTCCCTCATCAAAGTAAAGGCTGTTCGCATCACAGGGCTTCATCTGCCGTCGGAAAGACTTTCAGCAGAACAGAAGAAATACAAGTTCCTGATAGATGAACGTATTTGTTACAGAAAACTAATCAGCAGGCCGGCACTCGGACTATCGCCTCCGTCAGAAAAGGGGTTTATCGTGCCGTTACTTTCGGCCCGCCCCCACACTGCAACTGCCACCGCGGGCTGGCATATACTGCCCGTAAATTCACTTATTATATACTCGTTAAAACTAAACGAACATGAACCGTTTTTTTAAAACGACAGACAAATTCCTGACAGTGCGAAGGATTTTAAACGATTATCCTGACGCTTTCGAAGGATTCACCTCAATAATAACCGCCCGCGATTCTTTTGCCGGCAATACCGACCGTATGTCGGAACTCCTGTCGATACTCGACAGGCCATATACTGAACATCATGCCCAGAAGCGCGATGCGGCTTCACGCCTCTACAGCGCTCTCGACAATGCCATCGGAGCGGCCATTTCAACGGCTTCGGAGCTTCACGACAACGTGATGCTTCAGACCATGAAGAATTACCGCACCAGCCTCCGGCATTATTCCTACCATTCCTTATCGGAAACTGCTTTACGTGTTGTCGATATCCTCAACGCCAACCTCGAAACAGCTCTGCTTAACGGAATTACTAACGACGAGTTTGCCCAACTGCAGGAATTATCATCGTCCTTCAGGGAAATTATGCAAACCACTTCCTACGAATTGAGCAGCCGCATTGCTGCACACAATGAGTTGAAATCGCTCTCAAAGGCAAACAACAAACTCCTTACCGATTACCTTGATTTGTTTGTTAAAGGCCGTAAAACGGCTTTCCCTGCATTATTCAATGCCTATATGACCGAGAGGAAACGTAAGCAACGCAGGAAGAAAACCGTCAACAGCGCGACAGAACCCGCCGAAATCACCGGCACGGTCACCGACAGCCTCACCGGCCTGCCGTTAGCCAACGCGGTGATCAACCTCACCTCGCCCGAAACCATCGTGAATACCGATGAGGATGGCATGTATGTGCTCGACGAGCTCGAAGCCGGTACCTATACCGTAAGCTGCCACCTCGAAGGCTACGAGGTGCCTGCCACCAGGACGGAGACACTTGTCCCCGGCGACAGCCTGTTGGTGGACTTTGTGCTGGTGCCGGCGCAGCAGCAACAGTCAGCAGCCTGACATCTCACGCTTTATTGCGATAACAAACGGGGCGGCTCAGCGATGGGTCGCCCCGATTTTTAATGATAAATGCCGATTGATGAACGCTAAATGTAAAAGTGAAGTGCTGCAGGCGGCTACCATCAGGAACACAGGGGCGCAGTGGTGCGAATTGGGCCTGTCTTGTCCTGATATAAGTTTACGATATTGGGATTTAATACTGTGGTGGGTTTACAGCAAATGAAGGAATCCCCCGGCCTCCCAAGGTCGGCCACCCCCTTTATTGCCGCTACCGCAGGTGTCTTCGCATGGGCAACAAAGGGGGACGACGGGTGCTGTCCCCCTTTTTAAAGGGGGTGGCGGCGATATCCGCCGGGAGATTATAAAATTAACAAATGATAAATGTAGAAGTGGCGTTGGGTAAGGGCTGTGGGCAGCTCCATTCATGGACACAGGGCGGGTTGGTGCGGATTGGGCCTGTCTTGTCCTGATATAAGTTTACGATATTGGGATTTAATACTGTGGTGGGTTTACAGCAAATGAAGGAATCCCCCGGCCTCCTATGGTCGGCCACCCCCTTTATTGCCGCTACCGCAGGTGTCTTCGCATGGGCAACAAAGGGGGACGACGGGTGCTGTCCCCCTTTTTAAAGGGGGTGGCGGTGATAGCCGCCGGGGGATCATAAAATTAACATATGATAAATGTAAAAGTGGCGTTGGGTAAGGGCTGTGGGCAGCTCCATTCATGGACACAGGGCGGGTTGGTGCGGATTGGGCCTGTCTTGTCCTGATATAAGTTTACGATATTGGGATTTAATACTGTGGTGGGTTTACAGCAAATGAAGGA
>JAKLFM010000199.1 GCA_022711175.1 Bacteroidota bacterium | reverse complement strand
GGTTTAATCAGGTTTGTTGAGATGGGAGTTAGGTCACGATAGTTTGCAAATGAGTAATTAGTTAGGAACCCGAAACCCGGAACCCGGAACAGACAATTGAAAATTGACAATTGACAATTGACAGTTTGACTTTCGTTGTATTAGTATAGCACCCGGAACCTGGCACCTGGAACCCGGAAATAAACAATGGAAAATTGACAATTGACAATTGACAGTTTGACGTTCGTAGTATTTGTATAGCACTTGGAACTTGGAACCTGGCACCTGGAATTATGAATAACCTATGTGAACCCTATGTGTCTATTGTGCCTATTGTGGTTCAAAAAAAAGTGGTAACACATAGTCACATAGGGCACATAGAAAGGCACATAGAAAATGCCTGCACCCAGTGAGAACCAGCTATGTGTACCCTATGTACCTATGTGCCTATTGTGGTTCAAGCTTAAACACATAGTCTTATAGAAAACGTAGAAAAACACAGAGAAGGCTCAATATGTTTTTCCCACGATGCGGGACAAGTCGTGTCGTCGGCTGACTCACAA
>JAKLFM010000198.1 GCA_022711175.1 Bacteroidota bacterium | reverse complement strand
CTGCCTCCTCTCACACCGGGGCGATGGCATCACCTGATTCGGCCGTGGAGGCATTATTCCGCAAGGCGGGTATCGTCAGGTGTCAAAACCGCACCGAACTGGCAACTGTGGGAGCACTTTTCACCTACAGGCCTCTGACAGGCAAGCGAATAGCCGTAGTCACCCATGCCGGCGGACCGGCGGTAATGCTAACCGACGCTCTCAGCGAGGGCGGGCTGGAAATACCGCATCTGTCGGGCCCGGTAGCAGACAGGCTGTTAAGCAAGCTCTTTCCGGGCTCCTCAGTGGCAAACCCCATCGACTTCCTGGCAACAGGCACTGCAGAACAACTTGGAGAGATACTTGATGCTTGCGAAAACGACTTTGATGAGATAGATGCAGTGGCAGTAATATTTGGCAGTCCCGGCCTCTTCCCCGTGGATGATGTATATGACCTGCTCCATGAGAAGATCCGCAGCTGCAAAAAGCCGGTTTACCCGGTATTGCCGTCGGTCATCAATGTGAAACGCGAGATAGCCGATTTCATAGCCAAAGGAAATGCAA
>JAKLFM010000197.1 GCA_022711175.1 Bacteroidota bacterium | reverse complement strand
GTGACAACTGGTGCTTTGAAAAACAATAGGATCAAAAAAAGCATAAAGAAAGATCTCATTAACATATTGTAATGATTAAGGACGATCTCGCTTACATAGAGCACATTCTTGATTGTATCAGAAAAATCAATGAGTTTAGCAAGGGAATAACTCTGAAGGATTTCAAGTCCAATGAATTAGTACAGGATGCAGTTATTAGAAATATCGAAATAATAGGTGAAGCTTCGAAAAAGATATCAAAGGACACTAAACAAACCTATTACAAAATTCCATGGAAAGAGATTGCCGGAATGCGAGACAAACTAATCCATGACTACTTAGGAGTTGATGTAAACGTGGTATGGAAAACAATTCATGAAGATATTCCAACCCTTGAAAAACTCATCAATGAGATAGAAAAATAATAATGTACTTGTGCTAACACGGACGGTTGGGGTAATAAGCTCGTCACAATTTTTGCACCCACACCCGGACAGTTCCCATGAACACGAAAACTTCTACTACTCAACAAAATATTTTGGCTGCTGGTGGACAAGATAGTCT
>JAKLFM010000196.1 GCA_022711175.1 Bacteroidota bacterium | reverse complement strand
TGCTGACGGCGGTACAATATTTCTTGATGAGGTTGCAGAACTGCCTCTTTCAACACAGGTGCGGCTGCTGAGAGTGCTGGAAACAGGCGAATTCATAAGGGTGGGTTCATCCAGGGTCCAGAAAACCAATGTACGGGTTATAGCAGCATCCAATATTGAGATAACCGATGCGATCGAAAGAGGAAAATTCAGGGAAGATCTTTTCTACAGGCTTAATACCGTGCCGATAAAAATCCCGCCATTAAGGGAAAGGGGAGAGGATGTCCTTCTGCTGTTCAGGAAATTTGCCGTTGATTTTGCAGAAAAATACAGGATGCCTTCAATAAGGCTAACCAGGGAAGCCCAGACGATCCTGATGAATTATAACTGGCCCGGCAATGTTAGGCAGCTCAAAAACATAACTGAGCAAATTTCGATCATTGAGAGCGAAAGGGAGATCGGGGTAGAAACACTTAAAGAGTATATTCCTGATTATCTGGGAGTAAAGCTTCCTGCTGTGTTCCGTCAGCCTGAAGAAAAATCATTCTCTTCGGAACGGGAGATC
>JAKLFM010000195.1 GCA_022711175.1 Bacteroidota bacterium | reverse complement strand
CGTAGGACGCGAGGATGGAACATTCCCGGCCGGAACATCAGCTTATGAAAAGCGTGGAATTGCCGTGAACGTTCCTGAGTGGCAGATGGACAAGTGCATCCAGTGCAACCAGTGCTCATATGTATGTCCTCACGCTGCAATACGTCCATTCCTCCTCACCGATGAAGAGCTTGCAGCAGCACCGGCCGGCACCACTGCAAAACAGGGTATCGGTAACACAAAGAGTCACAAGTTCAGGATCCAGGTCAGCGTATTTGACTGCACCGGTTGCGGAAACTGTGCCGATGTATGCCCTGCCAAGGAAAAGGCACTCATCATGAAACCGCTGGAGTCTCAGCTTGAACAGGCTGACAGGTGGACTTACATGCATGAAAAGGTCGGGTACAAGGATACAGTTGTTGACAAGTACACGAACGTCAAGAATTCACAGTTTGCACAGCCGCTGTTCGAGTTTTCGGGAGCATGTGCAGGTTGCGGCGAGACACCCTATATCAAGGCTATCACGCAGCTATACGGTGACAGGATGGTAATCTCCAACGCCACA
>JAKLFM010000194.1 GCA_022711175.1 Bacteroidota bacterium | reverse complement strand
TATTAATGGTGAAACATGCTGAATTCCTGGAAAGAGTATTATTCTCATATGATCCTTACAAATTTACAGCAATTGATCAAACTGAAAACTGATTTTTTAAACCTGGAGGAGATAAAAAAAAGAAGGGTAAGCTACTTATATCGCACCGCTACAACCGTCTACCCTTGCTTCATTCCTGACCTGGGGGAGTTCAACAGGAGCTGGTCGTATAAGACTTACCCGCTGCAAAAATACAAAAAAACTCGTACAACTTTACAATTAGCTTCAGGCTGAAAGTATTTCACATCATCTTTCATACCTTTGCATCTAATCAACCTTAAAATTTAATTAACATGGAAACAAAACCACGCAGCCTTTTCATGAATTCATTAGTATACGGTCTCATTACCGGGGGCGGATTGATCCTGTTCAGTTTGTTGCTTTATATCATGGATGCACCTTACAAAAGCCCTCTCGGGTATCTTGGAATCGTGATCATGATCGGCGGTATGATCTGGGGAACTATCCAGCACAGGAATGTGAACCTGAATGGTTACATATCTTACGGT
>JAKLFM010000193.1 GCA_022711175.1 Bacteroidota bacterium | reverse complement strand
ATAATGAAAAATAAATAATATATAATGAAAAATAATAACATTGATTATGAAAACAATGAGGACATTTGAGGAATTCGATTTTAAAAATATTTTTAATCGAAAAGAAGATAAAAAGGAAAAAGAAAATTGGGACTTTGATGACGCTCACGTCGCTGAACCTGAACCAGAAGAACCTAAAAAAGATGATGAATATTTTGATAAATTATTTGATAAAATAAAAAATAGTTTTGATCCCGATAAACTAAATGAATTTGGTATTGGAGATCTTGGATATTCTATTGGGAAATATTTAATCCTTGTTCGTCGGCATTGGCAACAATCTGGCGCAGCGGTTCTTCGAGGGCGACACATAATACACAACGATAAACAAAACTATGATATTTTTGTAAAAACACATGGTCGAACTTTTGAAATATCTGTGTCAAAAGAAAAAAAGAAAAAACTCTTTTATTTTCTAAAAGATAAATGTGAATCAAAAAGAATTGATTTTGAAGAAGATATTAAAAGAAAACTTTTAGAGGAAAGATTAAAGTATAAAAAATAATTAT
>JAKLFM010000192.1 GCA_022711175.1 Bacteroidota bacterium | reverse complement strand
AGAGGAAATGCAGAGATTGGCGGCAACTTTAACGATGACCCGCTGTGGCTGATCTTTGGAGTAGCTGCATACCTCAAGGAGACAGGCGACTGGTCAATCCTTGACGAGACTGTGCCTTTCAACAACAACCCGGATGATGCGGCAAGTCTGTTCGAGCATTTGAGCCGCTCATTCATGCACGTTGTGAACCATCTGGGTCCGCACGGGCTCCCGCTGATCGGAAGGGCGGACTGGAACGACTGCCTCAACCTGAACTGCTTCTCATCGAATCCCGACGAGAGCTTCCAGACCACCGAGAACCAGAAGGGAGGAGAGGCAGAATCACTGTTTATTGCCGCCATGTTCGTGCTTTACGGTGCCGACTTCGCCGAGATAGCCCGCCGGAGAGGCGAGATGAAGATGGCAGATGAGGCCGCGAAGCATATTGATTCAATGGGCAGGGCAATCAATGAGCATGGCTGGGACGGAGAGTGGTTCCTGCGGGCATACGACTATTACGGACGCAAGATTGGCAGCCGGGAGAACGAGGAAGGCAAAATCTTTATCGAATCA
>JAKLFM010000191.1 GCA_022711175.1 Bacteroidota bacterium | reverse complement strand
ATCTCCACTATTTTGGTTGCTTCAAGCGTCGCGTTTCTGATGGCGACCTGTTGGGCAGTTCTTTCTGCCAATAGCCGGAAAGCTTCTGAAACCGGTGAGCTGAAATCAAGGGCAATGGGGCTGCCATTGTCACCTGATTCGCAAATGCTTTGCACCAGTGGAATCTGGCCAAGTAATGGAATATTATGTTCTTCGGCCAATCGTTTACCACCTTCCTTACCGAAAATATAATACTTGTTTTCAGGTAATTCGGCAGGGGTGAACCAGGCCATATTTTCGATCAGGCCCAACACAGGAACATTAATATTTTCCTGGGTAAACATGCCAATTGCTTTGCGGGCATCGGCCAGGGCAACTTCCTGGGGTGTGGTCACAATGCAGACGCCCGTAACCGGCAATTGCTGCACAATGGTAAGGTGGATATCCCCGGTTCCGGGAGGCATATCAATAACTATATAATCAAGTTCACCCCAGTCGGCTTCGCTGAAAAGTTGAGTTAACGCGTTACTGGCCATAGGTCCGCGCCATACAAGCGCTTTGGCAGGATCAACAAAAA
>JAKLFM010000190.1 GCA_022711175.1 Bacteroidota bacterium | reverse complement strand
TCAGAATAACAGAAGTCACGGCGCCCCAAATAAGCGCACCGGCCTCAACAATAGTCACAGCATGACCCTGAAGTTCGGTCTGTTGATCAAGGGTAATAACACCCGAAGCGCCAAGTATAGTCACCACAAGGGTAACAATCCCGGTAATGGTAGTCACAAGGTTCCGGGTAGGAACCGCTTTGTCGTAAAATGCTTTTGCACTCATAATAAATATTTTTGTTAAACCTTAAAAAGTCAGTCAAATATACATTTTTTATTTCAAAATCTCTTGCATCAAATCTTTATTACCCAAAAGTACAGGTGTCTGCTTAAAGTCCTTATTCGGCAAATAAAGGTCTAACCGCTTCTGCCACGTAATAAAAGCCTCGCCCGGTTTAATGCAACGCATGAAATAAAACGTGTGCGCACCAGTGAACTCATTGTTGATGTAAGCATCTGCCGAAGTCTCGCTTTCAAGGCTCCCGGCAAAACAAATATACGAAAGCGATTCTTCAGTTATTTTCCGCACCACATTAAACGTCTCAGGCATCTTCTCAGACTGAAGAAAACGAGGCCGGTTGTA
>JAKLFM010000019.1 GCA_022711175.1 Bacteroidota bacterium | reverse complement strand
CCGTAGCCTTCGGGATAGGCCAGGTCAACGCGCATTCCGAGCCGTGTCATAAGCCCGATAATGCCCTGCGGTACCGACAATGGCTTGCCGTAGCTCGGTGAATAAGCCCATGTCATGGCGATTTTTTTACCCCTGAGGTTTTCGAGCGACCCGAAAACGGTTTTCAGGTGCAGCAGGTCGGCCATGCTTTGTGTGGGATGGTCAATATCGCATTGCAGGTTTACAATTCCCGGCCGCTGGGGCAGCACACCGTCGGCAAAGGCTTCGTCGAGCGCTGCGCCCACTTCGCGCATATAGGCGTTGCCGGCGCCCAGGTACATATCGTCGCGGATGCCGATGATATCGCTCATGAACGAGATCATGGCCGAGGTTTCGCGCACCGTTTCACCATGGGCGATCTGCGATTTGCCTTCGTCAAGGTCCTGAACGGCAAGTCCGAGCAGGTTGGCGGCCGAGGCGAATGAAAAACGCGTGCGTGTGCTGTTGTCGCGGAATTGTGATATTGCCAGCCCCGAATCAAAAACCCGCGCCGACATATTATTGTCCCTCAGGTACTTCAGCGCTTCGGCAACGGTGAGAATGGTTTTCAGTTCATCTGTTGATTTCTCCCAGGTAAGCAGAAAATCCTTGCGGTACAGCGAAGCTGAATATGTTTTGAGCTCGGCGAGGTATTCTTTAAACAGATCTTCCATAATATTTTGTTTTAGAACCACTTAGACACTCAGGACATAAGAGGCACTGAGCGTTTGTTATTAGTAAATGTTTTCGGCAATTTCCAACTTTCGGTATTTTATATGAAAGTAATTGCCTGGTGAGCCTAAGTGCTCTGAGTGCCTGAGTGGTTAAATATCAAACGGTATAGGCAAGAGCGGCATAAAAAGCAGAAGCCGCCACGAGGTCGCTCACGGGAACTTTTTCGTTTGGCGCATGAGCCAGCACCTCGTTGCCGGGGCCGAAGCCGATACAGGGAATGCCATAGTAACCGTTGATGGTGACACCGTTGGTGGAGAATGTCCATTTATCTACAATCGCTTCTTTTCCAAACACCTGCCTGAAGGCATTTTGCGCATTTACCACCAGCGGATGGTTTTGTTCCAGTTTCCAGGTGGGGTAATACTTCTCCATACCGTAGCGAAGGCCGGTGTAAGAGGTTTCCTCGTAATGAAGCACTTCGACCGTAGCATCCATATCCTTTACAATCTCCTGTATTTCAGCCACCGCCGATTCGCTAGTTTCGCCCCAGGTAAGGCGGCGGTCGAGGTGTATTTTGGCGAAATCGGCCACAGCACAGAGCGAAGGGCTGCCTGAAACAATCTCCGAAATGGTAACGCTGCCTTTGCCCAGGAATGGATCGGAAGCAAGCCGCTCATTCAGTTTTTCGATTTCGAGGCAGGCACGCGAAGCCGCATAGATGGCGTTTTTACCCCGCTCAGGGGCTGAGCCGTGCGACGAAATTCCTTTAAACGAGACTTCGATCTCCATCCTGCCACGCTGCCCGCGGTAAATGTTGAGGTTGGTGGGTTCGGTAATCACCACGAAATCAGGCCTGAGTTTTTCCTCTTCAACTAAGTATTTCCAGCACAGGCCGTCGCAATCTTCCTCAATCACCGTGCCGGTAAAGTATATCGTCAGGTCGCGGCCGAAGTCAAGTTCTTTAAGGATGCGGCCTGCGGTAACGAAAGCGGCGGGACCACCTTTCTGGTCAACAGTGCCGCGGCCATGAACATAGCCGCCGCTGATTTCGCCCGAAAACGGGTCGAACTGCCAGTTGGTACGATTCCCGACATCAACGGTATCAATATGGCCATCAAAAGCAAGAATTTTACTTCCGTGGCCAATCCTGCCCACGACATTCCCGAGCCCGTCGATACGCGCTTCGTCGAAACCGGCTTCGAGCATCTGCCGCATCAGTTCTTCGGCCACAGCCTTCTCGCCAAGGCTCACTGAACGTATTTGCACGAGTTTCGAAAGATTGCCGGCAGTATAATCAGTGTATTTTGCCGCAAGGGCATTGACCTTATTAAAAATATCACTCATAAGCTATTAGTATTGAAGCAATTGTAGTAATTCCACAGAGATATCGCGGGGCACACGGTACCCGCGCCGGATTCCAAATCCTGATACTTCAATGGTGGTTAGCCCAGCCTTGCAGCGATCAGGTCCCAGTCAACAAGGTTCCAGAAAGCAGCGAGGAAATCAGGGCGGCGGTTCTGGTAATCAAGGTAGTAGGCATGTTCCCATACATCGCAGGTAAGCAATGGCTTGTGTCCGTCGCGAAGCGGATTGCCGGCATTTCCTGTTTGAACGATCGCCAGCGAGCCATCGGCTTTCAATACCAGCCATGCCCAGCCCGAACCAAAGAGGTTGACGGCGGCATCGGCGAATTTCGTTTTGAATTCGTCGAACGAGCCGAATTGCTGTTCAATCAGTTGCAGCAATTTACCGGAAGGCGATGTGCCTCTCCTGGCCGAAAAACCTTCCCAGAAGAAGGTATGGTTCCACACCTGGGCGCCGTTGTTAAAAATCGGTCCTTCGGCTTTTTGAATGATTTCTTCAAGCGTTGCATTCTCAAATGCACTTCCCGGCAACAACCCGTTGAGTTTGGTCACATAAGTCTGGTGATGCTTACCATAGTGGAATTCAATGGTTTTGGCGCTGATAAAAGGCTCAAGAGCCGATGCATTGTAAGGCAGTTTTGGCAATTCGAATGTCATAGTTGTATGTTTTTGGTTGATAGATAAACAAAAGATTTTGGCGTGACGACTGATCAGCCATTACAAAGATAGTGAAACCCATAGTTTGGATAGCCTGCGAATTGCAAAAGAGTTCATCGCATGAATGAAAAAGTGGCGTTTCGACAGGCCCGTTTGCAGCGCAATTGCACTTTCATTTGATACTTTTGCGTTCTGCTTTTGGCACAATTCTTGGGACAAATTTGACGTTTAAATCTTCAAAATCATGAAAAGACTCGTTCTGATCACACTTTTTTCGGCAGCTTTTCTTGCTGCCAATGCGCAATACAAACACGCCCTGGGTCTTGCTTTTGGTACACCATCGGGCATCAGCTACAAAACATTTATGGACGACAGCAAGGCGCTTGACTTTACGGTTGGCGGTTTCGGGCATTATTTTATCGTGACGGGCATGTATGAAATTCACAGCCAGCTTGCCGATCAGTTCAAGTGGTATTATGGCCCCGGTGCGCATATCGGCAGCTGGAGCGGTACAAAATACGGCGAAGGCGCCTTTGTAGGTGTTGACGGCGTACTGGGTATTGAATTAAAGCCCAATATCCCTTTCAGCTTTTCACTCGATTGGCGTCCCGGTATCAACCTGCTTGGAAACCGATGGAACGACGACTACCACTGGTTTTTCTGGCAAAGCCAGTTTGCGGTAAGATACACGTTCTGATGAACTGAAAACCTGAAAAAAATGACCGGCTGACTCATGCCGGTTTTTTTATGCCGTGGGGCTGAGAAGAAAATCAATGTCGCTGCCCGGCTCGTATTCAACCGGCACAGTGTGATATCTGAACACACGCATGGGCCTGTTGCCGATGAGTTTGATGCCATTATCGTCATAATGCAGGGCACAGGCTTCGCGCAGGCCGACAACCGTTATTTTGCGGTTCACTTCGAGAAACTCAATAATGCGTTGTTCACGGGTTTCGCCGCCATGTCCTTCGGGATGGGCATCGAGGTAGTGTGGATTTATCTGGAATGGCAACAGATTCAGCGTATCGAAGCACGCAGGCTGCACAATGGGCATATCGTTGGTGGTTTTCATGCTCGGGCAGGCCACGTTTGCGCCGGCACTCCAGCCAATGAAAGGCGTTCCGGCCAAAACTTTCTGCTGCACAGGCTCCATGATACCTTTATCGTACATAAGTTGCACGAGCCTGAAGGTATTTCCGCCACCTACGATGACGCATTCGGCATCCGTCACAGCCTGAACTGCGTCAGGAAACCTGTGCACCGAAGTTATTCTGCATCCCATGGGGCTAAAAACCTCTGCCACACGGGCTTCGTAGTCGTTGTTGTTGATGGTGACCCCGGCATACGGGACAAACACAGCGGTTTTTATATTATTTTCGAGCAGGAAGGAGTGGATAAGCTGACGCGGCCAGCCTAAGTAATCTTCGCCTGCATTGGTGGAATTGCTCAAAAGAAGTAATTTCATAGCGTTGTTAGTTTATTGATCCCTGAGATAATCAGCAAATATAACATTTAGCGAATTACAACAAACTTGAAAGAAAAGCATCATCCGAAATCAGTCGCCATGCTCTGGCTCACGGCCATCATCTGGGGATTTGCCTTTGTTGCCCAGCGTGCCGGCATGGAACATATCGGGCCTTTTTTGTTCAACGGGTTGCGTTTTATGCTTGGCAGCATCTCGCTCATTCCGCTTATCATCTGGATGAAGCATAAAGAAAAAGTCCGAGAGCAGATTTTCACGCGCAACCTCATGACGGGCGGGCTGGCAGCAGGCCTGGTACTGTTTGCCGCTGCATCGCTGCAGCAGGCAGGCATGGTTTACACCACGGCAGGAAAAGCGGGATTTATCACGGGGTTGTATGTTATCCTTGTGCCGCTGCTTGGGCTGCTTGTCGGGCAGAAAACCGGCACGAACCTGTGGATTGGAGCTGCAGTGGCTGTTTGCGGACTTTTTATGCTCACTTTTAGCGGGACGTTTATGATACAAAAAGGCGACCTGCTGGTATTGCTGAGCGCTTTTTTCTGGGCCATTCATGTACAGCTCATCAACAGCCTGGTGAAGAAACTGCCTGCTTTGCCGCTTTCGGCCATGCAGTTTGCCGTGTGCGGTATATTAAGCCTCGCCGCATCGGTTGTCTTCGAAACCACGCTGCAGGGCGGAGTTTACAGGGCTGCGATTCCGTTGCTCTATGGCGGGTTGCTTTCAGTAGGTGTAGCTTACACGCTGCAGGTAGTAGCACAGCGGCATGTACACCCTGCCTATGCTTCCATCATACTCAGTTTCGAGACGGTTTTTGCCGTGATTGGCGGCTGGCTGATCCTTCATGAATCACTTACAGCGAGAAACCTCGCCGGTTGCCTTCTCATGCTCGCAGGGATTGTGATTGTGCAGGTTAGGAGTTTTAGATTCAGATTACCCCGGTAATATTCAATTCAGAATTTAACGTCATGAGGAGTAAATTGAAAATTGAAAATTGAAAATGGGAACTAGGTAATTTGGAAAATGACACTTCGGCATGCTTCGGCAAGCTCAGCATCAGGCTCAGTGTAAAAAGCTGGAAACTTAAGTCCGGCACCCGGCACCTGGAACCCGGCACTATTAACCAATCAACCAAACAACAAATCAACAAATCAACAAATCAACCAACCCCATGCAGACCCTTATCGCAATTCTTCGAGGCATCAATGTGGGCGGCCATAAAAAGGTGCCGATGAAAGAGCTTAAAGAACTGATTGAGCTTTTAGGATTCAGAGATGTGACCACCTACATTCAAAGCGGGAATGTGGTTTTCAGCTCGCCCGAAATACTACCGGCTGAATTCATTTCTGAGAAAATTGGGATGGCTGTCGGGCAGAAGTTCGGGTTCGATGTGCCTGTTATCTGTCGCACAAAAGATGAATGGAACGAAACAATCAGCAGCAATCCGTTTATCAGGGAGCCGGAATTTGATACCGCGTTCCTGCATGTAACATTTCTTGAAAAGGCTCCGGCAGATGATGTTATTAAATCTTTCACCCGCCTTGACTTCCCGCCCGAACAGTTCTTCATCAGTGGAAAAGAGGTGTTTCTATTCTGCCCCTACGGATATGGCAATGCTAAACTCACCAATACATTTATCGAAAGCAGTCTGGGTGTAAAAGCCACTACACGCAACTGGAAAACCGTGCTTGCACTGGCCGAACTTGCCGACAGAAATTGAAACCTGAAGTTCTCCTTGTCTCGTAACAACAAATCCAATGTACTTTGGCGGGAAAAATCATAATCAGCTATTGCTTTTTCAGCTAAATCGCCATATCTTAGCATCACTGTTCTTTCTTATGGTCATGACTTGTTAAAGTAACCTGGTTGTTCCCGGTAAAATGAAACTACCGAATACCCGTGACTTGTCGCCATCCGTTCCCGTTTTCCTTGGCTTCGATATTGGCTCTGTTTCCCTGAACTCTGTTGTACTCAACACAGACCTCACTGTTGTGGAAAATCATTACGATTTTGTCCACGGCAGGCCTTTTCATGTATTGAGCGAGAGACTGAAACATTTGCTGAACGCCTATCCTGCTGATTGCATCAGAGGCATCGCGCTCACCGGTACCGGCGGTAAACTGGCATCAGGACTCATTGGCGGGGTGTTGGTAAACGAGATCATTGCCCAGGCCACATCAACAGGCAGATTATACCCCGAAGCCCGCACAGTAATTGAGATAGGTGGCGAGGATTCCAAACTCATCATCCTCGAAAAGGATCCGGTTTCGGGATATTCGCGGCTTGCCGATTTTGAAATGAACAGCATCTGCGCAGCCGGCACAGGCTCCTTCCTCGACCAGCAAGCGCGACGGATAGGCGTTTCCATTGAGAACGAATTTGGCGAAATGGCGCTGAAATCAGTTGATCCGCCGCGCATCGCAGGCCGCTGCAGCGTTTTCGCCAAAAGCGATATGATCCATCACCAGCAGATTGCAACCCCACTCCACGACATCGTCGCCGGGCTGTGTTTTGCCCTGGCCCGCAATTTCCGCAGCAATGTGGCCCGCAGCAAAGAGATCAAAAAACCGGTCGTTTTTTCAGGTGGAGTGGCAGCCAATGCCGGTATGGTGCGGGCTTTTCGCGAAGTGCTTGAACTTACTGACGGCGAACTCGTAATTCCTGAGTACCATGCATCGATGGGCGCCATTGGGGCAGTGATGTATGCCGTAAACAACAACCTGGAAATGAACCATTTCACAGGGCTGAAATACCTGGAAGACTACCTGGGAAGGGACAATTCGGAACAGGTCACATTGCCAAAACTGACAGAATCGGAAGCCGTTTACCGGAAAGATTTACATCAAAAGCGAAACGGACAGGAAAAACTTCCGGTTTACCTTGGGCTTGATATCGGCTCGCTCAGCACCAATGTGGTACTCATTGATGAACAGCATCATGTGATTGCCCGCCGATACCTGCCCACGGCAGGCAAACCACTCGAAGCCATTCAGAAAGGAATGACTGAGATTTACGACGAAGTGGGCGATGCGGTTGAAGTTATCGGAGCCGGAACCACCGGTTCGGGCCGCTACCTTACCGGCGACTTCATCGGCGCCGACACCATTCAGAATGAAATCACAGCCCAGGCAACCGCTGCCATTGATTACGATCCCACGGTGGATACTATTTTCGAGATCGGCGGACAGGACTCAAAGTACATCAGCATTGAAAATGGCGTTGTGGTTGATTTTGAGATGAATAAGGTCTGCGCTGCTGGCACCGGCTCTTTCCTCGAAGAGCAGGCTGAGAAATTAGACATCAGCATCGTTGAGGAGTTCGGCAGCATGGCGCTTAAAGCGGAAAGGCCGGTAAAACTCGGCGACCGCTGCACCGTATTTATGGAATCGGACCTCAACTCGAGCATGCAGAAAGGAGCAAAAAAAGACAGCCTCATTTCAGGGCTCGCCTATTCCATCGTTTACAACTACCTGCAAAAGGTTGTGGCTGAGCGGAAAATCGGCGACCGTATTTTCTTCCAGGGCGGGGTTACCAACAACAAAGCGGTTGTGGCAGCATTTGAGCAGGTGCTGGGCAAAAAGATCATCATCCCGCCGCATTTCGATGTTACCGGAGCCATCGGCGCTGCCATACTTGCGCAACGCCACATGGCGGGCAGCAGGAATACGCGGTTCAAAGGCTTCGGCATGCGGAACACCCAGTATGCCATAAGCCGGTTTACCTGCCAGGGATGCGCCAACCATTGCGAAATTCGCCGGGTAAAAATAGAAGGAGAAAAAAAATCATTGTATTACGGCGGGCGATGCGAAAAATACGAAACCTCCGACAGAAAACGCTCGAAAAACAACATTCCGAACCTGGTTGCCAAAAGGCTAGAAATGCTGATGGGCGGCTTTGTTGAAGACCCAGGCAAAAAAGGCATCAAAATCGGCATTCCCCGGGCATTGATGGTCTTATACCAGCAGTTTCCGTTCTGGAGGACTTTTTTCGAAGAGCTTGGATTCAATATCATCCTCTCACGCGAATCGGATAAACCGCTGATAACCAAAGCCATTGAAACCATCACTACCGAAACATGCCTGCCGGTTGAACTGATGCATGGCCATGTTGCCGACCTTGTTGAAAAAGACGTTGATTACATTTTCACTCCATTCATCGTCAATGCCAAAAAAGTGGAGGGAAACCCGACCTTCAACTGCAACTGTCCGTGGGTTCAGAGCTATCCTTTCATGGTGAAAGCCGCATTCAAAGGCAGGTTCGATGAGAGCAGGCTGCTGATCCCAACCTTGCATTTCAGGTTTTTCGAAAGGGCGCTGGTGAAGGAACTCACTGAATATTTCAGCGAAAGGTTTAAGTTGGACAAAGACGATATCAGGAATGCAATATATAAAGCTGATGAGGCACAGGTAAAATTCGAAAAAGGCCTTATTGAATACGGCAAAGAAGCGTTAAAAAACATTCCGCCGGCCTGCAAACCGGTGATTTTACTCGGCCGTCCATACAACAGCACAGACCCTTTCCTCAACCTGAGCCTGGTTGAAAAACTCATCGGGAACAATGTAATGCCGATACCGCTCGACATGCTGGAATTGCCCACTATCAAGGTTTTCGGCAACTACAGGAACATGTACTGGCCAAACGGGCAGAAACTGATCGCTGCCGCCAGGCTCGTTGCTGCCGATGACAGGTTTCATGCCGTTTATATCAGCAATTTCCGCTGCGGCCCCGATTCGTTCCTGTGGCATTACCTTACCGAAGAGCTCAAAGGCAAGCCATTCCTGCACCTCGAGGTGGATGAACACTCAGCCGATGCCGGCATGGTAACACGTATCGAAGCTTTTCTCGACAGCCTGAAAGGTTCGGAGCAGAATGCAAAACCGGAATCCGAAATCTTCAGGCCACGCCCGGGGCAGTCATCGCCTCAGAAAAGCCGTGTACTGTACTTTCCCTACATGAACGACCATGCTTATGCCATTTCGGCGGCAGCGCGCAGTTGCGGCATTCCTTCGGAAGTATTGCCAAAACAAACAGAAGAAGACCTGGCCATTGGCCGGAAATATACTTCGTCGAAGGAATGTTTCCCCATGATTTGCACCACAGGCAGTTTCCTGAGAAAGCTCATGGAACCTGGCGCTGATCCATCAAAAATGAGCTTCTTTATGCCCGACCACAACGGCCCTTGCCGCTTCGGGCAGTATAACCATTTCCACAGGATACTTTTCGACAGGCTCGGCTACAAGGAAGCTGAACTCATAACGCCATCAAACGACACCTCGTACCAGGATGTAGCTGGCGAACAAGGACAAAAGTTCAGGATCAACGCATGGAAAGGTTTCGTGTCCGTCGATTTCATCAAGAAACTATACCGGGAAACCAAGCCTTACGAGTTGCAAAAAGGCGATACCGAGAATTTTTATCAGCATTCGCTGCAAGAGGTTGTCCGTTGCATCGAAAACGGCAGCGGGGCATTGCATAAACTGCTGGCCGAATTAACCGAAGGCTTCATGAACATCAGGGTGGATAAGAGCCACCGCAAGCCTGTCGTTTCGATTGTTGGTGAGATTTTCATGCGCGAAAATGCCTTTTGCAACGGCAACATTGCCAACCGCCTCGAAAACCTTGGCGTAGAAGTGGTTATAGCGCCCTTTTCGGAATGGATCAGCTATTCGACCTACCGCTTCACCCGCGACAGCAGGTGGAAAAACGACAGGAAAGGAATTATCAAATCAAAGATTCAGGGCATAGGGCAGGAAGCGATCGCCGCTTCGCTGCTCCGTGGATTGAAAAAGTTCACCGACCAGAGCAAGGATGTTTCGCTGCACGATATGCTGAACATGTGTAATACATACATTGGCAAGCATTACGATGGCGACCCGCCCATCGCCATGGGCACGGCAGCAACGCTGGTAAACCGCGGAATCTCGGGTATCGCAGCCATTCTGCCTTTCACCTGTATGCCCGGAACGCTCATTGCCTCGGTGAGCGATTCGTTCCGCAAGGATCATGATAACATTCCGTTTATCAATATTCCCTACGACGGCCAGGACGGCGTAGCGCTCGAAACACGGCTGCAGGCATTTGTTTTCCAGGTAAAAGAATACGCCAAGACTAAAGAATTGATCACAGTCTGACAATCCCATCACTCTTTTTGCAATTGAAAGAGTATATTTTCAGGATTATTGACGGATTTATTTGATTTCAGCGCAAGGAATTAGGCTGATTTACTATTTTTATATCGTGATTGAATTTATCCTCAACGAAAAACTTATCAGAACGGACAAGCCCGGAGGAATGCCCCTGGTGGACTTTATCCGGTATGAAGCAGGCCTCACCGGCACCAAGATAGGTTGCCGCGAAGGCGACTGCGGCGCCTGCACGGTGATGGAAGGCAGTCGCTCAGCAGGCAAAGTAATTTACAGGACTATTGTTTCGTGCCTGACACCTCTGGCATTGGTGAACGGCAGGCATATCGTCACCATCGAAGGATTAAATGGTGAAACCCTGAATCCTGTGCAGCAGGCAATTGTCGATCATTCGGGCACACAGTGCGGATTTTGCACTCCCGGTTTCGTGGTTTCGCTCATGGCTCAATGCCTTTCGGGAGATACTGCAAACCTTTCAAAAATGCTGGCATCAGTTGACGGCAACATATGCCGCTGCACCGGTTACAAATCCATTGAAAGGGCGGTGAGGCAGGTGTGGGAACTTACCCGGCTCCATGAAAGCAGCAGTACTGTTGCATGGATGGTTGAGAAAGGTTACCTGCCGGCGTGGTTTACCTATATACCCGAAAGGCTTGCCGGTATTGGCAATCAACCGCATGAAAGTCCTGTAAATACTATAATTATTGGTGGCGGTACCGACCTGATGGTTCAGAAAGCGGATGATCTGATGTTTGGCGGCATTGAAAAAGTGCGCTCTTCTTCAGCACCGGGAATTGAATTCCGGGATGGAAAGTGCATTATTCCCGGCACTTGCACTGTCACCGAACTGCTTGAATCCGAAACACTTATTCAACATTTCCCGAACCTCGGAAAGCATTTCAGCCTTATCTCCTCAACGCCCATCCGCAACATGGCCACGCTGGCCGGCAACTTAGTGAACGCCTCCCCCATTGCCGACCTTGCGATTTTTTTCCTGGCTTTGGATGCTGAAATATGCCTCGTAAATGGTGAAGATACCGATCGCTTTTTACCTCTCAAGAAATTCTTCAAAGGATACAAACAGCTTGATTTACAACCCGGTGAACTGGTTAAGTATATTCGTTTCAGCCTGCCGGGCAGGGATGATCACTTCAATTTTGAAAAAGTAAGCAAGCGCCAGCACCTCGACATTGCCAGCGTGAATTCTGCCATCCTGGTGAAGATAAACGAAGGAAAAATTGAAAAAGCGCATCTTTCCGCCGGAGGAGTGGCGCCGATACCCCTTTTCCTCGCCGAAACCAGCCATTTCCTCGAAGGAAAAGAAATCACCTATGACACCCTGCTGAGAGCCAGCGAAGTGCTACAGCAAGAAATATCGCCCATCAGCGATATACGCGGAAGCGCGAAATACAAGCGACTGCTGCTCAGGCAACTGTTCATTGCCCATTTCATTGAACTTTTCCCCAGAAAATCTGAACTTTCTTCTCTGGTACAAATCCTGCAAGCCGATGAAAAACATTGATTCCATCGGCCATGTAACAGGCCGCTCAGTTTTCACTGATGATATTCCTTTGACAAACGGGACACTTTTCGGTGTTGTAGTTGCTTCGGGTATAGCTCATGGAGCCATAAAATCTATCGACTTCAGCCAGGCGCTGGAAATGCCGGGAGTTGTGAGAATCCTTACCTGCACCGACATTCCCGGTGAAAACCAGATAGGGGGCATTCTGCCCGATGAAACGCTCTTTGCCGAAAAGGAGGTACATTTTATTGGTCAGCCCATTGCACTCATCATCGCCGACTCGGAATTCAATGCACGCCGGGCAAGGAAGAAAATCCATATTGAATACGATGAATTTGAGGCTGTTACCGATCCTCGCGTTGCCAAAGAAAAAGGGCTGCTTTTATTTCCTCCGCGAACCTTTGCTTTAGGTAACGTTGCTGAAGCCTGGCAAAAATGCAACTACATTTTTGAGGGCAGCGCCGACAGCGGAAGCCAGGAGCACCTGTACCTCGAAACCCAGAATGCCTATGCCGTTCCTGCTGAAAACGGCACATTGAAAGTGTATTCTTCAACCCAGGGGCCTGCTATCGTTCAAAAAACCATTGCCGGTGTGCTTGGAATTCCCATGAACCACATCGAGGTAGATGTGAGGCGGTTGGGTGGAGCTTTCGGTGGTAAAGAAGACCAGGCGACAGCCTGGAGCACGATGGCGGCGCTGGCAGCTCACCTGCTGCAAAAACCTGTAAAACTGTCGCTTAGCCGTCACGATGATATTGTGATGACCGGTAAACGGCATCCTTACAGCTCCGATTTCAGGATCGGGCTTTCGGAAGATTTGAAGATACTGGCTTATGAGGCAACGTTTTATCAAAACGGTGGCGCTGCTGCCGACCTGTCGCCGGCCATCATGGAAAGGACGCTGTTCCATGCAACGAACAGCTATTTTGTTCCCAATGTAAAAGCCACGGCTTACAGCTGCAAAACCAACCTTCCGCCATTTACGGCTTTCAGGGGTTTCGGCGCACCGCAGGCCATGTTTGTGATGGAATCGGCTATTGCTTTTGCAGCAAAAAACCTCGGCATACCTGCATGGAAGATACAGCAGAAAAATCTGATCAGGGATGAGGATGCATTCCCTTACGGACAGGTTGCACAACAGGCTCATGCCCGTGAATGCTGGGACGAAGCAATTTCGCAGTTTGATGTTGCCGGAAAGCTGAAAGAAATCGCTGAATTCAACTCGGCTACTGCGTTTACCAAAAAAGGATTAGCCCTGATGCCGGTGTGTTTCGGAATTTCATTCACCAACACCGCCATGAACCAGGCACGGGCATTGGTACACATTTACCAGGACGGCAGCATAGGCATCAGTACCGGGGCAATTGAAATGGGACAGGGCGTGAACACAAAACTGAAACAGGTGGCTGCCGGTATTTTTTCAGTATCTCCGTCGCGTATCAGGATAGAAAGCACCAACACTTCGCGTGTTGCCAACACTTCGCCCACGGCTGCCAGTTCGGGCGCCGACCTCAATGGAAAAGCGCTTCAGATTGCCTGCGGCGAAATCCTTGACAGGCTGAAGGAATCGGCGGCACAAATGTGCAATACTGAGAAGGAAAAGATAAGCCTGCAGGATGAAAAAGTATATTCGGGTTCAACCGATACGGGGATTTCCTGGGAGGAGTTGATTACCACATCGTTTCGTAAACGCATAAGCCTGAGCCAATCAGGACATTATGCTACGCCGCATATTCATTTTGATAAGTCAACCGAAAAGGGGCATCCCTTTGCATATCATGTGTACGGGACTGCAGCAATTACAGTAACGCTTGATTGTCTCCGCGGCAGGTATTGGGTTGACAGCGTGCAGGTTGTGCATGATTTTGGCAACGATATGAATCCCGATATTAACCTTGGCCAGCTCGAAGGCGCAATCATGCAGGGAATTGGCTGGATGACCATGGAAGAGATCAGGTACAGCGAAAAAGGTCGTTTGCTGTCCGACAGCCTGTCAACATACAAAGTTCCCGATATCTACTCAACACCCAAAATTGTTGAATGTAAAACCCTTGATAAGCCAGGCCCCGAGCAGGCCATCATGCGTTCGAAAGCTATCGGCGAACCGCCTTTTATGTATGGAATAGCAGTGTATTTCGCTTTGCAGGAAGCCATCAGGGCTTTTAATCCGGCATACTCCGGCAGGTATGATGCTCCGCTTACACCCGAAAAAGTGCTGATGGCACTGTATAACCGTTAATTGTAACTTATTGTTAAACTGATGAATATCTGGTCGCACATACACAAATGCCTCGACGACAAAAAACGTGTTGTGTTAATGGTAGTAATTGAAAGCGAAGGCAGTAGTCCCGGGCACAAAGGGTTTAAAATGGCAGTTTGTGAGGACGGCAGCTTGTTTGGAACGCTCGGTGGCGGAATCATGGAACACAAGCTGGTGGAAATGGCGAAAACGCACCTTACGAACCGTGAGACATTCAATTTCAGTATCGGGATGGAACACAATGCCGACGCGGGCGAGAAGAGTTCTGGAATGATTTGTTCGGGGCAACAGGCCATAGCATTCTACCCGCTCGATGAAGATAAAATCGAGATAATCAGAGCGTTGGAGTCTTTTACTCAAAAGCCCCGGCCATTTTACATCTGGTACACCGAAAGAGGGATCAGTGTTATCCCCGACATGAACAGTTTTGAGAAAAATCCATATGTAAAAACAGCCTTCAACAGTTGGGAGTTTGTGGAATCGTTGAGCGATACCGGTCGCCTGTACATTTTCGGTGCAGGACATGTAGGGCTGGCGCTTAGCCGGACCATGCAAAACCTCGGGTTTTACATTGAGCTTTTCGACGACCGTGACTGGATTGATACTTTCATTGAAAATACATTCGTCGCGAAGAAACAGATAGTTGATTATCAGCACATTGATCAACTTGTTCCGGAAGGCAGCGATGTATATGCAGTTATCATGACGTATAACCACCGCGGTGATGAGATCGTTCTACGTCAGTTGCTCGGGAAAAACATCCGCTACCTGGGTATGATGGGAAGCAAATCAAAGGTTAAAACATTGTTCGACATGCTACTGAAGGATGGATATACTCCTGAGGACCTGGAGAAAGTCCACTCACCTGTCGGGCTTCCGATCAACAGCCTTTCACCGGCCGAAATCGCCATAAGCATTGCTGCCGAGATTATCTCGGTGAAAAACGGGAATTAATTTAAATTTGAATTCATTTTGTGCTAACATTAAAGATGTTGTTATGAAAACTCTATCACTGATATTTATTCTTATTCTAATCATGATTAATTGTTATAGTCAACTTCAACCTATAGATGTAGCTGATTTGACTTTAAAAGTTGGAGCCTCGAAAACAGAAGAGTTATACTATGGATTTGCTGAAGGAGATCAAATCATTTTCAATTTTGAAGAAGTAAACAAAAAAGACCTTAAAGAAATCGAAATTATTGAACTTCCCACAAACTCAAAATTCATGGATTATAAAACATCGAAAATTGTTGATAAAAAGATAAATGTATATAAAAAGGCGATCTATTATTTCAGATTTTCAAACTCAGCTATCACTGGACGTATCTGCAGGATAAAGATTCAAAGAATTCCAAAGTCAGAGTCCCTCATCAATTTTAACACCGAATGGAAATGGTTAACTCAATTTGATACAACTTATATAAACTATACACAAGACAGCTTAGTCGGTTATGATACTCTACTCTATAAAGAAACCGTTAAAGAAATAATAAGTACAGAAGTTAAAGAAGATCTTTTTCTGACTGAGACAAAAGCGCCCATAAGTTCTACTGGTTGGATGGATCAAAATGTCAACACTAAGGTTGTAAGAATTGACCTACCTCAAAATCAAATATCAGATTATGAAACAAAAAATCTAATTGCATGGGCTTATTTGATAAGTGTAGGAGACGAGTCTACCGATAAGTACACTACTACTAAGTCTATCATGAAAGATGGAGTTTCATTATTTCTATCACCTCTGGGTGCTTTCGCAATTGGTGCCATTGCTGACCTTGTTGTTCCCACTGGAACGGATGCTGTATTCGCTGCATTGACTGATGAATATAATAAAAACCTATTTCTAAACAAGTTACCATTTAATCATTTTACTACCTCAAAAAGTGCATCATCTACTAATAAGTTCAGCTATCCTGACAAATGCCAAGGAACATTTTACCTTTGTTTAAGAAATGATAATACAACTTTTAAAATCTATGTTACAATCAATGTAGTAGCAATTATTGAAATAAGGAAATATGAAGATAAGGTTTATGATAGAATGTCTATTACACCGAGATATCTAACATTAAATAAAAGGCGAATGGTTATTAATGCTAATCCGATTAGAGTAAATGCAGAATAAGCATTCAAATGAAAATATCTGAAAAATCCAGGTCCACTATATAAAATATTTCCCAAACTCATTTTTTTCTTGCTAAAACCAATTCAAGATATTTATATTTGCAGAAAATTAATAGCTCTATTAAATAGCCCTATTGAATAGCAGTATTAAGCTGAATGAATCAAACCAAAGACATATCCACTGAGCAACTCATCCTCGAAACAGCCGAAAAGCTGTTTCTGGAAAAAGGGTTTGCCATGACCTCAACCACTGAGATTGCGCGCGTTTCCGGATGCAACCAGGCCCTGGTACATTATTATTTCCGCACGAAAGAAAATCTTTTTCAATCGATTTTTGAGAACAAGTTCAGGATGCTTATCTCTACTCTTCCTATTGATAATCAAAGCAATAAGCCGTTTGAGGAACAGCTAGCAAGCATTGTTGAAGCACATTTTGAACTCATCAGGTCAAACCCAAAACTTCCCTTTCTCATATTTAACGAGCTCATCACCAATCCTCAACGGCTCAAAACCCTGAAACAAAGGTTAGGCGAACTACCCAGGCCGATGTTTCTGCAACTTCAACGGCAATTACAGGAAGAAATCGACGAAGGTCGCATCCGACAGACCAATATTCTGGACCTGCTTCTGACCATGCTTTCTCTTAATGTTATGATCTTCCTTGGTACACCTATCATACAGAATGTCATGCAACTTTCTGATAACGAAATAAATGAACTCTACGAGCATCGTAAAAAAGAAAACGTTATGATCATTCTGAGAAGCCTGAGACCCTAAATGTTGTTACTAACTGAATACGCATTCCGATGAAAAAATACCTCTTCATTATCCTTTCGTTAGCTTGTCTGATACCTGCAACAGCTCTGGCTCAAATAACACTTGAGCATTGCCAGGAAAAAGCCCGGGCCAACTACCCGCTGATAAAACGGGCTGCGTTGATTGATCAAACTTCAGCATACAACCTCGAAAATGCTGCGAAAGCTTACCTGCCGCAGGTTTCATTCACCGCCAGGGCAACCTACCAGTCCGAAGTCACCGAAATACCGATAAAACTGCCGAACCTGTCCATCGAAGGCCTCACAAAGGATCAATACCAGGCCGTAGCCGAAGTCAACCAGGTGATATGGGACGGCGGGGTGATAAAAGCACAGCAGCAGGTAACCAAAGCCAATGCCGGGGCTGAAAAGCAAAAACTGGAAACCGACCTGTATGCCTTGCGCGAAAGAGTTAACCAGGTGTTTTTCGGGATATTGCTCATGGATGAACAACTAAAGCAGAACGAACTGCTGCAGAGTGAGTTACAGGTAAACCTCGATCGGGTAACCGCATACATGAACAACGGAGTTGCCAACCAGGCCGATGTTGATGCCATCAAAGTGGAGCAGTTCAATGCCGGGCAGCGCCGCACCGAGCTGACATCAGCCAGGAAAGCTTATCGCGATCTCCTGTCAGCATTTACCGGCGAAGAGATCGGGGACAATGATTCATTTATAAAACCTGTGCTGTCAGCTCCTGTTGATCTCACCCTGAAGAATCGCCCTGAAATCGGCATGTTCGAAGCGCAATCCCAGCTTTTCGCAAGTCAGTCAAGCCTCATCAATTCCAAAAACATGCCCCGAATTGGTGCTTTTGTGCAGGGTGGCTATGGAAAACCAGGACTGAATATGCTTAAGAACGAGTTTTCACCCTATGCCATCGGTGGGATTCGTTTCAGCTGGAGTTTCGGCGGGTTTTATACCAAAAAGAACGATCTGCAGTTGATCGAAATCAATAAATCGAACGTGGCTGTGCAGAAGGAAACCTTTCTCTTCAACACCGGATTACAGGCCAGGCAACAGTACGATGAGGCTGAAAAATACCGCAACCTGATCGCCAACGACGACGAGATCATCAGCCTGCGCACGAGCATCAGGAAATCGGCTGAAGCTAAAGTTGCCAACGGCACGCTGTCAGTCAGCGACCTGGTTCGTGAGATTAACGCCGAATCAATAGCCAGGCAAAATAAAGCCTTGCACGAAATGCAGTACCTCATCTCGGTTTACAATCTTAAAAATACCACTAACCAGTAATACCAGCAACCATGATAAAATACGCTCCCATCGTAATTGCAGCCTGCATTCTCACACTGTCTGCCTGCAAAAACAACGATAAGAATTACGATGCATCCGGTACATTTGAGGCCGATGAGGTTATTGTTTCGTCAGAGGCCAACGGGCGCATCATCCAGCTCAATATTGACGAAGGCGCCCAGGTAAAAGCCGGTGAAACAATCGGTTATGTTGACAGCCTGCAACTATGGCTGAAGCGTAAACAACTGCAGGCCAACATCAGGGCAGTTGAAAGCCGCCGGCCCGACATTACCCGGCAGATCGCCGCTTTGCAGCAACAGATTGTTACAGCTACAACCGAAAAGCATCGTATTGAGAACCTGCTGAAAGCCAATGCCGCAAACCAAAAGCAACTCGACGATATCAACGCACAGATTGCTGTGTTGCAGAAGCAACTTGATGCCCAACGATCTACGCTCGAGATCAGCACGCGAGGCATTAGCGAAGACGGTTCCGTACTTGCTGTGCAGATTGCCCAGCTCGACGACCAGCTGCAGAAATGCCGCATCACCAGCCCGATTGAAGGAACCGTGCTCGTAAAATATGCCGAAGCCGGCGAAGTTACGGCACAGGGAAAACCGATGTTTAAAGTAGCAAACGTCAGCACAATGACTCTCCGTGCTTATGTTACTGCCGATCAGCTTACGAAAATTAAATCAGGGCAAAGCGTTAAGGTGCATTCCGATTTCGGCAAAGATGAAACGCGTGAATACAATGGTACAATCACATGGATATCAGATAAATCGGAATTCACCCCGAAGACTGTTCAAACACGCGACGAAAGAGCAAACCTGGTGTATGCCGTTAAGGTTGAAGTGAAGAATGATGGCTATCTGAAGATTGGCATGTACGGGAACTTTAAAATCGGACAATAATGCCGGCAGTTGATGTCAAGGGGTTGAAGAAGAACTACGGGAAAGTTATTGCTCTCCGGGGAATCAGTTTTTCGGCAGAGAAAGGCGAAATCTTCGGCATTATTGGTCCTGACGGGTCGGGCAAGACTACCTTGTTCCGCATCCTTACAACACTGCTCGTTGCTGATGAAGGAACCGCCGTAGTTGACGGCTTTGATGTTGTGAAGGACTACAAAGAAATCAGGAAAAGAGTCGGATACATGCCGGGCAGGTTTTCGCTTTACCAGGACCTGACCGTGGAGGAGAACCTGCAATTTTTCGCATCGGTGTTTCACACCACCATCGAGGAGAATTATGACCTGGTGAAAGACATCTACAGCCAGATTGAACCCTTTAAAACGAGGCGTGCCGGAAAACTCTCGGGAGGAATGAAACAAAAGCTTGCGCTTAGCTGTGCGCTTATCCACAAGCCTGCCATCCTTTTCCTCGATGAGCCCACCACCGGCGTTGACCCTGTGTCGAGGAAGGAACTCTGGGAAATGCTCAAACGACTTAAAAACCAGGGAATTACCATATTAGTATCAACACCTTACATGGACGAAGCTGCCCTCTGCGACCGCATAGCTCTGATAAAAGACGGACGTTTTCTCTCGATTGATACTCCGGCAAACATAACCGCCCAATTTAATCAGAAGATTTTTGCTGTCCGCGGACTCGAAATGTCGCGCCTGCTGAGCGACATCCGTGCCTTCCCTGCCGTTAAAACATGCTATGCATTTGGCGATTCACATCATGTAACGGTTGAAACCGGACAAAACGAATTACAGGAGTCGGTTCAGCATGCTTTGTATCTATACCTGTTATTCAAAGGCCATACAAATGTAGAAATAGAAAAGATCAATCCCGGAATCGAGGATTGTTTTATGGAACTCACCAAAGCTGATGTCGTATGAAAGTGATCACAGCAGAAAACCTGACCAAAAAATTCGGCAGTTTCACGGCCGTGGATCACATTTCGTTCGAGGTGGAACAAGGTGAGATTTTTGGGTTTCTGGGTGCCAACGGCGCCGGAAAAACCACCGCCATGCGCATGTTGTGCGGCCTTAGCAAACCCACATCAGGCAAAGGAATGGTAGCCGGTTTCGAGATTTCGAAAAACCCTGAAAAAATAAAGGCAAACATCGGCTACATGAGCCAGAAATTCTCCATGTACGAAGACCTTAAAGTGTGGGAAAACATCCGCCTGTTTGCCGGTATCTATGGTGTTCCCGATAAGGAAATTTCGCACCGCACCGATGAGTTGCTGAAAAACCTGCAGTTCGAAGGCCAGAAAGACGCGCTGGTAAAATCGTTGCCGCTGGGCTGGAAACAAAAACTGGCATTCTCGGTAGCCATAGTCCACGAACCCAAGATCGTATTTCTCGACGAACCAACTGGTGGTGTTGACCCCGCAGCACGCCGGCAATTTTGGGAACTGATTTACCAGGCTGCCGATCGCGGAATAACTGTCTTTGTAACAACACATTACATGGACGAGGCCGAATACTGCAACCGTGTTTCCATCATGGTGGACGGCAGAATTGATGCGCTCAATTCGCCGCAAAATTTGAAACAACAGTACGATGCCGCCAATATGGACGAAGTGTTTCATCGCCTCGCGAGGGGCGCCAAACGCAATTCCGACTGATATGAGGCAGTTTCTTGTTTTTGTAAGGAAGGAGTTTCATCACATTTTTCGCGATACGCGTACGATGATGATCCTGCTTGGAATGCCGGTGATACAGATCATCCTGTTCGGTTTTGCCATTACCACTGAAGTTAAAAACGCCGAGATTGCTGTTCTCGATCTTTCAAAAGATGAAGCAACCCGGAAAATTGTCGAGGCTATCGAAGTGAGTGAATATTTCCATGTGGCTGAATATGTGCATAATACCAAGGACATCGATAACGTTTTCCGCAAAGGAAGAATCGGACTGGCAATTGTATTCAGTGAGAATTTCTACGAAAACCTTTTGCATACGGGTAAAGCCCAGATTCAGCTCATTGCCGATGCCACTGACCCGAATACGGCCACAACGCTTACAAACTATGCCACCGCCATCATCAACAACTACCAGCGCCAGATCGTTGCTACCGGCCCGGTTCCTTACCAGATAGTACCGGAGGTAAAGCTGATGTATAACCCGCAGATGAAAGGCGCTTATAACTTTGTGCCCGGCGTATTGGGGATGATCCTGATGCTTATTTGCGCCATGATGACTTCGGTGGCGATAGTGAGGGAGAAAGAAATGGGAACCATGGAAGTATTGCTGGTTTCGCCAATGAAACCGATTATTATCATTTTGTCGAAAGCAGTGCCCTATTTTGCCATTTCGGCTGTTAACCTGGCCACGGTGCTTTTGCTGGCAGTATTCGTGCTCAAAGTTCCGGTAATGGGCAGCCTCTTTTGGCTCATCCTGGTGTCGCTGCTCTTCATCTTTGTTTCACTCTCTATCGGCATCATGGTTTCAACACTCACCTCGAAACAGATGATTGCATACCTCATTTCAGGCATGGTTTTCATGATTCCTGTCATGCTGCTTTCAGGAATGATTTACCCGGTTGAAAACATGCCGGCCATCCTGCAGTGGATATCGCATATCATCCCGGCAAAATGGTACATTGCTGCGGTTAAGGATCTGATGATCAAAGGCCTGGGAGTGCAGGCTGTGCTCAAGGAAATAACCATCCTGTTTGCCATGGCGGCTGTCATCACTGCCATTAGTGTGAAAAAATTCAAAAACCGGCTTGAGTAATGGTAATAAAGTATTTGATTGAAAAAGAGTTCAGGCAGCTAAAGCGGAATCCATTCCTGCCTAAACTGATACTTATTTTTCCGGTAATGATATTACTGGTTTTTCCGTGGGCTGCCGATTTTGAAATGAAAAACATCAATCTGCATGTGGTTGACAACGATCACAGTCCCTATTCCGCCAGGCTGATCAGTAAAATAAGTTCAACCGGCTACTTCAGACTGGTTGGTGAGACCCCGCAATATTCCAAAGCGCTTCATGACATGGAATCCGACCGTGCGGATGTGATCCTTGAGATCCCGCAGAATTTTGAGAAAAACCTTGTGAGCAGCGGCAGTGCAAGGGCAATGATCACCGCCAATACAGTGAACGGCACCAAGGGCGGTATGAGCAGCTATTACCTGATGGGTATTTTGAACGATTACGCTGCCGAAATTCGCAGTGAACTCGCGGGACCGGTTGTAGTCACATTAGCACCGCAGGCTGAAATCGTCAGCCAGTTTCGCTACAATCCCTACCTCAACTACAAGGTGTTTATGGTTCCGGCACTCATGGTCATGGTGATCACCATGCTCTGCGGTTTTCTGCCGGGGCTCAACATTGTAATGGAAAAGGAAGCCGGCACCATGGAGCAGATCAATGTAACGCCTGTTTCACGCTTCACTTTTATTTTGGGTAAGTTGCTGCCGTTCTGGCTGATAGGTTTCGTGGTAATTACCCTTTGTTTTGGCGTGGCATGGCTTGTTTACGGTTTGTACCCGCAGGGAAATTTCGGGACAATTTACTTCTTTGCAGCGATTTATATATTGGTGGTTTCAGGCTTCGGGCTGATTATTTCCAACTATTCCGAAACAATGCAGCAGGCTATGTTCGTGATCTTTTTCTTCATGCTGATCTTCATTATTTTGAGCGGGCTGTTCACACCCATCAACAGCATGCCGCAATGGGCACAATTTATAACCCATTTTAACCCGTTGAAATATTTCATGCAGGTGATGCGTATGGTGTACCTCAAAGGCAGCGGAATTGCAGAGATGAAGACTCAACTGTTTGCCCTGCTTGGCTTTGCAGTGGTCTTTAATACCTGGGCTGTAATGAGTTACAGGAAGAGGGTTTAATATCAGAATTCAGAAACGCTTCCGGCAAAGTGAGTAAGGATGGAGAGTAATCAAGATCCTGTCAGGATAATTATCACAAATTCTAATTCATCTGAGACTGATGATGCTGATTAGCTGTACAATAAATGACCTTCCGCTTTTAACTCTAACCAACAATTGTAAGAGCATGAAGCCTCATGATAAACGGATATTTTGACGTGAATGCACTATAATAATTCATTTTTTATAATTAATTGCACTATTAGAGTGCATTTATCCTTATCTTTGTCGAAAATATACCGAGATGGACAAATTAGTTGAACAGTTTCATAAACTTCTGAAAGAAACTGATACCGGTTTCTTCCGTTACATTTATTCAGAAATAAACTGGAAGAATCGTATGATCGGGATCACAGGTCCCCGCGGTGTCGGGAAAACCACTCTGGTTTTACAACATATCAAGATGAACCTGAATCCTGCCGAAACACTGTATGTGACTGCCGAAGATTTTTATTTTGCCGATAACAGGTTGCTGGACCTGGCGGACGCTTTTGTTAAACGAAACGGGAAATACCTGTTTATCGATGAAATCCACAAATACAAAGACTGGGCGAAAGAGCTCAAACTGATGTATGATTTCCATCCCGATCTATTTGTTGTGTTTACCGGTTCATCAGTGCTTGATATTAAAAAAGGCGCCTCAGATTTAAGTCGCAGGACTGTGATGTATAACTTGCAGGGTTTGTCGTTCAGAGAGTACCTGCAGTTATTTCACCAGCTAGCAGTCAGGCAATATTCCTTAGAAGAAATCCTTGCTCACAAAGCAGAAATTCCGGAGTTTAAGCATCCCCTTCCATTTTTTGATGATTATCTGAAAAGAGGATACTATCCGTTTGCCATGGAAGAAGATTTTGAACCCAAGTTGCAGCAAATTGTCAATCAGACTCTTGAGTCAGATATTCCGCTGTATGCCGGAATGAATGTAGCTACAGGCCGGAAATTGAAGCAATTGCTATCCATTATCGCTAAAAGTGTGCCTTTCAAACCCAATATGAATAGTATCGCCACTGCGCTTTCAGCCAGCAGGAACAATATTGCAGATTATTGCCTTTTCATTGAAGAAGCCGGCATGATTGCCCAGCTTAGGAATGCAACAGGAGGTATCAAAGGTTTAGGCAAAGTGGATAAGATTTATTTAGACAACCCCAACCTGATTTACAGTCTGGCGCGCGAAAACTCAAATCCGGGAAACGTTCGGGAAACATTTTTCCTGAATCAGCTCAGGCTGAAATACGATGTAATCACATCGCCTAAAGCAGATTTCAAAATCGATGATTACACGTTTGAAGTGGGAGGAAAAAACAAAGGATTAAAACAAATTCGTGATTTAGATAAAGCCTTTATTGTGAAAGATGACATAGAACTGGGCTATCTCAACACAATTCCTCTCTGGCAGTTTGGACTAACATATTAGTGAAATCTGCTATCTATTCTACACAGCCTTCATGATCTCCTTCTCTATCACTTCGCCATAGCGGGAATAATCTTCATACAGCGCCTTGTATTTCTGAACATTTTCAGGAATGGGGTGATATTCCGTTTCATACCCTCCGCCCATATGCTTCTGGGCTTCAAGCACATCCGTATAAACACCTCCAGCAACTGCCGCAGCCATTGCTGAGCCAAGTGCGCAGGCCTGCTCGCTTCGGGCAACAAGGATGGGCTTATTAATCACATCGGCCACCACCTGCATGATAAACGGCGACTTTTTGGCAACACCGCCAAGCGCAATGATCCCCTCGATGGGAATTCCTTCGCTTATGAACCGGTCAACTATCTTTTTCGCCCCAAAAGCAGTGCTTTCAATGAGTGCTCTGAAGATACGCGGTGCATCCGATCCCAGGTTCAGTCCCAGGATGGCTCCTTTCAGCACCTGGTTTGCATCGGGGGTTCGACGGCCATTCATCCAGTCAAGTGCTAATACACCTGATTCGCCGATGGGGACTTTTTCAGCTTCAGCGGTGAGTTTTGGAATGATCTTACCGGAAATTTCTTCGATAAGCCTTTCCCGGGTCGATTCATCTACCAGCGTGGATTCCGCCAACAAACTTTCAACCGGCCACATCAGTAAATTTTTGAACCATGCATAAATATCACCGAAAGCCGACTGGCCTGCTTCGAGTCCCAGCATCCCAGGAACTATTGAGCCGTCAACCTGCCCGCAAATGCCATGTACCAGTTTGTCGCCCACCTCTTCCATCGGAGCGATGATCATATCGCAGGTGGAAGTACCCATCACCTTGCTGAGATAGTAAGGCTTGATCTCGCCGCCGATTGCCCCGAGGTGAGCATCAAAAGCCCCGGCACCGACCACAACATTATCGTTCAGGCCGAGTCTTTTTGCCCATTCTGAAGTAAGCTTCCCAATGCTCACATCGCAGGTGTATGTTTCGGCAAACAACCTGTTGCGGAAACCTGCCAGCAGCGGGTCAATCTTAACAAAGAATTCTTCGGGTGGCAGTCCGCCGAAATCTTTGTGCCACATGGCCTTATGCCCGGCAGCACAACGGCTGCGCTTCATGGTCAAAGGATCGGTTGTGCCTGTGATGAGCGCCGGTATCCAGTCGCAATGTTCAACCCATGAAAATGCCGCATCGCGTACTTCTTCGTCATGGCGGATCACATGAAGCACCTTGGCCCAAAACCATTCGGAAGAGTATATTCCGCCTTCGAATTTGGTGTAATCAACACCACCCCAAGTCCTTGCCACTATATTGATTTCGTCGGCTTCGGCCGTGGCAGTATGATCCTTCCACAGTACAAACATGGCATTGGGATTCTCGGCAAACCCGTGCAGCAACGACAACGGCGTCCCGGTTTTATCAACAGCCACGGGAGTTGAACCCGTTGTATCAACCGAAATAGCTACAATATTCTCTGCTACGCCCGAAGGAGCGTTAGCTACGATATCTTTGATAGTTTTCTCAAGGCCTTCGATATAATCGAGCGGGTGCTGGCGGAACAGGTTCTTTGCAGGAAGGCAGTATTTCCCCTCTTTCCAGCGCGGATAGTAAAAAACGCTTGATGCTATCTCCGTTCCGTCAGAAGTATCGACCAGCACAGTACGTACTGAGTCGGTTCCGTAATCCACACCCAAAGTATATTTTGTCACGATCTCGTTGGTCTTATTTTAACTCTTCCAGAAATGCAATTACCTGGTTATAAACATTTTCGGCAGTAAAGCCAAATTTTTCGTCAAGAATTTTGGCCGGGGCCGAATACCCAAAATGATCGAGTCCCCAAACTTTCCCTTTCGAACCGACCAGTCCCGCCAAAGTGACGTGCAAACCGGCTGTGAGTCCGAACCTCGGAACTCCGCATGGCAATATCTCCTTTTGATATTCTTTTGGCTGCTGCCTGAAAAGGCCTTCTGAAATCACCGATACTATCTTGACTTTGAGATTGTTACGTCCAGTAAGCAATTTTGCTCCGTCAAGTAGTGTTGATACCTCCGAACCGCTTGCCAGCAGCACAATATCGGGCATAGCTTCGCAATCAGCAGCCACATAGGCTCCCTTCAGCGCATTGAGAGCATCCTGATAACGTGTTGAATTTGATAATGCAGGAATATCCGTAATATTCTGCCTCGACAGTATGAGTGCTGTTGGCGTTGAAGTATTCTCCATAGCCATTTTCCATGCTACCGTAGTTTCGGCAGCATCGGCAGGGCGCAGTGCGAGAAGGCTCATTTGCCCGTGATGGTTTTTCAGGTTTTCGAGAAGGCGCAGTTGTGCCTCCTGCTCAATGGGCTGATGGGTCGGCCCATCCTCGCCCACGCGGAAAGCATCGTGGGAATAAATGAATTTGACAGGCAGCCCCATGAGCGCCGACAGCCTGATGGCAGGCTTCATATAATCGCTGAAAACAAAGAAGGTAGCGCAGGCAGCGATCACACCACCGTGCAGGGCAATGCCGTTGCAGATGGCAGCCATGGTGAGCTCGCTTACACCGGCCTGCAGAAAAGCGCCGGAAAAATCACCCTTGGTGAATGGTTTGGTGTATTTCAGAAAACCATCAGTTTTGTCGCTGTTGGCGAGGTCGGCAGATGATACGATCATATTCCCGACATTTTGAGCCAGGTAACCCAAAACTGCAGATGAGGCGGCACGTGTGGCAATGCCCGGTTTCTGGGCAATTTCCTCAAAATTCAGGTCGGGAAGTTCTCCTTTCAGATAGGAATTGAGCCTGGCCGAAAGCTCGGGATACTTATGTTTCCATTCATGCTGCTGCGTTTTGCGAAATGATGCCAGCGCTTTGTTCTTTTCCCTGGTTTTAGCATAGAGTTCGGCTACTTCAGGAAATATCACAAATGGATTCTGCGGGTCACCGCCAAGGTTTTCGATGGTCTTTTCGAAGGAAGCTCCGGCCTCACCCAATGGCATACCATGTGTGGCACATGTACGTTCGAAACTCGAACCGTCAGCTTTTAAAGCTCCCTTCCCCATGATGGTCTTACCAATGATCAGGGTGGGTTTGTCGGTTTCGCCATTGGCTTCAGTAAGAGCTTTCCGAATTTCCGACGCATCGTTACCATTGATTGTCAGCACCTTCCATCCCCAGGCTTCATATTTCTTTGCAGTATCCTCGCCTGTCACTACTTTCGTTTCAGTTGAGAGCTGTATATCGTTCGAATCGAAGAACATGATAAGGTTATGTAGCCCAAGGAAACCGGCAATGCGTCCGGCAGCCTGCGAAATTTCTTCCTGTATGCCGCCGTCGGAAATGTATGCGTAGGTCTTGTGTGCCATCCAGTCGCCAAAGCGGGCGCAGAGAAACCGTTCGGCAATAGCGGCGCCCACAGCCATGGCATGGCCCTGGCCCAGCGGCCCCGAAGTATTTTCAACACCGCGGACTACATCCAGTTCAGGATGACCGGGTGTGGGGCTGCCCCATTGGCGGAAGTTCTTCAGTTCGTCGGTTGAATAATTTCCTGACAAGGCCAATACGGCATACAACATAGGCGACATATGCCCGGGATCGAGGAAGAAACGGTCGCGCATATGCCATGCCGGATCAGTCGGGTCGTTGCGAAGGAACTCCGTGAAAAGGATATTGATGAAATCGGCTCCGCCCATGGCACCACCCGGGTGCCCTGATTTGGCTTTTTCTACCATGGCTGCAGCCAGTATCCTGATGTTGTCGGCAGCTTTATTGATTGTTTTTTCGTCCATAAGAAATGATCATTCGTTATTTCTGACCGTAATAGGCATCTTTACCATGCTTGCGGCTGAAGTGCTTATCAAGAATATACCCCGGAACCGGGCTTTTGGCACCCAGCTGTTCCGAAATTAAGGCCATACGGGCAACTTCTTCGAGCACAACGGCATTGTACACAGCCTTGGATGGCGTTTCACCCCATGCAAACGGGCCGTGACTACCTACCAGAACACCCGGCATGTGAACAGGATCAATACCTTTGAAAGTTTCAACGATTACTTTCCCCGTTTCTTTTTCATAGCCCGACTCCACTTCCTGCTGAGTAAGAATGCGTGTACAGGGTATGTCGCCATAAAAATGGTCGGCATGTGTTGTGCCGTAAGCTGGAATTGGCCTGCATGCCTGCGCCCATGCAACCGCGTATGTGGAATGTGTATGCACGATTGCACCAATCTGTTTAAATGCTTTGTAGAGCTCAATATGTGTGAGGGTATCGGAAGATGGTTTCAGGTTACCGTCAACCACGTTGCCGTTAAAATCCACCACCACCATATCAAATGGAGTCATGCTTTCGTAAGTTACACCGCTGGGTTTGATCACGATAAGTTTCTCATCCCGGCTCACGGCGCTCACATTTCCCCAGGTATAGATAACGAGGTTTCGTTTTACCAGTTCGAGATTTGCTTCATAAACCCTGTGTTTCAAATCGTTGAGCATAGCTGACGTTGATTTAAGGTCTAAACAAAGTTATCATTGTTTTACGAACCGGCATATATTAAAAAACGGCATAGGCAGAACCGTGTGACTTTCATCCGGCTGCTACTGTCCGGCAATCCTTATACAAAATTGATCTACAAGAACTTAAGCGCTCCGGCCTGCTGATAGTACAAGTCGTTCCACCTGAGTTCCTTCCTGAAAGAGGAGAGGTTGGTATCGTTGCCGATGTGAACGAATTCAATGCCGGCCATCTCGCAGAAATCCTCCATAAAATCAGCGTCAATTGCCTGGCTGAACGCTGTATGGTGAGCTCCTCCGGCATAAATCCAGGCAGCAGCGCCTGTTTTGAGATTCGGCTGCGGAATCCACAGGGCACGTGCGACAGGGAGTTTAGGCAGGTCGGCTTCGGGCATAACACAATCCACCGAGTTGACAATCATCCTGAAACGGTTGCCCATATCAATAAGGCTTGTATTGATGGCGGGACCTGATAACACATTGAAAACCAGTCTTGCAGGAGCTTCTTTGTTGCCAATTCCCAACGGGTGGACTTCCAGTTTTGATTTGCCGTCGCCAATGGTCGGGCAAATTTCGAGCATATGGGCGCCAAGCACCCTCATGCCTTCGGGATCTAAATGATAAGTATAATCCTCCATGAACGAACATCCGCCCGGGAGGCCTTTACCCATGGTTTTGCATACGCGCACCATGGCTGCGTGTTTCCAGTCGCCTTCGGCACCAAATCCGTAACCTGAAGCCATCAGCCGCTGCGAAGCTAATCCTGGCAGTTGTTTCAACCCGTGAAGGTCTTCGAAAGTGGTTGTAAACGCAGTGAAACCGCCGGATTCGAGGAAACTGCGCATACCGGCCTCAAGCCGGGCCTGGTAACGGATATTCTCATGATATTTTGCCCCCGGCCTTCCTTCTTCAGCAACCAGGTAAAGATCGTTGTACTCTTCGATGAGCCTGTCAATTGCCGCCTCGGGAACTTCGTTTACCAGCTTCACCAGGTCACCTACTCCATAACCGTTCACCGACATGCCAAACTGAATTTGAGCGGCCACTTTGTCGCCTTCGGTAACGGCTACTTCGCGCATATTGTCGCCAAAGCGGGCAATTTTCATATTCTGTATATCATGCCAGCCAACTGCAGCACGTGTCCAAACTGCAATGTCGCTCACCACATGCACATCTTTCCAATGCCCAACCACCACTTTGCGGTTGAGGCGCATCCGTGTCATGATGAAGCCATGTTCCCTGTCGCCGTGTGCGGATTGGTTCAGGTTCATGAAATCCATGTCAATTTCGCCCCAGGGTAAGTCGCGGTTATACTGTGTATGCAGGTGGAGCAGAGGTTTTTGAAGCTTTTTCAGGCCATTGATCCACATTTTGGATGGCGAGAAAGTGTGGCACCAGGTGATGAGGCCGATGCAGTTTGTTGCATAATTGGCTTCGTTGCAGAGCTTAGTTATTTCATCGGGCGTTTTTAAAACAGGTTTAAAAACCACTTTTACCGGTATTTCTTCTGATTGATCGAAGGCCTCTGCGATGATTTTTGAATCTTCGGCTACCTGCTTTAATGTTTCGGGGCCATACAGATGCTGACTCCCGGTTACAAACCAAACTTCCAGATTATTGAAAACTTTCATTCTATGGGTTCTTTATATTTAAAGGCTTTATTGATGATCTTTCTCTATTTGGCAGCAATCTCCAGGCAAACTACTGATTTTGAGGGCAATGCAACGACCAATTGTCCGTTGCTCACTTTAAATTTGTCAAATTTCGCTGCGACCACTTTTGGAACCTGGCCGAAATCGTTGTAGTCATTCATATTTTTTGAGGTTATCACTTCGCCGCTTACTGCAACATTCTGGTTAATACCCATGTTTACGGTAACTGAATTTTCGGAGTTGGGATCGAGGTTGACAAGGGTTACGTGCATTTTGCCTGATGTATCTTTTGAAGCCGACACACTGATCGAAGGGAGTGATTCGCCGTCAACGGTGTAATCGCGGCATGATAATGTGATTGGGATAAGGGTGCCTCCCTGGTGAACCTTATACATTTTGAAAACGTGGTAGGTAGGTGTAAGCACCATCTGTTCTTTTCTGGTAAGAATCATTGACTGCAGCACGTTCACCATCTGGGCAATGTTAGCCATAACAATGCGGTCGGCATGGTTGTTGAAAATATTCAGGTTGATACCTGCAACCAAAGCATCGCGCAGGGTGTTTTGCTGGAACAGAAAACCAGGGTTGGTACCTGGTTCCACATCGAACCAGTTACCCCATTCATCGACCACCAGCCCGACCTTATGCTCAGGATCATACTTATCCATTATGGCAAGGTGTTTATTGATAAGTTCATCCATACGGCCGGTTGCCCGAAGTGTTGAGAACCAGTCTTTTTCATTGAAAGCAGTGGCAGAACCTTTGTCGCCCCAGCCGTTGCAAAGTGTGTAGTAATGCAGCGAAAGTCCGTTCATAAGTCGCTGATCCCAGGGTGATTTTTTTGACCACAGGCGCATCATTGTTTCAGTCCAGTTGTAATCGTCAACATTGGGTCCCACCGCAACGCGATACAGCCTGTTGTCGCCATAATCACGGGCAAAATTCGAGTAACGCATCAGCTGGTCGAAGTAGAATTCGGGGCTCATAGAGCCACCGCAGCCCCATGATTCGTTGCCCAAACCCCAGAACTTCACCTTCCAGGCTGTTTGTCGTCCATTGGCTTTTCGCAGGTCGGTCATCGGGCTGATGTTGTCGGAATTGACATATTCCACCCACTGCGACATTTCCTCAACTGTGCCGCTGCCAACATTACCGGTAATTACCGGTTCGCAGCCAAGTTGTTCGCACAGGTCGAGAAACTCATTGGTACCGAAGCTGTTATCTTCGGTCACACCGCCCCAGTTCGTATTGATCATGGTGGGACGTTTCTCACTCGGGCCAATGCCGTTTTTCCAGTGATATTCATCGGCAAAGCATCCGCCGGGCCAGCGAAGGTTAGGTATCGCCATTTCGCGCAGCGCAGTTACCACATCGGTGCGGATACCGCGGACATTGGGAATAGCTGAGTTCTCTCCAACCCATATGCCTTCGTAAATGCAATGGCCTAGATGCTCGGCAAAATGGCCGTAAATGTTTTTATTGATGACGGTTTTCGCTTTGGCAGGTTGCAGCGTTACTATGTTTTCCTGTGCCCGGGAGAAATTCACAAGGATTAGACAGATAAATGCTGTTGCAAGAAATTTAGCCAGGTTTTGCATGGTTTAATGCGTATTTTAAGAAATGTGTATTTTTATTGGTCTGACAGTTACTAACTTATAACCCAATATCAGCTAAATCATCCGGATCATTAACGTATTGGGCTGCCCTTCTGCTTTTATGGTGTATGAAGATTCACGTTGCGATACACAAATATAAGTGTAAACTATACACTTCAACACATTATTAAAAAAAATCGGGCAAATCAGCGACTTGCGGGGCGGCAATTCATTGAAGTCGTATCGCGGTGTGTTTTACAATCGTATTTCATTCTATCTTCATCGTGCGAAATCCATCTTTCTGAAATGAATTGTAAGTTGCCGAAATTATTGCTGCTCTGCTTCTCCGCTTTAGTCTGCCAGCATCTATTTGCCCAGGAAACAGGCAAGCGTTGCGTTATTCAAACTGAGAACATTTTTCAAAATGCTCCGTTTGCCGAATGTCATGCTTCAACCATTGCCGAAACAGCCGAAGGCGTGGCGGTAGCATTTTTTGCCGGTACGGCTGAGAAGAATCCTGATGTGGGTATCTGGCTGTGCTTGTGCAAAAACGGCAAATGGACCGATCCTGTCGAAGTTTCAATCGGCATCAGCACCGACGGCAACAGGTATGCCTGCTGGAATCCTGTGCTTTTTTATGCCGGCTCCGGCAGACTTTTACTGTTTTACAAAGTTGGCCCCGATCCTGTATCATGGTGGGGAATGATGATGCTTTCAACCGACAATGGCCAAACATGGGAGAAACCTGTCAGGTTACCCGATGGAATTCTCGGTCCGGTAAGAAACAAGGCCATCCTGCTTGCTGACAGCAGTTTGCTTTGCCCCTCGAGCAGCGAAAAAGGTACATGGCAGGTATATTTTGAACGTACTTCAGATTTCGGAAATACCTGGAGCCGAAGCGCTTATGTGCCCGATCCTGACAGCCTCAGCGCCATTCAGCCGGCTATTCTTATCCACAAAAACGGCACGTTGCAGGCACTTTGCCGGACACGTAAGAATATAATCGGCGAAACATGGTCGAATGATGGCGGAATGACCTGGTCGCCGTTAAGAGCCACCCGATTGCCAAATCCCAACTCGGGAATTGATGCCATTACATTGGCTGATGGCAGGCATCTGCTTGTTTATAATCCGACAACCGTTCCAACCGGCAGGTGGACCGGCGACAGGTCGCCACTCAGCCTGGCAATTTCGAAGAATGGGAAAAAATGGAAAAAAGTTGCCGACCTCGAAACCGGCCCCGGTGAATTCTCCTACCCTGCCATTATTCAAACCGGCGATGGCTACATTCACATCACCTATACCTGGAAACGCAAGTCCATCAGGCATGTTATGCTCAATGCTTCACTGATCCGATGACTATGTTACTGCATTTCGGTAACATTAACTTCAGAAGTTTCGGATCACTTTATTATCTTTGAAAATCCTGTAGCCCGGACTCTATGACCCTTACCACTGAAAATATACTCCTGATAGGATCAATTCTGCTTTTCAGCTCGCTGTTTGCCGGTAAGACCTCAGTCAGGTTCGGGGTACCGGTGCTGGTGCTGTTTATTACCATTGGCATGCTGGCCGGCTCCGAAGGAGTCGGGGGAATCATGTTCGACAACCCCGGAACGGCACAATTCATCGGAATTGTAGCGCTCAACTTCATTCTCTTTTCGGGAGGGCTCGACACCGACTGGCAATCCATCAAACCGGTGATGTGGCAGGGTATAACGCTGTCAACCGTCGGTGTGCTTATCACAGCCTTAGCGGTGGGCGTTTTTGTTTGGGCGGTCACCGATTTTACCATTTACGAAGGGCTGCTGCTTGGGTCTATCGTCTCCTCTACCGACTCTGCTGCAGTTTTCTCCATATTACGGTCAAAAAACCTGGCGTTAAAAGGAAACCTCAGGCCTGTTCTTGAATTTGAGAGCGGCAGCAATGACCCGATGGCATATATACTCACCATCATATTCACAGGACTTGTAACACAGCAGGATGCAAGTATCGCAAATGCCGTTCCGATGTTCCTGCAGCAATTTCTGCTGGGCGGAATCATGGGTGCTGTTATAGGGAAACTCGGGGCATTTGTTATTAACAAAGTCAGACTTGATTACGAAGGCTTGTACATTGTGCTGGTGATAGCCGTTATGTTTTTCAGCTTTTCGTTTACCGATTTCATTGGCGGAAACGGCTTCCTTGCAATATACATCAGTGCCCTGATCATAGGAAACCATGAACTGATACACAAAAAGAAGATTCTTAAGTCGTTCGACAGCTTTGCCTGGTTGATGCAGATCGTGCTTTTTCTTACGCTCGGACTTTTGGTTTTTCCCAGCCACATTGTACCATTTATTGGTATCGGCCTGATCATTTCAGTTTTCCTCATACTGGTAGCCAGGCCTTTGAGTGTATTTATTACGCTCACGCCATTTAAAGTACAGCAGAGGCACCGGTGGTTTATTTCGTGGGTTGGGCTGCGCGGCGCAGTTCCTATTGTGTTTGCAACCTACCCTTTGCTTGCCGGCGCCGAAAAGGCTGGAACGATCTTTAACATGGTGTTTTTCATTTCATTGACGTCAGTACTGATCCAGGGAACAACCCTCCCTGCAGTCGCGAAGTATTTACATGTTGCACTCCCTGCCAAACTCAAGCAAAGGACCCTCTCAGACCTTGAACTTACTGACAGCATTAAAAGCAATCTCACCGAAATCGTTATTCCCGAAGGATGTACCAGTATCGGTAAACAGATTGTCCATCTCGGGCTGCCGAAAACTAGCATCATCTCCTTTATTAAGCGGGATGGCAAGTATCTTGTACCAACGGGTTCAACAGTGCTCGAAAACGGCGACAAACTCTATGTACTGACCGAGAGCGAAGATTCGCTGACAAAAGTTCAAGGCTGCCTCGACACATTGCCGGCGTCGCAGGGATAATGCATTGGGAGCAAACAGACAAGGCATTTGCATACTCTGATAATAGAAAAAGGGTTGCCTTATAAGCAACCCTTTACAAGTTAAACAGTCCCGGAAATACAGTTTTTCATCTATCCGGACTAACAATTGCTTTCACTTGAAAACCTTCACCTGGAAGAACGCAAAAACAGCGTCGGTAGCTGCGCCATCGTGCAGGAGTTGCAACCTGCCGTTTTTGAACACATAATACCTGTATATACGGTTGAGCGGGGCTACTTCGCCATTCTCTGGGTCATATTTGTTACAGTTTGTGCAATACCTGTACAGGTTGCTGCCGTTGCGGGAAGCGATGAGTTCCATATAAGTCATGGTAACAGTGTCGCCTTTACCATTTACCAATGGAAGAAGCTCAAAATGGTGGCCGTTTTGCCTGAATGATTGTACCAGGAAATTCGGAATTTTAAGTTTTTCACCATCATTCGTCGTGATCCTGGTGTTAGAGAATCCACGGTGTATTTCGGCACAATCGTAATAAATGCCGTCGGCAATTACGAAATCGTTGCCCGGGTTGCCGGCCGTTACTACGAGCGACAGCAATAGGAAGAATGCAATTGTTCCAATCGTTTTCATGGTTTTTGCTAATGTTAATCAACTGTTGAGATTGCTTATCAAAGAACTTCTATCCCAAAAAACGGCAGTACCGAAGCTGCGTTTTTCTGGTCAACCCTCAGGTAAAACTCCCCGTCTTTGAATACGGTGTAGAGGTAGCGGGCCTGCACCTTACCGTATTTATTGCTGGCAGGATCGCAGCATTCGCCGTATAGGCAATATTTATACAGGCGAAGCCCACTCCGGGAGGTAACATATTCCATGAGCGCAGTACAGCCGGGTTTGGCATTTTCACACATCACCGGCAACCGTTCGAAAAGATGGCCTTTGCAGGAATATGCTTCAATCTTGTTAAAGGGAATTCGGAGCACACTGCCATCATCCATAACAACACCGGCCTTAAAGAGGCCTTGTCGTAGTTCCTGGCAGAAGTAAGTCTTTCCTCCTGCCTTCACATAATTGATGGATTCATTGCCGGCTTTTATTACCAGGCAAGAAACCAACAGCATCACGGCAATTAAGATCGATTTCATGTTTTTTCCTCCTGATGAATTGGTTAATGATTACACGGTAAAGGTATGTAACCTGTTGAGGGCGAATCAACTATATTCGATTACCTGCCCGTTTGTATCGTTGAGTCAGTAACCGGGAGAAACAGACAAATGGCAGTTAGAAAATGCGGTTTTACCGATGGAAATACGAGGTATGAAAGACGGATTTGGATGTCGGTTGAATGTTAATAATGGAAAATAGTTTATGAAAATGTGTGGTGGTTTCGGAGAGGTTATAAATAAAAGGCAAGGATAAAAGGCGCTACGTTCTGTATGATAGTCCGCCTGCAACTTGAAACTTGAAACTTGAAACTTCAAACTTGAAACTTCAAACTTCAAACATCAAACTTCAAACTTCAAACTTGAAACTTCAAACTTGAAACTGCCCTCCTACTTTTTCTTCTCAATCAGGTCGAAAAAGCTTTTCTGGTATGTATCGCTGATGGGGATACGCTGATCGGCAATTTTAATATGTTTCCGCTCAACAAATTCAATTTTGTCAATAGCAACGAAAAACGATTTATGAACCCTGCAGAATTGCGGTTCGTGTAACACATCCTCAATCCCCTTTGCATTCATAAGTGTCATGATGCGTTTGTTGCGGGTAACTATGCGCCAGTAGTCGCCCATGCCCTCAACATACAGCACTTCCGACGCCGTGACCTTCTCAATGCGGGTTTCGGTTTTTACAAAGAAATAGTCCTTTTCGGGCACCTCGGCAACATGCAAAACAGGCTTATCAGGTGCAGTGCTATTTTCCTTCTGCATGCGGTCGTAAACCTTGGTCACTCCTTTCACAAACCGCTCAAACGAGATGGGCTTGAGCAGGTAATCGGCAACATCGAGGTCGAAACCCTGCAGTGCATACGAATCATAAGCAGTGGTGAGGATTACATAAGGTTTTGTCTTCAATGCGTTGAGCAGTTGTATGCCGGTGAGTTCTTCCATCTGGATATCAAGCAGAATGAGGTCCACATGGTTATTTCTCAGATATTCAAGCGATTCGATAGCGTTGTCGAAAGTGTGTGTAAGGCTCAGAAATGGCACCTTCGCACAGTAGTCCCTGATTATATCCAGTGCCAGAGGCTCGTCGTCAATGGCTATACAATTGATTTTCATACTAACTTTCTATTTCAAGGTTTATCCTGAACATATCTTTATCGGAAGTGATAACAAGCTGATGCTTGCCCGGGTACAGCAACTCAAGGCGGCGCCTGATGTTGGCCATGCCAATGCCGCTCGCCTGGTTGTTGCTTTCGCCGGATGTTTTTCTTAGGTAGTTGCTCACTTCAAAGCTCATCCATCCTGAATGGACAATCAGCATAATGAATATCCCCGGCTGGTGCGTTTTACCGCCATGTTTAAAAGCATTTTCAACAAACGGAATAAGGAGCATCGGTGCTATGGTTCGCCCTTCGGTGTTTCCCTGTATCTGCAGTGAAACAAAGTCGGCATGTTTGATGCGCAATGCCTGCAACTCAATAAAGCTTTTCAGGTACTCTATCTCTTTATCGAGAGGTACCTGATCGGTTGTGGCATCATACAACATGTAACGCATGATGGAGGATAGCTTCATCACGGCGGCAGGAGCATCGTCCGACTTATGGTAAACCAGTGAGTAAATGTTGTTGAGCGTATTGAAAAGAAAATGAGGGTTTACCTGCGAACGCAGCAACGCCAGTTCGCTTGCCTGCCGCTGGTTGATGAGTTCATCCTTCAGTTTTTGGGCTTCGAACCACTTGATCATGAAATAAATGAGTATTGAATAGATACCTGTGATAATTACAAGCCTTAAGTCGTTCCAAACCCAATTCCATTCAAAGGTCATCTCTTTTTGCGAAAGCCCGCCAAAGATTTTCCAGAAAAGGTAATCGGTTGGTACCCTGAAACCTATAAGCAGTGTAATAAGCACTAAACCTGTGGCGACAGCAAGGAACTTATTGCGGAGTTTCATGATGGGCGCAATGGAAAAATAAATAGCATAAAATGTGACAAAGTTGAGTAAAGTGGTAATAATGACATTTTTAAGATACTTATTGTTGACTAAGTACGCCGGCTCTACCTGGCCGCTATAGAATGGGTAGAGCACCTGATTGAGGATATAAAACCAGTAAACAAGGTGAATAATAATGACGGTTTTTCTTTTCATAGGTGCTGTGCGGGTATAGTTTCAGGTAATCTAAGTTATGCAAAATAATGTAATCCCCGTTACCGGCAAGCTATCAAATCGGTGAATCAGCCTGTTCAAACGGCAAACGTAAAACTTAAATCTGCATCTCAGTAAAGGCAATATCTGAAATACAATCATGCGGAAACAAAAAAAGGGGAGCACCTCTCCCCTTCTTAATAATTGATAATCAGCTTTTTGATTTTACCTGACAATGATTTTGCCGGTGAATTGTTTTCCGTTCACCATAACAGTCACAAAATACATACCCGATGGTTTTCCTGAGAGGTTAATCCTTGCTTTGCTGTCATTACCAACTTCTGCCCATCCCGATGCAGCCAGTGTCCCTGCCCTGTTGTACACATTGTATGATGCTAATGCTGATTCAGGAAGCTGAGGCAATGTAATGACAAAAACACCTTCACCGGGATTAGGATACACCGACAATCCGGTGGCTTCGCCAATGGTTATGCCGGTAGTGTTGATCACCTCGGTTTGAACGGCTGATGTCCAGTTGCTTTCGCCGCAGGTGTTCACCGCTTTAACACGAATGGATGCCAAACCCAGGAAACTCCCCCATTCCACTGTTGCCGAAAGTCCGTTTCCTGTAATAGTGCCGGCATTCGAGGGGCTGAGTTCCCAAATATAGCTATCTGCATTCGCTGATCCTGTAGTAGAATAATCACTTATGGTAGTAAGGCTGAGGTCAACCGTTGCCGGACCTGTGGGCGTGGCAGGCAATTCGGCAATTTGGTTCACATCGATAAACAGATTTGCAGCTGTGCCGTTACCGGCACCATTGGTTCCGTAAACGGCAAGGTTGCCCGAAACGGCTGATGTGCCGTAAGTAACTGCGACAGCCACAGTGCCCTGCCCCGAGGTGATGGTTGCTCCTGCGGGTGCCGTCCACACGTAGCCTGTGGCGCCGCTGATGGGCGGAATCGAGTAATTGTATGAATTGGGAATGCATACCTGGCTACTGCCTGCAATTGGCCCTGCCGGTCCCGGAGGCGTGAGTATGAACTCGCTCACGCTAAGCGTGCTCAACCTTACCGGCCCGGGCTTGTTGCGTGCAAAAGCACCGTAAAATGTCACATTCCCGGTGCCGGCTGCCGGAGCAGTCCAGTTGAATGTCCAGGTCTTTACTGTCTCTGATGCCGAAACATGGGTCACATACTTATTATTACCAACCAGTTGGTTGTTTGAGCCTGCTGCCAGCGTTCCCAACAGGGTGCCCGAGGTGTTTTGAGGCGACACTTCGAAACCGTATTTACCTGATCCTGTGATGTTATTGGTTGCCGTGATCTGGTAGGTCTGACCCGGCTCATAACCTGTTGCCGGTATATTGGAAGTGATCCACCCGCTTACCGTTGAGGCGGTGCCTGTATGGCAGTCAGTACAGTTTTTACCATCGCCGGGCGAACCTGTATAGCCTGCAGGTGCTCCGGTTGGGTAAAACGCGATAAAACTGCTGAAAACAAGGATAAAAACAATCCCGATGATTAAGGGTAACCGTTTGATTTTCATAGGCTCAGGAATTAGTAAGAAATTGGTAATCCTTTTAATTAAGAATCAAACAATTGATTTACAGGAATGTTCGACCCATGCCGCTGATGAGCATGTCAAACAGGTAAAAGCTGATGAGTATAAACAAGAATTGTTAGATACAACCAGAAAGATTGTTAACCGTCTTTGAATGAGCAGACTGCCGGAGGCAAATGCTGATTCCTGCAGCAAGAAACCTTCAAAAGCAAATCTTGAAACCTGAAACCTGAAACCTTAAACTTCAAACTTCAAACCTGTTCTCCCACCCTTCCGGTTTACAACATCCTGAATACGCCGGTTTTAAGGACGATATTCTTTATTCCTTCGGCTTCACAATGGTGAATACCCTGTTGATGGTAAAGCCGAAATAAATGTCGCCTTTTGACCATTTGCCCGAGGTTTCGGTAATAAAACCTCTTTCGAACATAGGCTGAGCATTAGAAATGCGTAACTGGAAAACATGCCCGCCGGTTTCAAGGTCAACACCCAGCGACAGGCAGTTTTGGTAATCGTCAGCTGTTTGCCCCGGCAGCAGGTAGTAGTATTCGCCGGTGAGCGAGGTGCGCTGTGTAATTTTTACCCTTGCACCGGCGCCGAGCGCAAAAATGTCGTTCTGATCAACAATGCGCGGCACCAGGTTTTTGTGGATATAGGTGGGCATCAGCTGCAGCGAAAAGGCGTTCGAGAACTTGCGTGCAATGAGCAGTTGTGCCGTGTACGACAATCGCGATGAGAAATAGTTTGTGCGTCCGGTATCCTGCCACTTTGTTGAATTGAGCATGATATTTGAATACCAGGAAACTGTTACCGGCATATTCTTTTTGCCCGATGACTGTCTGAGAATCCGCGCTTTTATAAGGCCATCAAAGGTTTTCTGGTACGAACTGCGGCCAACGCCAATATTCAGCCAGTCGTTCACGCCATAATCAAGGCCCAGCCTCATGTTGGCCTGGTCGAGACCAAAAAATTCGTAAGGTCCAAGGTTGACACGGCCAAAGTTATGCTCAATAAGAAAATTAAGTTCCCCTTTGGCGGTATTCTCAACCGATTGCCCCATGATGACGCGTGTAGCCTTAAAGGTAGCAAATGCATATTCGGTTTTGGGGGTATCGTCATCCATCATGTCGAGAATTCCCTGTGCCAACGACCTGCCGGTACCGGCGATCAGCAATAAGGATAGCAGTATTACAGCGGCTTTTCGGTTCATGTAGGTCAGTATTACCGGTTTACTTTACAGTTGAGCATTTGCTTAGTTTCACATCAGTTTCGTCAAAGCCATCCACCAGGCCTTTCACCTTTATGTCGGTACCAGGCTGCAGCGCTTTGGCTTCGGTGAACCAGTCAGGAAGCATATCGCAACGGATGGATTTGTCGCCAAACATTTCGTCGGCAGCCATCACGAATACAAGAGTAATTGTGGTATCGGCATGGTTCTCAACGGATGAGAGTTTCCCGTCGAGTTCCACCACTTTGCCATTGTATTTTTCGCCGGCGGTTTTACTGTCGGTTGTGAACTGGTTCCATATATCGCTCGCGCTTAGCGTGTATTCAGCCTTAGCGGCAGCTATATCGGCATGGGGTTTATTGATGTAGAATTTAAAAACGAGGAATGCAGCAATGATGCCTAAAACGGCAAGTGCGAGCAAAACTTTGAGCCACTTTTTCATGTTCTGGATTTTGAGATTAGGTTATCAGTCGGTTATGAATATCAGCTTTTACAGCATTGATCTATGGAAAGGCTATTTATTAATTATCCGGCATTCCGGCATTTTTCCAGGCCCCAATTTTTGCCAGGTTGCAATCCGATAGTTTTGCCATATTTTTCGGCATGGCCTGGTACCCGCCCTGATGGTTCACCGAACCCCAGATGCGTGCCATATTTGCTTTTACGCTTGCCAGATTATCAGTAACAATACCTGCCGAAGGAGCTGTGCTACCATGACATCCGTTGCAATTGGCCGCCATGATGGGCGCTACGGTTCCGCTGTAGGTTACCCCCGTGGTATCGCAGGATGCAGTTACCGGGTAAAGGTATTCCTCATTGTCGTAATAACATCCCTGTATCAGTGCGATCGCAGCTGTGAGACCTGATAGCAATAATAAAGTTTTTAGTGTTTTCATATCGCTAATTATTTGGCATTCCTTCGCTTACCCATTTATTGATTTGTGCCAGATTGCAAGGTGAAAGCTTGATTCCGCTCGGGGGCATTGGCGAAACACCGCTGGCAAAGTTTACGTGGCCTACAAGGTTTTTGTTATTCACAGCAGCAGCAACCAGCGCCTGCGACGAAAGCGAAAGCCCTGCCGAGGGTGACACAGTACCGTGGCATCCCGTACAATACGTTGACATAATGCCTGCAATGGTAGTGGAATAGGTCACATTTACCGAATCGCAATCGGTGGTGGCGCAGGTAGTGTTTTTGGCCCCTTCGAGAATCCATGTTTCAATTAGCGCAATTTGCTCAGCAGTGAGCGGTGTACGGGGACTTGGCGGCATAAATTCCTCTGAGCCCTGGTTTTTGGTAACAACCTCGAGAAGCTCGCTGTCGTTAGGTTTTCCGGCTTCTACTTCGCGCATGATATCATTATACGTGATCAACACCGGCAGTTCGCCGTCGCTGCCATCGTGACAGCCCGAAACCGCACAATTGGAGTTTATGATCGGCTGTACCTGCGTCTCAAAACATACTTCGGTGATGTTTCCGCCGGGTGGAAGCTCAGGCTCGTGTTTACAGGATGAAACCAAAAGCATGGCTGATAATCCCGCAATGGAGGCTGTTAAAACATTTCTCAAAACCATAAATTTTTGTGTATCCGCATCATTTTGAATTCATTAGCATTTTCTGCAACCTGCAATAACAGCAGTGGTTATTGCTTCTTTTGACAAGTACTGATCCCCAGCGGTTTATACAGAGGGCAAAAGCTTATCAGGCTTGTAAGTACAAATACAACAGCAAGTACAAGTAAAATAATGCCGAGCGTGCCGGTTATTACTTTGGTAAAATAGAGAACTGCAATAACTGCAGCGATCAGTATCCTGATGATCTTGTCAGTAGCACCCATGTTCTTTTTCATTGTGGTGTGTTTTAGGTTAAACGAATGTAATTCTTTATCCATCGCGGAAAATGATCAGTGAACATTTGAGATATTCTGCTGGTTCATCTCCGTTTAATGGAACAGCAAAACTACATCGCCATTTCAAAGCTTGCAGTGACAAAAGTCACAATTCAATAATTTCGATGCTGCTGCCATTCTGTTTTACCTTCCCTTCCATCTCAAGTTTCTTCATCACACGGCTGATTACTTCCCGTGCCGTACCCAGTTCCGCTGCAATCTGCTTGTGCGATATCCGTATCGGGTTTTGTTTGGTTAAATGGAATTTTTCGAGCAGGTATTCGTACAACCTCTGATCGAGCTTATGAAACAGGATGCTGCTAATGGTCTCGAGCAACTCACTGTATCTCAGTCTAAACTGCTGGTAAAACAGGTCGTTGATTGCCGGGTATCTCCTGATCCATTCGCTGATCCTTTCAACCGGCATCAGCATAAGCTGGGTATCTTCCTCTGTGATGGCAAAAATACGGCTGGGCTCACCCGAAAGTCCTGACGAAAACGACATGATACAGCTTTCGGCGGGCTGGATGTAATAAAGCAGCAGATCTTTGTCGTCGTAACGGGTGAATACTTTCACCAGGCCTTCAACCACAACAGGTATCGCCCGAATGTATTGCCCTTCACTCAATATCAGCGTGTCTTTGGGAATATCTTTCACTGTCGATTTTTCAAGCATCTCGTTGAGAAGCTCCTGTCCTAAAAACGCGAGTGATTTTTTGATATCAGGCATCTGCGGGTTTTAAATTGAATATGCCGTGTTTAGCTTACCTTTACAAAGATATGAAAGAGCTCGCCCGGTTTTGTTAATATTTTGTTAATCAACCAAGGAAAATGGACGCTCTCATGTGCGTTGGTCAATTTGCACAAAAAAACACAGCCGGCTTTGCAGCCAACTGTGGATTGGGTTATAGTTCCTTAACTGTGAACGATCGTGCTAAAGGCAGAGCGGCAATTACTGTGGCTTCTTCTCCATGGTTACATCCACATCAATTTGAATGGTTTCTGAAAGCTTATTGAAAACGGCGGTGGGAATGGCAATATTGTAATCCTTAAGCTTGATGGTAAACGTTGAACGTCCCCTGATCTTGCCGCCTTTCACTTCAAAACTGCCGGTTTCCTTCACCTTGTTGGTAACGCCGTGAATAGTAAGGTCGCCTTCGACAACAGCATTGTAAACGCCGTCCTTGCCAAAATTGATATCCTTCAGGTTGGCAACCTTACCGCTGAATGTTGACATCGGGAATTTGTCCGATTCCATGTAGTTTTCGTTGAAATGCTCCTGCATGAGGGCTTTCTCGAACTCAAAACTTTTGATCAGTACTTTGAAGCCGAAATCGCCGGTGGCTGTATTGAGCGCAGCGTTTACCTGCTTGTTGGTAGCTTCGTTTTTTTCGAGCTTGGCGTCCGAAACGAAATGAATAACACCGGTTTTGGTATTATAGATCTGCGCTGACGAAACCAGCGACATGAGCACAAATGCTGCAGCTGCTAATGATTTTACTTTCATGGTGTGTGTTTTTGTTTGATTGATGATTTTGAAAACAAGAATCATTCCAAATTGTTCACAGGTCACAAAGATACATTCAACAATTTAGATATATTAACATTCCTTCTTAATTTTGAGTATGTTTGCCGGATAATGATTTGCCGATGAGTATTTACGATCCGCTGCGGTTCCTGCGGGCATCGCTGGTGATTAAACCAGTGGTAAGGCTTACGAAGCCTTTGTTGCGACTGATGCATATGAACCGCCTCGGCGATCTTTTCCTTGAATCTTCCGGCTGTAAAGGAAACGATTTCATTGACCTGCTGCTGTCGAAACTCGAAATCTCTTTCGAAGTAAGCGACGAGGATATTGCTCGTATCCCCAAATCAGGGCCTTTTATCGTGGTTGCCAATCACCCGTTCGGCGGACTCGACGATCTTATTTTGCTGCGGATTTTTGCTTCGGTGCGTCCCGATTTCAGGATATTTACAAATCCAATCCTCGACAAATGTACCTGCCTCGATGAATATATTCTGCCCGGTACCGAATTTTCATCCTTCGGCAGGCATGAGTCATCGCGCGAACAACTGCTCAAAGTTGCGCATTATGTGAAATCGGGCGGATGCATCGGCATTTTCCCCAGCGGCAACGTTTCAGGCTTCGATATAGAAACCAACCGCATTGCCGACGCCCACTGGCGCACCAGCGTGCTGCGTTTCACCCGAAATGCCGGGGTTCCCGTTGTGCCGGTCTATTTCAAAGGCTCAAACAGCCTGCTATTCCAGCTCATGGGCATGCTGGTCCCTTCGCTGCAATCCATGAAACTGCCATCGGAATTACTGAATAAGAAAAATTCTTCGGTCACGCTTCGCATCGGGAAACCCATTCAGGTCAGGGACACGGAAGACTTCCGCGACATTTCACGTTACGGGCGTTACCTGCGTGCCAAAACTTATGCACTCGGCTCGTCGCTCGAGGTAAAAAAGTTCTTTACTCCGGTTGATGAACATCTTAGCCAGGCCGAAGATATCATCGCTCCGGTTCCGCCTGAAACCCTCAGTAATGAGGTTCAGCATCTGCTTCCCGAAAGGCTGCTTTTCGAAGTGGAACAGTTCAGTGTTTTTTGCACCCCGGCATCCGAAATCCCTTCCATTATACTCGAAATCGGCAGGCTGCGTGAGGAAACATTCAGGCTGGTGGGCGAAGGCACCAACAAAAGTATAGATCTCGACGAATACGACATTTACTATCGCCATCTCTTTATTTGGGACCGGCAGGCAATGCGTATTGTTGGCGCATACCGCCTCGGCATGGGCGCCGAGATCATGGAAGCATACGGTATAAAGGGCTTTTACATCAACAGCCTGTTCAGGATCAGCGAGGGTTTCAGGCCGGTAATGGGTGCCGCCATCGAACTCGGGCGCTCGTTCATCGTGCCCGACTACCAGCGTAAACCACTGTCGCTTTACTGCCTGTGGAAAGGCATTCTCTATTATATCCTCAAACATCCCAAATACCTTTTCCTCATCGGTCCGGTGAGCATCAGCAACAAGTTCAGCGACTTCTCGCGCAGCCTCATGATCGAATACATCAAAAAGAACTATTTCGATGACGATATGGCCCGGTATGTGAAACCACGCCATGAGTTTGTTCCCGACACCGGCAGCATCGACAAGGAAATTCTGATTGAAGGCGCCAGCGATCTTGGAAAATTCGACAGGCATATCCGCGATGTTGAGATCGAAGACAGCGGAATGCCGGTACTGCTCAAAAAATACCTCAGCCTCAGCGGCCGCATCGTAGCCTTTAACCTCGACCCTGACTTTAACGATGCCCTCGACGGGCTGTTAGTGCTTAACCTGATGAATGTACCCATGACGGTGATCAACTCCCTTTCAAAGGAAATTGATGATGCTTCTATCCTCGAACGATTCAATCCCGGCACAAATGCCATGCACAGGTAAACAATCTTCATGACTCATAAACACACAAAACATATTGACCTCGACGCATCCATACGAGGAAGCAAGTCCGATTTTCTCAGAAGGATGCCTCCTTTCATAGTTCGATGGCTCGAAAGAATTATCAAACAGGAGGAGATGAACCGCATCCTTACCAAATACAAGGATTGCCATGGTGTTGAATTCCACCGTAAGGTTATTCAAGAACTCAATCTGACCATAGAGGCCGAGGGGCTTGAAAACCTGCCCGAAAACGGCCACTGCTTTTTTGTGGCTAACCATCCCTTTGGCATACTCGACGGGCTCACGCTTACCAAAATCGTGCTTGAGAAATACGGCGACCTGCGCGCTATCGGCAACGACGCCTTTATGCTCATCCCGAACCTGCGTCCTTACATTGCCCAGGTAAATGTATATGGCCAAACGGCGAGGCAGTCAGTGCAGGCGCTTGAAGCCATTTATGCATCCGAAGTGCCTATTACCCATTTCCCATCAGGCATGGTTTCGCGCAGGGAACATGGCAAAGTACAGGATTGTGCATGGCAGAAAAGTTTCATTACCAGGGCAGTAAGCTGTAAGCGCGATATTGTGCCTTTCCACTTTCACGGGCGTAATTCGTTGTTGTTTTACACAGTAAACCTGCTTCGCCGGGCTGTTGGGTTAAAACTAAACCTGGAACTGGCGCTGTTGCCGTCTGAGTTTTTCAGGAAACAGAATGCTACAGTGAGGGTTACCATTGGTAAGCCAATTTCGTGGCAGGAATTCGATCATACGCGCACGGCAGCGGAATGGGCGCAGGAGGTGAAGAGAAGAGTTTACGAACTTGGAAACAAATAGTTGCCAACTCAAAATTCATTCTGCCTTGCACTCTTCTTACTTTTGTATGATACACTGATGGGTCTGAAACATACAAGAGGTCAGTACTAATGAAAAATTTCAAAACCGAAACTTTCCCGGCAACGCGCATTGCCACAATGGATGTATGCGACATCGGCCTCAGGAAACATCACATTTCTGCTTTTATCGAGGTTGATGTTACTGCGAGTCGCAGCAAAATAAAAGAGTACAGGAAACAAAAGGCGGCCATCTCATTCTTTGCCTGGCTCATCAAAGTGATCAGTATCACACTCAAGGAACATGAGTGCATCGCCGGCTACCTGAGAGGAAAACGCAAGCTGTTGATTTTTGACGATATAAATGTGTCGGTTGCCGTGGAAAAGCAGGTAAACGGCAGCAAAGTGCCCGTTCCCCTCGTGATTGAGAAAGCGAATGAAAAATCCATTGAGGAAATAGCCGGAATAATCAGCGCGGCAAAAGCACAATCCTTTACTACGAAGGATATTGTGCTCCACAGCAAAGCCGGCAGGGCCGAACGACTGTATTACCTGCTGCCGGGATTTATACGGCGGCTGTTCTGGAGGTATCTGGTAAGGCATCCGCATTTTGCCTACCGCAGGATGGGAAACGCCGCCATAACTTCTATAGGCGGACTTGGCGGTGTAAATGCCTGGTTTACGCCCATTTCCGTCCACCCTGTTTGTTTTGGCATCGGGGATATTATCAAAAAACCGGCAGTTGCAGATGAGCAGCTTCAGATACGGGAGATGCTGAATATGAGCGTCCTGCTGGACCACGATGTTGCCGACGGCATGGAAATGACCAGATTTATTAAAAAATTGGCCCGTAACATCGAAACGGGAGTTTGCCTGGAGTGAAGTGCCGGCTGGCGCAGTTACGAATGTGGATGTAAATTGTTGAAATATTTTATTAAGAATATTTGCATATAAAGAAAGATATTTCAATAATTTTAACAAATATAAGTCACAGACAATTTTAGAAATTGTATCAAAGGAGATTATCAAAATCCTTAGTGATATATTCAATGAAAAGTTTACAAGCACTACTTTAAAAATACAAGTTTTATGGTTAAGAAAACTCAACATTATCATTATATAGATGCAAAACCAGGTATTGAGGATAATCTTGCAAATAAACCTCATGAATCAGTTGCTACTGCGCTCACAAAGATTATCACAGATAAGAACTATAAGCTAAAGAATAAAGTCATTGGACTTGAAGGAGAATGGGGCTCAGGAAAATCAAATGTCATTGGCATATTAGAAGGACAGCTTAGGGAGGCATGTAAAGATGCAACTGGTAATAAAAACCATCACATCTTTACCTATAATGTATGGGCACATCAAGAAGATATAACGCGTAGGTCATTCCTTGAGGAATTAATGAATGAATTAAAGAAAGATTTGTTGAATGGAGGTGAAGATTATTGGAAAGAAAAAAACGATGAACTAACAGCCAAGAAAAGAACTCTTGTTCAAGAGAAGTTTCCTAAAGTAAAGATCTATTTTTTATGTTTTATTGCTATTCCTGTATTACTTTCTGTGCTAAAGGTTTTTTATGAGTTTTTCTCAAATATATATGGTGGATCATTATGTTGGTATGAGTGGACAAAAATAATTTGTGTATCAGTCTTGTCACTTTTCGGTTTTCTTTTCATGATTAGATCTTACATTAATGATACTGAATCTAAAGATTCATTTTTAACAAGAGTTTCTAAACTGCTATACATATTCGAAGGCAAAGAAATTAAATCTTCGCTAAAAGAAAACATCATAGAAGATGATCCCTCTATATCTCGTTTCAGAAGTATATTCAACGAAATTATTGATCATTTAAGATGTCAAAATTTAATAATTGTTTTTGATGATATGGATCGGCTAGCATCAAAAGAAAAACTAATGTCTGTTTGGAGCTCGATTTTTACTTTTTTTTCATACAATCCCGAAGGCAATTCTGGTAAGAATATTTGGACAATAATTCCTTACGATAAAAAACATCTAACATCACTTTTTGATATAACAGCTCCTGCATGTGGAGAAGCTAAAAAAGATTCAAATTTTCAAAAAAAATATGAAAATGAAATTATTGATGAATTCCTTAATAAAACATTTGTTACTACAGTGCGTGTACCAGCACCAATTGCATCTACATGGAAAGAGTATTTGAGAGATATTTTAATGAAAGCATTTGAGAATTCAATTGATGAAGAAACTATTGGAATACTGATAACCTTATTTAAATACTCTACAGATATAACTAGAATCAAGCCCAGAGAATTAATTAATTATGTTAACCCGTTGTGCGATTATGAAGCGAGGGCA
>JAKLFM010000189.1 GCA_022711175.1 Bacteroidota bacterium | reverse complement strand
GCAACGTTTAAGGCAATCGATGAAGGTTTGTACTGGGTAACAGTGACCGACACAAATGGTTGTATTCAAAACGATTCTGTATCCATTGTGAAATGCTCCGGACTGTTTGGCGTACCAAGCGCCTTTTCGCCCGACCTTGACGGAAAGAATGAAGTTTTCCGCGTAATTGCCTTTCATCCTGAAAAAATCGTCGAATTCAGAATGCATATCTATAACCGCTGGGGGCAACTGGTTTTTGAAACCAATTCGCTGCTTGGCTACTGGGATGGAAGATTGGGAGGACATCAATGCGATGCCGGAGTTTATAGTTACCTGATCGAATTCCGGGCCGAAGACGGCTATCAGTCAGAACAGAAAAGCCCTGTAAGGGGAATGGTTACAATAGTGAGATAGATTTACGCGAAATTGCACTACCAATTCCCGTCAGCTTCGCCAATTAATTCCTGCGATTCATCTTTCCCAAGATAACGGTCGATAATATAATGCACAAGGTATACAAGCGGCGTAAGAATGATCGCCAGCAGTACCTTGTATGTGTATTGCACCACCCCTACTTTCAGCACTTC
>JAKLFM010000188.1 GCA_022711175.1 Bacteroidota bacterium | reverse complement strand
GTCGGGAACACCCCCAAGATCCTGCCCGTCGGCAAATCATACCGTGACGGGATAATGAACTATATCAACATAATGCAACGCTGATGCCTTCACAGAGGCAACTTTTCCTTGAACATATCGGACAAACCTCTCCCGCACCCCTGATGCTTGAAGTCGAGAGGGCGGAAGGTTCATTTTTATACGACAGTCAAGGGAGGGACTACCTGGATCTTATCTCCGGAGTCTCGGTAAGCAATACCGGGCATCGCCATCCGGCTGTGATGGGCGCACTGAATGAACAGGCCGGCAGGTATATGCACCTGATGGTCTATGGCGAAATTATACAGAGCCCGCAGGTGCAGTATGCAACACGGCTTGCCTCACTGCTGCCGCCATCGCTGGAGTCAGTATTCTTCGTCAACTCGGGAAGCGAGGCCATCGAAGGAGCGCTCAAACTGGCAAAACGGTATACCGGGAGACACGAGATCATATATTTCCGGAATGCCTACCACGGGTCAACAACAGGCGCCCTGAGCGTGCAGGGATCCGAAGTGTACCGCAATGCATTCCGGCCTCTCATGCCATCAA
>JAKLFM010000187.1 GCA_022711175.1 Bacteroidota bacterium | reverse complement strand
CAGGATTTCATTTATCAGATCAGTTGATGGGGTCGGGAACTTCTGCAGCATTGAATTATGGTGAATCTCAGAGTGGTGAGTCACGCAAGGATTTCATTCACAAGATGAAAGTTGTGTTGAAAGAGCTCAGAGAAAGCCAGGTTTGTCTGAAAATCATATCCAGGGCCAGGCTTTTCCAACCAGAGAGCAGGTTAGATGAAATGCTGAAAGAAGCGTCTGAGCTGGTTGCCATTTTCGTTAAAAGTGTGTCCACAGCACAAATCCGACAGCAAACCATATAGTCTGAGGCTTGCCGCTCTCCCTCAACCCTAAACACTTCAAAAATTATCATTTGTTAATCGACATTTAGCCTTTAAACAGAACATTAAACATCAAACCTCAAACTTTAAACTCAAACACACCATGAACACAATCCGCAATTCCATCCAGCTCATTGGCCGCCTCGGCCAGGATCCCGAGATCCGCACACTTGAAAACGGCACCAAAGTGGCAAACTTCCGCTTTGCAACCGACGACGTTTACACCGACAAAAGCGGCAACCGCAAAGACCAGACCGACTGGCACAACATC
>JAKLFM010000186.1 GCA_022711175.1 Bacteroidota bacterium | reverse complement strand
ACGATAAGCTGTCGCAGCGCAGGGCCGAATCGGCTGTGAAGTACATTGTAGCCCAGGGCATTGACGCTGCACGCATCACCGCAAAAGGCTACGGCGAGTACCAGCTTACCAACCGCTGCGCCGACGGTGTAAAATGTACCGAAGCCGAACACCAGGCTAACCGTCGCACCGAGTTTAAAGTGATTTCGACTACGGTTGAACAGCCCAAAGAACAACCTTTTAATTCCGATACATACAAGAGCGGTGATAAACTCGATCGCAGCCAACTGCCCGCCGACTTTTTTATGCAATGCAAGTAATTTTCTGAAGCATCCAATACCGCAAACCGCCCGGCAGGAGAAATCAGGCCGGGCGGTTGCATTTATATTTTGTTCAAATAGGTACGGATTACATTTCGATATCTGTTACGCTGGCACGGATTACAAATCCGCGCCAGCGGGGGCAAGCTTTGTTCCTTCGCTTGCACAGTCCTGATACTATCGGAATATAACCCGTTCATCCCGCTAATAATCACCCCATTGTATTTTGGTATTATGTGCTGCCTGTATTTAATCTTTTCAAATTAATCGAAATAG
>JAKLFM010000185.1 GCA_022711175.1 Bacteroidota bacterium | reverse complement strand
GAAAATGAATTGCAATTATAATATATATATACTGGAGGAGTTTGTTTTGTTAGCTTCGCATCGGAGGGCATGGCTTGTCGGATAATATGATTGTGTGAATTTATTCATACTGGGCGAAAGGAATACCTTCGGTGAGAAAAGTTCACGCGGCAACGGAGGTAATAAAGGTATGTAAGATATATTTGTTATCTGATGTATGTGATTGTAAGGCAAAGTTGGAATCGGCACGGATTGCAAATCCGCGCCAGCGGGGGATCGAGTATGAAGATAGATTACCAGTACGATGCTGCGGGTAATAAATTGCGCCAGTTATACACGGTCAACGGCACCCTGGATAAAACCACTGATTTTGTAAGTAACTTTGCGTATGAGAATGGCACCCCTGCCTGGGTTAATTTTGGTGAAGGGCGTATTGTGTATAACACCAACGGCACATGGTTTGCTGAGAACTATATTAAAGACCACCTGGGCAATGTAAGAGTAGCCTATTACCTGAATAATGGGGTGGTAACCACCCGGCAGATCGACAGTTATTACCCCTTTGGGATGAATATTAAGGGATTAACTGTGAATAAAC
>JAKLFM010000184.1 GCA_022711175.1 Bacteroidota bacterium | reverse complement strand
AGTCCGCGCAACGAATCGTTTTTTTCCAGTGCTGCCGCTATGTAAAGCCTGTCATACTCGCGGCTGGCGAAATGAGTGTAGTTTGGTCCTTTGGGACAGAAGTTCTGTGAAAGAAAAAGCGAGAGATAGTTCTCAGGATCAGGATAATCGGCGATCCACGATCCCCTGAAAAAGTTCACTTTCGACTGGGCGATCATATCCCTGAGTGTTCCGGGCGGAGTTACATCAATTTTTATTTCAAAACCGGCTTCATTGAGCTGACTTTGTATGTATTTGCATAGGTCGAGATAGGAGGCATTGGTTGTGATTGTGATAGCGGGTAAGCCTTTTCCGGCAGGGTAACCTGCCTCAGCCAGCAGCTGCTTAACTTTCTCAGGATCATAATCATAACCAGAGATTGCAGCATTGTCAAACCAAGGCAGTCCGGGTGGAACCATGCCTGCAGTGCCGGGTATGCCGATATTGTTTCTCAGGTATCGCATCATCTTCCTGCGGTCGAAACCATAACTCAGTGCCTGTCTTATCCTTACATCCTTCAACGGATTGTTTTTTACCCCGGGGAGACTTGTATCCACCA
>JAKLFM010000183.1 GCA_022711175.1 Bacteroidota bacterium | reverse complement strand
AGCTAATTTCAACTCGGAAATACGTTGAAGAATTGCTTCATTTTTACTTAATACATCAGACTTAGGAAACACGAGAGAAGAAATTTTCTCGTTTTCAATGGATTCATAAAGAGTCGCCATAGTGCTAAATTTAGGTTAATAATAGATTTAAGGGGACTCAAATTTAACATAATATTTTAAATAACAACATTTTTTTTGATATTTTTTTAATTATTTTCAAAATAAAGTTGAAATGTATATTGAATAGTTGATTTACTTATTGTAAAAAACATCAATTAGTATTAAAAATTTCAAATTATTATTTTGCAGAAATATCGTTCGTTTATTACTAATTTATATAAAATAAAAATCCCTTGAGTATTTCTCAAAGGATTTGTATCGTCGGGATGACTGGATTCGAACCAGCGACCCCTAGCACCCCATGCTAGTAAGCTACCAGGCTGCTCTACATCCCGAATTGTGATTGCAAATGTAATTCATTGTACTATATAGCACAAAATAATATGAATGAAATTGTTAATTTAACCCGTTGGGTGAAATTAAGTGATTTGAATTTTGATATTATTAATTGGTCTGTCA
>JAKLFM010000182.1 GCA_022711175.1 Bacteroidota bacterium | reverse complement strand
TGTCAGATCCGATGCCGTAAAACTTGGCGGAATATGTGCCCTTATGGCTCACGTTGATCTCGGGAAGCTGCGGAAGCGACCTGAACGTCACGTCATCAACGATACCGACTGTGAACTGGTTCATAGGCGCAGCCTTCTTCATGTTCTCGAATACCGAGATCATCTGTGAAGGAGTGGTATCCTTGGAGCTTAGGCCGTAGCGTCCGCCAAGGATGACAGGCTGCATCTTCTGATCATAGAATATTTCCTTGACATCGAGGTATAGGGGATCACCGTTGGCTCCCGGTTCCTTGGTGCGGTCGAGAACGGTTATGCGCTTCACACTCTTCGGCAGGACGTTGAACAGGTATTTTGCTGAGAAGGGCCTGTAAAGATGGACACTTATGAGACCGAGTTTTTCTCCCTTTGTCTCTGCGAGGTAATCGATAACCTCCTTTATGGTTTCCGTCACGGAGCCCATTGCAATTATGATGTTCTCTGCATCGGGTGCGCCGTAGTAGGTGAAGGGCTTGTAGGTACGGCCGGTAATTGCATTGATCTTCTCCATGTACTCGTTGACTGTGTCGTCAAGGTTGGTGTAGAAA
>JAKLFM010000181.1 GCA_022711175.1 Bacteroidota bacterium | reverse complement strand
ACCTTTAATGACATTCAAACTATACCAACAAGCCCATTCAGGATCCTGTTTAATGAACACTTCGGCTTCAGACCAACGACCTTTAATAACATTGAAACTATACCGATAAGCCCATTTAGGATCCTGTTTAATGAACTCTTCGGCTTCAGGCAAACGTCCTTCAATGACATACAAGCTATACCAATAAGCACATTCAGGATCCTGTTTAATAACCTCTTCTGCTTCAGGCCAACGACCTTTAAGGACATTCAAACTATACCGATAAGCCCATTCAGGATCCTGTTTAATGAACTCTTCAGCTTCAGTCCAACGTCCTTCAATGACAAACAAGCTATACCAATAAGCACATTCAGGATCCTGTTTAATGAACTCTTCGGCTTCAGGCCAACGACCTTCAATGACATTCAAACTATACCGATAAGCCCATTCAGGATCCTGTTTAATGAACTCTTCGGCTTCAGGCCAACGGCTTTTAAGAACATTGTATGAGTACCAATACAACCAGTATGGACACTCTTTGTGATTAAAGAATTCTTCAACGGAGGATAGTTGTACTAGTGTTTCAATTTCCTCCCGACATGCTTCAA
>JAKLFM010000180.1 GCA_022711175.1 Bacteroidota bacterium | reverse complement strand
CAGTATCTCTTTTAGTATTTCCTGCGAAAGAGTTTTTGTGGGAAACGCCACAACATTCAGCGCAAACAAGGGTGTTGCTCCCATGGCATAAATATCGCTGATAGCGTTGGTGGCTGCAATGGCGCCAAAATCATACGGATCATCAACAATGGGTGTGAAGAAGTCGATGGTCTGGACAACCGCCTGGCTGTTGTTGATTCGATAAACGGCGGCATCGTCGCTGCTGCCGTTCCCTACAAGGATTCGTTCGTCGGATGGAACAGGCAGGGATTGTAATATTTTTTCGAGGTACTGGGGACGCATTTTGCAGCCGCAACCCATACCGTGCGAATAATGAGTGAGTTTTACAGGTTCTTCGTTAGTCATAGTTATGTTGTCATTAACAGTATATTCCACCATTCAATCCTACAGGATTAAGTATTTTTTTATCTTACTTTCTTTTGCCTTGATGCAAAAGAAAGTAACAAAGAAAAAATCAAGGCTTTCGAAAAATACATTGCAGTTCTAAGCCGGAGGTATTTTCACGCAATACAAGGCATGATAGATTTGAGCAACGCATGGAAATTAGTCGTTGCTGTGTATTGCTACACA
>JAKLFM010000018.1 GCA_022711175.1 Bacteroidota bacterium | reverse complement strand
GCTCCATGGCATCCAGTATGTCGTCATCCGTCATGTTTATATGATTTACCTTTCTCATTGTATAAATGATGCAGGTATCGCGCTCCTTTACATTGTCGTAATCAACAGGATTAGTATCGCTGCCGGGAATAACGACAACCATTACCAGGCCGCCTTCAACGATCTCCTTGATTTTTTTGGCTAATTCGGCTTCAGTTCTGACAAAAACGGCTGTAACATCGAGATTAAGCGTTGAAAACATGCGGGCTTTAATCGCATCCCAATATTGTTTGTATGTCCTGATATTTATCATTTCTGTTTCATTTTTTCGAGTTGGCTGTCATAATCGGCTTTGAGCTGGTAAAGTCTCGACATGATATCGTATAGATTTGTATCGCTTGTTTCATCAAGGTTACCGAACACAGCGCTTTCGCTCAGCGTGAAAAGCAAGCCGGTTAATCCGTTGTGATTTGCTTTCAGATTGTATCTTTGACATAGATACCACAACCTACCTCGATTGGAAGAGTTGCGGCTCTAAGCAAAGACTAAAATTTATGCAAAGAAAAATTTGGTATCTGAATCCCTCTGTCAATTAACGACAGAGGGATTTTTTCTGTTAATGCATGTATTAAAAGAGTTCTAATTGCTGGGGCACTTCTTTCTTCACTGCCTCTTTCTTTCCATAATATATTTCCATCATACCGAACTGCTTATCGGTGATGCACAGGATACCAATATTGCCCTTTTCGGGCAGGATATTTTTTACCCGCCTTATATGAACATCGGCATTTTCGCGGCTTGGACAATGCCGCAGGTAAATTGAAAACTGGAACATACCGAAACCGTCAGCCATTATCTCCTTCCGGAACCGGGCTGCAATTTTCCTTTCCTTCGGGGTTATTACCGGAAGGTCAAAAAACACCAGTACCCACATGATTCTGTATTCGTTTAGCCTTTCAGCGAATTCCATGTGTCAGGCAGTAAATCAATCAAGCTCAGGATAAATAATTTTCCTGGCGTTTCCTTCAAAACACCGGGCCAGCGATGCAGATGTGCGCTGCATGGCAATCATCAGCGGGCTGCGTTCATTTTCTATTATGACATCTATCGCAGGGATGCCAAGCAGTATACGTTTTAAATCGGTGTTCAACTCTGTGTATTCATGGCCGCTTTTTACAATCTCCAGCACAATCATGTCAACATAGGGGCGGTAGGGCTCCATAATATCGTCGGCCAGGCAATAGGCGTTGTATTTGTTACTGTGATGAATGCCCAGTGTTGGCAATAAACCCGAACCCACAAGACAACGGGCAGTTATAGCGCGTAAAATTGCATAGCCGTAGTTAAGCAGGTTGTTTGGCGGGTCACCGTCGCGGTCGCGACTGAAATAGAGTGATTCTGGGAACAAATTGCTCCAATAGTGTAATGCTGCTTTTCCCTCACAGTTATCCGGATCGCCTGATCTCACCCTTTTTGCCCAATAGGTCATCTTTTGCTTGTCCTTTCCCTGCATTGAAAGCACGGCGCCCTGGTTTAATATTTTCTGGATAATGGTTTGCTGCCAGAGCTGCTTCCTGAGGGGTACCGACGATTCAAGCTGGTTTAAAAACCTCTCATGCTGAATGTTATGGCTTTCGAGCGGCAGCATTAGACCTGCTGGAATATGCGATGCATCGCAGGTAATGATGGCGACATTGTTTTCAAGCAAGGCAGCTAATAATCCCTGGGTAATGGTTATCTGCTGGTGATCAAGCACTATCACGCCAATGTCTTCAATGGCGATGCTCGTTATCGAATCTTTTTTAAAACTCTCAGGGAGTTCTTTGTTTTTCTCAACTTCAGGCAACCTGAAGACCAACAGCTTGTTATTCAGGTTCAGGTAAGCAGGGTTTCCGAAATAAAGCGTTCGTTTTATCATACTTAATTATATAAAGGCAAAACATGGGGGCTAAATGAAATTTAAACCCAGTGCATGAACTCGGTCTAAGTTGACCAATGAATCCGGGCTTTTATTGATGATTTCGTTAAGAGAAGAATACCGCCAGTGCCTGGCGTCAGCGACCAGCCCGGCCTTCACCGGGTTATTATGAATATAGTTGAAGCATACCTGGGGATATTGCCATTCGGGGATTGAAAGTTTTAGAAAAGTAACCCCGTATTCCATATACCAATTTGAGGATACACCCTGTTGTTCATTCAGGCATATTGCTTTTGTTTTTTGTCGGAACAGGGAACCAGTGGTGTTTTCCTGCTTATTGATTGCACGTGTGTATGAGGCAAGCATTATTCCGATAGAATGGTTCAGATCAATCTCATCATTAGCGGGGGGCGGCTTAGTTGGGGCGCCCGGCTTAGTCGGGGCGCGACTTGCAGTCGCACTCCGACTAACGGGGGAGTGCAGCGCAGCCACCCCGTGAGCAGGCGCAGGCGCGGGCAGGACGACCTCCTTCACCTCAACCATGATGTGGAAATGGTTTGGCATCAGGCACCAGGCTAAGATGTCAGCATAAGGCAGCAAATGTATCCGAACCTTCCTTATAAAGAATTCATAATTCTCAATTGTAAAGAATATCTTTTGCCTGTTATTGCCTTGATTGTATATATGGTAAATGCTGCCTAAAGAAAATTGCATTCTTCTAATTTTATTCCCCGATTTTTGTTATTTCTCCCAAATGATTGATGCGAACTTTGATTGGGTGTTGTGCTAAAAAGGCTCCAACGCTTTTAAACAGAAGGTAGCGCTTGCTCTCTTTCGCACCTTCTGTCTTTTTTAAATCTGTATTTTTTGTCTCCAAATGATGTCTAAACCAATATTGATTGTCACCAACACTCCATACAAGATATAAGTGTTTACTAATCAGATATTTATTGTTGTTTTCTGAAGCCTGATTAAATTCATCATGTGTCATCCCTAAAACATACATCTCGTTTTGTTGCATGGAATAAACTAATTGTAATTTGTCAGCGGGAAGTTGGTTGATAAAGGATTGAGGTAGGGCCTTGTCAATAACATCATTCCACACTTGATTGGTGTCGCGAATTACAACGGGTAATCCATATTTTTTTCTCTCAACCGCATGCCATAAAGTACATGAATGCTGCGAAAAATTGTTCTCCATGTCTTGATAAATAGCAACATGATGGTTATTACCTGGTATTGCAAATCCAATATCATTGCCTTTTTCATCCTTTTTTATACTTACCAAAGCTTCTGCCAATGGACGAGCAAAAAGCCTGACTGTGCGAATAGGGATTTGCTGTTGCTCATTATACCATACAGTATTTTTGAAGGCTTCTTTAGCATTGCCATTGAATTGATTTAAACGTTGTTCAACTATTGCTTTAACTTTTTTATCAACTATGTCAGGAATGTCCTTTTCTGTCAAATCCTGAATTTTATATTTCAAAACACTCACTTCCTTATAGCATAAGGCTTTTTCTAAAGGACAACTATTGTCGGCGTCAATAAAAATTGGGTTCTTTTTCAGTGAACTGATGGCTTTTTTAATATCATTATCATGCTCGGAAATTCGTATTTGAACTTTCTTCCTAATTAATTGGTTGATAATTTTTTCTGAATTCTCAAATAGATATTTTATTGGTTTTTCAGTATCAGACACCTTAATTTTTCCATAAACCGATTGTTCGTGTAATGCTCCCCTGGGAACAATAACTCCCTTTTCTTTATTCTGGCCTGTTGCTTTCAACTTGCTAGATGTTGAAACCTTCTTTCCTGATTTAAAGGATATCAATATTTCGTCGGCAGCTTTTTCGATATATTTTGTATCAAAACCTTCAGGTCGTTGACTTACAAGGTATTTTTCCAATAATGAAAGCTTTTCGTTATATTTAATCTTCGCTTCTTCAACTTCTTTATTCATCTCATTTCTGACGTCGCTTGAGTTTAAAGTGTTTATCCTTTGAATATATCCTTGTTTTGTACAAGCTATCACTATAGCATCTATTGCATGGTGGCGATGGTCATCACGTTTTGTCCAATTTGTGATTTCTTCTTTCGCGTGTTTTCTGCGTCCGTGTTCGCTTGTCCATTCTTTTATTTCCGTTTGTCCTAAATCCCGATATTTATCCATCTGCAAGTTCATAAGCACATCATCCCAGCCCCAGAGTTCACGCAACTTTGCTGTTACAGTTCCTTCAGTTGATGTAACATTATTACAAACTCGCTGTAATATTTGTCTTGCTTTTCTTGAAATATATGCAGTTTCTCTTAGTTGCCTGTCAATAAAACTTTCCCATAACTTTTTATCGGCTTCTGTTTCTTTTTTATGCTTTTTACGTTCAAGATATTGCTCATAAGAAGCTTTAAGCCTCGTCATTTTACCATAAGAAATAACCCCTTTTTTATACCAATCATCAACTCTTGTAAGATATTCATTCAATGCATCCTCACCTTTACCAGCAATAAAATCATAGGCAGTTTTGTTCAATTTGGTTGAATTGCAATTCCTGTGAACCAAAACCTTATTCGTTTGCGAATCGTCAAACAAAAGGGCTTGCGGTATAATATGGTCAACATCGAAATTATCGCCGGCAAGTGCTTCGGTTAAGTTGAAAGTTTGTCCGCAATAAATGCATTGGTTAACAACTTGTGCTTCTGTTATTTTTTTATCTCTTGTCGGGAATATGAATTTGTATTTCTGGATAAACCTTTTTGTAGTAGGAAGCCCCAGTTCTTGTAGCCTTTTTATTATTTCCTCATTTATTTTCTTATTTGCTGAATTCTGTTTATCTGTTTCATTTCTTTCGTCCTTGCTTTGCTTAAGTTCACGAGCAAGCTCAACGCGTATTTCATGAGGTTTGCCATACTTTTCAATTATGGCATTCACCACATTTATCATTTGATTAAGGATTTTTTCGACTACCGGTTGTCGTAAACTGTTCTTAGGCAACAATTTTAACTGCTCATATGTTATGCTCTTGTCACGCTCTTCTTTGGTAAGGCTATTTGAATGGTTATAACCAGCCAGGCTACATGACTGAGAATAATCAAAACCTTGCATAAGATAAGGTAGTATTTTCCGGATAGCCTTATGTGATTTGTTTGAATAGGCTTGTTTGTTAAAATCAATTTTCGAAAGTTTTTCAGCTATTTCTATTGTAAACCCAAACCTTTTTACCAAAGCATTTTTGCATTCAGTCAAATCTTTGATTGAGTATATAGTATGCCATAGCTGGTATAAGGGTTGTTGCTCAATAGAATCTTTTACTATTAATCTTTTATTTTCAGACAAAATCTCTCCCGATTTTTTATCAATTAGTAAAGCTGTCTCGCCAGTAGGCTCAATTTCAAGATTGAAACTTAGACATTTGCTTTCGTTACCCAAAATTTCTGCTAACATGCTAAAAGTTAAATTGCCTTGCAATCCTTTTAAAAGTTGCTTATTGGCATACACATCTTCCTTCTTGAGGTCTAACAATTTCAACAAATCTGATAGAGAGATATTGGCATTGGTACTCAAATAATCTGCAATTTTTTGTTTTTCTTCAAGATTAGGTGTCCAATCGCTCCATTTGTATTTTGACCCTTCAGGATTTTTACGTTTAAATGTGATGTTATTAACTGTTTCCCAGATCTTACAAATTTGATTTAGCGGTGAAGTTTTTGGTGCGACATGCGGACCAACAAATTTTATTTCTTCTTTATTATTTGTTTTATTGAAAACATTTGTTTCAAAGCCCTCAAATTCGCAAATTGCAACTAAACCCTTTTGAGACTTTAACTTACGTTGGAAATAAATGATATGATTGCGTATTTCATCAATTACCTCGTTAGTTAAAAAGTTGAATTTGTCTTTTTGAGCTAAAATGATGGTATCAAATTCTTCTTCGTATGCTTCTCTTGGTAATACTTTTTCCTTTACCCTGTAATATTGTTTGTTGTTATGTGCGGCTGTTAAATTTTGGGCAAAGAACTGTCCCGCTGTTTGTCCTTTTTCTTTAATTTCAGTATAGCGACTTTTTACCTGCTCGACATATTCTGTATCTTTTTTGTCAACATTTGCTTCGCTTCTTGCAGATTTATATCCACGCTTCTGATTGAGCATGTATAATATTCTTCCTAATTGCTCTGCAGTAATATTCGTATTGGGATTGGCAGCATCTGCCCGCAATTTCCATAAATCAACCATCGGGAGATTTAACAACTCGGGAGAAAAGCTCATGCCATATTTTTGAAGTACTCTTTTTAGACTGCTTTTTCTGAGCTGTTTCCGGTCATAACCTTTTCGCTGAGTACGCGCTGTTGTCCTGTCTTTATTTTTTGAAATCGCTTGTCCTTTTTGAAATTGATCGCGTTCATCCGAATCAAGCGGAATTATTCTAGCACCCAAAGCAATGATTCGAATAGGATTTCCATTTTCTTCAGTTTCAATCAACGCCCACCCAATACTGTTGGTTCCTAGATCAAGTCCTAAAATTTTTTTCATATCAATGTATAATTTTGTGTTTATTGAATTATATTTGTGCTACAATTTGAAAGCAAATCACAATAAGGATTATTCCGTTGTGAAAACATTTAAAGTGGCCCCGGTTATCCGGGGTCGCTTTTTTTATGCAGTTGCATCTTTATTCTGTTAATTTCATTTTGTGCTTGTTAAATAATCATGCGAAAGGATTTCAGTATCCTCTCAATCTTCCCACAAAATACTCATCACCTGGTTTAGCGGTTCATAGTAAACACAGTGCTCATGAAATTTGCGGCGGCGATCTTCGGCAGAATAAAGCTGGAACCAATCTTCGGCAAACACATCCTGGGTTTTACTGTACTTTGAACCATCAGCAAAATACTCGCCTGCGGCGGTATCAACAGGTACTGCATCATTCAAACCACGCATGATTCTGTAAAAAGGAAAATCATGGCTGCATCGTTGCCAGGCTATTTTCCCATTGCGGGTGCAAACGATCATAAACGGCCGCATATCGAGTGCCATCAACCTCAGCAGGACAGCCGTAATACTTACATTGTATTTTAACCTCAGTTCGTCAACAAGCCTGTACTCAAAAGGCTTCCTGAAAATGTCTTTTCTCACCCTGCTCTCCGGCAACAGAAGGCATGATGAAAAAAATTCAGCTTCGCGTTCCTCTTCACTGTCGAAACAATAATCCAAAAAGGAAGCATGGGGGCGAACTCCCGGCTGCATCATCGCGTTGCGGTGCCAATCCATTTTACAATGTCCAAGCTCATGGCCGAATGAAAACCTTACCCTTGGAGTAAACAGGTTGTCGGTCTCGCGCAGGTTGATGAAGATGCGAAATTTGTTATTCCTGTAACGGGTCAGTCCGTCAAACGCATTTTTGTAATTACCCGTTGTAAACTTAATCTCTGATGCTTCAGCAATTTGCTGAGGTACGATGACAGGCGACGAACCGCAATATTTTTCGGCCAAGTACTCAGCAAGGTCTGATATCTCCTCCATCCTTTGCCTTGGTATGTCGTAAGTGCCCATGAGTTATATTGCTGATTTACCGGAACGAAATATTTTTAAGCTAAAGTTTGACTTTATTCTTTCTTCTCATCCCGGGCTTCGTCTTCATCCATCTGTTTCAGAATGTCGGGTGTAAGCTTGTCGCCATGACGGGCTGCCAGATTTTGAATGCCTGTAGGGCTCTCAGAAGTTTCAACGCGAATGACCAGTTTTCTGACCGGTTTTTGTATTCCATTCCTGATGATCGCCAGCGGATCGCTGGTGCCGGGAGGCAGTGGAATATGCGGGTTGTTTTGCTCAAAGGCTATTACATCCTCAATATCTTGCGGTGGCAGGTAACCCTGCGAACGAAGGTATTCTTTTACCTTTTTCTCAGTCTTCTCTTCTTCCGGGGATAAATCTATAAGGTCCATCGCCTGTGGGTTTAGTGTGTTTATCAATGTATTCCTTTATCTTTCTGTCGGTCCGAAGCCTGATATGATATACATTATCATTGGTTGTGTTGTAAAAATCGGCCAGTCGCTTCACTTCTTCTTTAGGCAGATACTTGTTCTTTTCACTCAATTCGAGCAAAGCCAGGTAAATATGTTGTTCCCTTTCGCTCAACTGCTCTAAAGCGCTGCGTATCAGGTTCATTTCGGGGGATGAAACATAACTGCCTGATTGCGATCTGCGCCATTTATCAACCATGCTGTTCAGTTTATCATCATTATCTTCCAGTTCGAATGTTTCCTTGTATTCCTTATTTTCATCGTATAAGTCAATGATATCGTTGGATGCAGTTCTTTCAAGCCATCCAAGCATAATATAGTACTTTTCCTCTTCAGATGCCGCATTCTCAATTTTCAGCAGACTACCAGCCTTCATATAAACCTTATACATTACATTGTTGAAGACGGTAAGAGCCGGATTGTCGTAATAATGATTTAGTCTTTGACAAGAACGTAGGCAGTAGTTATAGAACGGTTCTTCAAATCTGCGATTGAATGCTATGAAAGCCCTCTCAGCCAGATCAATGTCTTCGGCTTTCATGCTTATCATCAGTAAAAGATCTTCAAGAGGCTGTTGAGCGAGTTTAGAAAGTGGAATAGGTTCTTGCATTTCTTCTCATTATTAAATACCCAAATTCATGACACATATTTCATCCGAAAAGTGTCGATATATAATCTTCCGTGCTAAAGTAATAAAAAACGCGTAAAATTATCTACTCAATTATTTAAAAGTTGCTCATACTCGATAAAATATTTTTACACATTGTTATAAAAGAGGATTGAAAATTATTGCCAATAACTATTATTAATTCTCAAGAGTTTAGGATGATTGCGCTTAATACAGCTAAGTTGCTTGTGATGGTTGTCCCGGATGTGTCATCTTATAGCCGAATGACTTTGGCTGATAGTTTAGGAATCCACCTCTGTATAAATTTTTCGGTATTCATCTCCCCATAATATAATGACAGTGATGATATTTTGGTATCGTTGTGTTTGCACCATGTTTAAAGGTTATCAATATGTTATTTAGGGATTCTTTTTGAGTATCAGGCATTGCATATATCAGTTTTAGCTCTTTTGTAAACATAAGTTTCATCAGTTGTCATGAATTTCCGTCTTTATGATCAAAGAAAGAACAATCATTCTCTGATGAAAGAATTACCGGCACAAATAAAACATCTGTTGACAACTCTGAAACGAGTGCGGGTAAAGCTTTCTGCACAGGGGAGTAAGGCGGATAACGTTTTAGCAACAAAAACAGCTAAAAGGATGCGTTGGGAAAACTGCCCTGATGGCTGTAACGGCAATGCCGGTTTATTAAAAATAACTGTTGACAGCCTGCCATCTACCCCTGTCGAATCGACCAACGGTTTTGTTATTGAGGCGCCACACATCGTCACGAGTGCCGACACCCCTGTTTTGCCGGCCAACGCTTTTGCAGGTGAAGCAAACATCATTGTTTCGGCGGCCAACGCCCCTGTTTCGGGTGCAGGAATTTTTGCTGTAAAAACCGCTGCATTCGTCAGCGGTACCGAGGTTCCTGATAATGGTACAAGCAGGTTTGACAAGGTGGTGAGTCGCTTTGTTTCGAAAACCAACACATTTGAATTTGAAACCGACAGCTTTGTCATCGGCACAAGTTTCTCAGATCCTGAGTTCAGCAGCCCTGTTTCAGGGACCGGCTCTTTTGTTCATAATGCGCATACAATTGTACATGAAGCCGATGCTTTTGTTCCGGCTTCAAGCCTGTTCGACAAGGCAAAAAGTGTTATTGTCAGAATCAAAGACAGTTTTGTATTGATTTACCAAAGGATGATCGCAAATATTGCCGGGTTTGCTGATACAATAAGCAACTCTGAATATTACTACGATGATATTGAATATGTTTCAAGTGCGGCAGGTTCGGCCGCATACGTATCCAGGGGAAAGCGAAAGTTGTTTTTCCCGGATGAGAGGGATTTAGTATTGGTGATTAGGCGAATTGAGAAGGATAGGGGGTATTTTAAGCTGATTGATCTCGACGAGTTGTTTACTTATTATTGTCCCGATGCAATACCAAAAAAGATCGTCAGGCGATTATTCTGGCGTTTGCGGGAGTTCAAACCCGATTATCATTATATCCCTGATCAGCGTAACTATACGTTCAGGCTGTTGGGTAAACCATCGGCAGGCCCGTCGCCACCCTGTGAAAACCACCTCCGGCCTGCAGCCTGAGCAGTCTTTCAGGCGCTCGTTCACTTTAAACTTACATAAAATAATTTACGCATGAAACGTTACGTACAGCGGTTGCATAAGCTGATGGCTATCAACCGTGTTCTCGATAACCATCCTGTCCTTTTCGAAGAAAAGCCACAGGCACAAGCGGTGAAGGATACCTTTACCGGGAATATTGACCGAATTACAAACCTTGTTTCTGCGCTTTCGCAGCCTGTATCCAATGTGTACAGTCCGAAGATCGAAAGCGAGAAAATCCTCCGCACCCTGCTCAGCCGTATGGCTGGATTTGGGATTCTCATTGCACGCCGTAATAAAAATGAGGCGCTGATCAGCCAGATGAGGACATATAAGCGTCTTTCTCTGCGTGCTACTGCTCATACCGTTTACGAAAACGCCTTGTTCGTCGCCAATGAACTTCAAAACTATCAGAGTTTGGCAACCGAACTCGGCCTTGCGGAATCAGAGCTGTCGTCTTTCAGGGTAGCAGCCGAAGAATTTGGCAATACCTTGCATGAGACTGGTTTTCAGCTCAGCGACCGCAAAACAAACTGGAAAGAGCTCAAATCTTTGTTCACCCAGTGTGTTTTTCTGTTGAGGGACGAGATTGACCAGCTTGTGGTAATCAGGAGAGATTCCGATCCTGATCTATACAGGGAGTATATGACTCTCCGAAGAGGAAATAGCAGGAAAAACGCTGCATCGGCTGAGGAATCCTCGGTTTCGGAGATTACAGGAACCGTGACTGCAAGTGATACAGGTTTACCAGTTGAAGGTGTAACGGTTGAAATACCTGCCCTTAACATTAGTACCGTCACGGATGAAGATGGGTATTACCAGCTTGAAGATGTGCCGGTTGGTCAATTAAGCATCAGTTGCCATATGACCGGCTATGTGACACCCGAAGCGCAGATAATTACTTCAGTTGCCGGCGACAGTCTGTTGGTTGATTTCAGTATTACCCCCGCTGAACCGGCACAGGCGAACGCGGCATAGGCCTTTCCCGGCATTCTTTCGGTGATTTCTTCCAAAACCCCCGGTAGTGATAAGCTGTCGGGGGTATTATTATACTGAGTCTCATTTTCAAAGCTGTCAATGCTTTTTCTATTTTTACTCAATGTAAGCTTTAAAGAATCATTCAATTAAAAGTGAACTTTCAATGGCTATATTCTCCCTTCCCTTCGAAGTGCGCGATTACGAACTTGATTTCCAGGGAATCGTCAATAATTCAGTGTATCTCAACTACCTCGAGCATACCCGGCATAAATTCATGTACGAACGCGGCATCGATATGACCGGCCTTCATAACCGGGGAATTGACCTGGTGGTGACACGGATAGAAATGGATTATAAACTGTCGCTGCGCAGCCGCGATCAATTTAAGGTTACCGTGGAAGTTTATCCCGAAGGCAACCTGCGCATTGTCTTCAGCCAGCAAATCATCCGCCTTCCTGACGAAAAATTAATCCTTACCGCCAAAACTACCGGCGTTTGCCTGCGCAACGGCAAACCGGCACGTCCGGGCGATGTGCCCGAACTGCAAAAATTCGGAATATAACAGCGCAGGTAATTACTGCAGCTTCTTAAACAGCATGTACCACGATAAATTGCGGTAGCCTTCGCTGCTGCTGTTTACGCTGTCGTAATAGTTATATGGATAGGGATAAGGCAGCAGCACATCGTCCCCGGGTTTCCAGTTCACAGGTGTGAGCACTGCATGGTTTTTTGCTGTTTGAAGGGCAATGAGCGTGCGTTTGATCTCCTCGAGGTTGCGGCCGACATTGGAAGGATAGAAGAGAATGGTTTCAATTTTATTGTCGGGGCCAATGATAAAAACGCCTCTTACCGTGTGACGCATATCGATGGTAGGGCTGAGCATCCCGTACAGGCGGCTTATACCGGTGTTGCTGTCGTCAATCAGCGGGAAATCAAGGCTCACAGCCGGATCTTCGGCCCGGATAAGTTCATTCATGGATCGCTCCCACGATTTATGCAACGAAATATCATCGGTTGAAAGCACGGCCAGCTCGGTGCCCAGTTCACGGAACTGCTTTGCCATAAGCGCCAGTTCAAGGATTTCGGAGGTACATACAGGGGTGAAATCGGCAGGATGGCTGAAGAGTATTTTCCATTTTTTTCCGTAATCGGAAGGAAAGTGTATGACTCCCCTGGTTGATTGTGCCGTGAATGCCGGCGCCTCTTCACCGATAAGGGGAATCCTGCTTTCGGTTTTATCCTGCGTCCAGGCAGTGAGAAAAGAGAACGAAAGCACTATAATAAGAATCATCGGTTTGAACATAGGTCTTCAATGTTAATAAGGTTACAATTGAAACAATCGAAACACAGGTTTGTTACTCCCGGCCATCCGTATTTCGTTATTTAGAATGCCGTTCAGAGTTTTTTCAAGAACCATATGGAACCATGTTAGAGCAATTTATCACCGCTCAAACCAATGTAAAACCGTGCGTCGGTACCGGTCGCATGAGGTTTGATTGCCGGGGACTGAAACAGTATCCGTTGTAGAAATATCCCGGAACCTGGTGTCAGTGTTCAATCATCCTTATGAAGGTAAAACGAGCATGGCAACTTCGTCTCCTGGCAGGTTAAACTCAAGTTTGGAGTTGCCCGGCGAAGGATGAAGTTTTAATTGTTAAGTGCGCCGTTATCGATCCAGCAAACGATGGCATCTTTTTGCGCGGTGCTCAGGGTTGTACCCTGCGGCATTGAGCCGTCAACAATCACCCGGCGCACTTTGCCCGCCGATGCCGACAGCTTTGCATAGGTGGAGTATTCCGAATGGCATCCAGAGCAATAACTGCTTATAAGGGGCGCAACATCAGTGGCATACGATTTGGCTGTGCCGTCGCAGTTCGGAGTGTATGAACCTGTGGTATTGTCCTTTTCGCAGGCAGCCACAAAAAATGTTACTGCCAGCAGGGTGAGAATTGCCAATTTCTTCATATCTATTTATCTTTATATGATCTCTTCTGATAACTGCGAACCAATAAAAATAGTATCGACAAAATGGCTTCAGGCAGAGAAAAGAGTGGGTGAAAGCAAAAATTCAGTTAATCACTTAATCCGCGACACTCTTTTTGCCCCTGGCCAGTGAAGCAAATACCCCGATGATGCACAAAACAGCAAAAATGGCAAAAACAATGCGTGCCGCCGTGATGAATGAAAAGTGGTTCTCGGGGCCTATTTTACTGCTTCCCAGGAAGATGTGGAGCGTAAGCGTGGCAATGGCCATGCTCATCATTTGTCCGGCCAGCCGCATGGTGCCAATGCTTGCCGATGCCACGCCGAGCTGCCGCTTTTCAACCGAACTCATCACGGCATTGGTGTTGGGCGACGAAAACAACCCAAACCCGGCTCCAAGTATCACCAGGCTGGCGATGATGAAAGCATGCGAGGTGTTATCACCGATAAACGCCAGCATGGCCAGGCCGATAACAATGATCCCCATACCCGTGGATGATAATATGCGGGGATCAATACGGTCGGAGAGGCGGCCCGAAAAAGTGGCCACGATGGTCATGAGTATGGGCTGCATTACCAGCAGCATCCCGGCATCGGAGGGTTTCATCCCTTTGATATATTGAAGATAAAGACTCAGGAGAAATGTAACGGCATAGGTAGCTGCATAATTGATGAGCGCTGCAAGATTGGAAAAGGCAAAAGTCCTGTTCCCGGTAAACAGCCTCATATCCATAATGGGCGATTCTACCCTGAACTCATTACGGACAAACAACGCCAAACCAGCAATTCCTGCCAGAGTGAGAGCTACAGCAACAGGTCCGGGAAGTTTTGAAAAGCCATACATCAGCATGGCAATGCTCACAACATAAATGGCCGAGCCGCCGTAATCGAACGATTCGCCTTTGGCTTCGTGCCATTCAGTTTTAATAGCGTACATGGTGGCGGGGATCACAAACAAGCCAAAAGGCACATTAAGCCAGAATATGCTCCGCCATCCGAACAGATCGGTAAGGAAACCTCCCAGAATCGGCGCTAACGTCAGCCCCAGATAAACTGCCGAAACATTAATACCCAGCGCCCTGCCGCGTTGCTGCGGCGGGAAGGCGGAGGTAATCATGGCCGTACCGGTACCGAACATCATGGCGCCACCAAAACCCTGGAGCAGGCGTGAGGCAATGAGCAGGGAAGCATTTGGCGAGATGGCACAAAATGCCGAAGCAAGCGTAACGATAACATTCCCGATAATAAACAGCTTTTTACGCCCGGCAATATCCGCGATCTTGCCTATAGGCAGCAGCACCGCCACCGAGGCCAGCAAAAACGACATCGTCACCCAACCCATCGTAATGGCATTGAGGCCAAGTTCCTCAGCCATATCGGGCAGGGCAATGTTTACCGCTGCTCCCATGAACGGGTTAATGAATGAGGTGATGGTAATAATAAACAGCAGAAGGTTCTTATTCGACGATGGAGAAGAACCTGTATGAGCGTCGGTCATAACTTATCGGAAATGGTTTGCAAAGATAACGGCAATGCGTTTTGGCAACTGAAAGTACCTCAGCATTATTTTCTGGTAATGCAGCCATATTTAATAGCCCTCAATTACTAATTGTGCCTGGATATGGTTGTTAAGAATTCTGAGAACAGCCCTGATGAATGAGTTCGTTGAAAAAAAATTTAAAATCCATAGGGTAAAATGCTTCTCAGGTATCTTAAGGTTGTAAACATGATTCTGAAACAACCAAAATACTCTGAGCCATGAAACCAATGATAAATCAAATCCTGCGGACAGGCCTCTTCCTGCTGGCCATTTTCGGCTTCTTCGGATCGTACGGACAAAGCGAGAAATACTATACGGTTACAGGAACCGTGAAAGATTCAAAAACCGGCGAGGTAATTGTATTTGCCAGTGTTTCGGTACCCGGAACCGATATAGGTACGGTTACAAACTCCGAAGGCGAATTTACCCTTAAGATCAGCAAAGCCCTCAATGCAACCACTTTCGAGATTTCGCACCTGAGCTATGTAAACAAGCAATTCAAGATTGAAGAGTCGATGGGCAAACGCGAAACCTTTTACCTCGATCAGCATGTTTTCCAGTTGTCGGCGGTGCCCATCAGGCCGCTCGATGCAAGGGATATCGTGTATATGGCGCTGCGCAATATCGGGAAAAATTTCAGCGAAAAGCCCAACATGATGACAGGTTTTTACCGCGAATCGGTAAGGCAGCGCCGCGATTACCTATCCATAGCCGAAGCCGTGGTGGATATTTACAAAGCACCTTACACCGGCTACCAGAGCGACCAGGTAAAAGTGTTCAAAGGGCGTACCGGCAGCAACGTGAAAAAGGCCGATACCTTGATGGTGCAACTGCAGGGCGGCCCGCATGTGGCACTGCTGCTCGACATCGTTAAAAACACCGACCTGAGTATTGCACTCGATAACCTCGATAATTACAAATTCGACATCGTAAATATTGTAAATGTTGATAACAAGCCCAATTATGTGATTGGTTTTCAACCCAATGTTACGAAAACTGAGCCGCTGTATAACGGCAAACTCTATATCGACATGGATAACCTGGCCATTTCAACCGCCGAATTCAGCCTCGACCTCAGCGACCAGGAAAAAGCATCCAATTTATTCGTACAGAAAAAACCTGCCGGACTGCTGTTTACACCTACATCCACCAACTACCTGGTGACCTATAAAAATCAAAACGGCAAGTTCTACCTCAACTATGTACGTATCGAACTCAAATTCAAATGCGACTGGAAACGTAAATGGTTTAAAAACAATTATACCATCACTTCGGAGGTGGCCATTACCGACAGGCACGAGGATAATATCGTTAAATTTGCTAGCCAGGAACAGTTCAGGAGCAATATGATTTTTGCCAACCAGGTGAAGGATTTTACCGATGAGAACTTCTGGGGCGAGAATAACATCATACATCCCGAAGAATCGATACAAAATGCCATCAAAAAGATTGCAAGGAACCTCAAGGAATAATACTCATATGTTGTTGATGGTTGAAGTGCCCGGCTCTCTTGTTGAAACAATGTTTGAAGTAAGCCGGGTGCTTCTTTCCGTTTGAAATCCACGGGCTCTATAGGTAAATACCAGATACAGGCAAATGATTAACAACGACATACAGGTTCAGCAAAAGATTCGTGGAGGCGACATCACTGAATTCAGGGCGTTGTTTAACCGTTATTATGAGCAGTTGTGCAGGTACTCGTTTAACATCATAAAGGATATGGATGCAGCCGAGGATATAGTTCAGGAGTTTTTCTACCATTTCTGGAAAAACAGGGGAACCACCGAGATAAAGCTGTCGCTCAACGCATACCTGTACCAGGCCATCAGGAACAACTCTTTACATTATCTGCAGCATCTCATTGTAAAACAGCAATATGCCGAAAAGGCAGCAACGGTTTCGGAGCCCGAAACAGTGCCCGATGAGGAAACATTGCTCGAAATGGAAGAACTCAACAAAGCCATTGCCAGTACGTTGCAAAAACTCCCCGAACGCTGCTCGCGCATTTTTAAAATGAACCGTTTCGAAGGCAGGAAGTACCGCGAAATCGCCGAAATACTCTCCATTTCGGTAAAAACCGTTGAAGCAGATATGGGCAAAGCGCTTCAGGTTTTCCGCGCGTCACTCAAAGAATTTACGAATGCCCAATCATGAAAAACCGGGATGAAATGAAAACAGCAGAGAATAGCCGGGAATACTTTGAAGAGCTCGCCATGTACCTGAGCGGCGAAATGGACGATGCCGCAATGGCTGCTTTCGAAGCGCAACTGGCGGGTTCGGCAGAGGAATTAAAGACAATAGAAGAAATGAAAGCAAAATGGAAGGCCATGGAAAATTATCGCGAACCGGTGCAGCCTGATGTCCGTAAAGCATGGAACAAGCTGCACACGCGCCTTAGTAACGAAAACCTTATTCCTGCCGGCAATGCGGCACGAGTAAACCGTTTTATGCCGGCATGGCTGCGCGTTGCAGCCGTCATGATCGTGCTGGCAGGCGTTGCGGCAGTCTTTCATTTCGGATCCAACCGTAAACCGAAGGCCGTGATGGTGCAAATTAATACGATGAACGAACAGAATACGCTCATCAAAACACTTGCCGACGGCTCGGTGGTGTACCTGGCGCAAAACACCGTTTTTTCGTTTCCCAAAGAATTTGAAAATGATACGCGCAATGTGGAGCTCAAAGGCGAAGCCTTTTTCGACGTCACCCCCGATCCGGGCAAACCTTTTACCATCGAAACGGGCGAAGCTATCATCGAGGTGCTTGGTACCGCCTTTAATGTTAAAACCAGCAACAGCAGCCATTTTGAGCTCACCGTTGACCGTGGCAAAGTGAAAGTGACAATGAAAAATAATCCCGGCAAAAGCGAATTTGTATCGGCAGGGGAGATGGTGACAGCTATAAACAGCCATGTGGTAAAATCGAAAAACACAAGTAGTGCCTCTCATGCCTGGTACACCCGTAAGATGCAGTTCAAGGACGAATCGCTGCAAAATATTCTGAGTGTACTCAATCGGAATTTCAACACTACATTTGTTACGGCAAACCAGGAAATCGGCAACCGGAAGCTCACCGTTACCTTTGGCGGCGAAACACCTGAAACCATGGCCGAACTGATATGCCAGGCACTCAACCTGAAAAGCCAGGCTAAGAATGGAACCATCATTCTGTCGGACAACAGCAGCAACACCGAAAACGGCCGGCGATAAACCGTTTTACAACCATTCTACATCCCATACCAGGCATATTCTCGTCCTGTGCTTTCTCATTCATCTATGTATAATTCGTGCTTACGGGCAAACTTCACTGCTTGATAAGCCTGTTACAATTCCGCGGCAAACGACCACACTCTACGAAGCGCTTAATACGATTACGGCCAAAACAGGATGCCTGTTTATATACGACAGCCGGCTTGTTGAGAACGACCGCAGGGTGAAACTCGAAGCCGATAACCGCCCGCTTGAAAAAGTGCTCGACGATATTCTCGGCAATCCCGAACTTGGTTACAGGGTGATAGGCCAGCATATTCTTATCTACAGGGTAAAAAAACCCAAAGCGGTAGCTCAGGCAATCATGACACCGGTTATCATTGCCGATTCAAGCCGGCAACTTGTTATCAGGGGCAGTGTTTACGACCGGCAGGGCAATAAGCCTGTAGCCTATGCCTCGGTTGGTATTACCGAGGAAAACCGCGGGACCATCACCAATGCCGACGGTAATTTTGTGCTCAGGGTACCGGCAAAATATGCCGGATCGTCTCTTTTGGTTTCACACATGGGCTACCTTACCCGCGAAATACCCATTGGCTTGCTCGACGAACAAAAAGTTGACATTTACCTCGAACGCAGGGTGATTTCGCTGCAGGAGGTCGTTATCCGCTACATCGATCCCGTGACCATCGTAAGCAAGGCAATGCAGCAACGTGAGGAGAACAATGCCATTGAACCTGCCTACGTCACGACCTTTTACCGCGAAGGCGTTCAAAAGAACAACCGATATATCAGTTATTCCGAAGCAGTATTCAGGGTTTATAAATCGCCGTACCTGTTAAGCGAAAACGCCGACCAGGTGAAGTTGCTCAAGTCGCGTAAAGTGCAGAATACCAGCCCGAAAGATACGGTGATGCTGAAGCTTAAAGGGGGCATTCTCTCGGCGTTGCAGCTCGATATAGTAAAAAGCATCCCCGGCTTCCTCGATCTTACGGCGACACCGGAATACAATTATAATTATACCGACCTGGTTTCGTACAACGACCGCGACGCCTATGCCATTAGCTTTGAGCAGGCCGAGACCATTGACGATGCCCTTTACAAAGGCACACTCTATATTGATAACGAGAATTTTGCAATTCTTGGTGCAGAATTTGAAATCAACCCGGCTCATCTCGACAAGGCGGTTGACAATCTTGTATTGAAGAAGAGCCGCAAACTCAATGTGAAGCTGGAAAAGATCAATTATAATGTAAGTTATACAAATTTCAACGGGCGTTATTACCTGAACCATGCCCGCTGCGACCTTAAACTTCGCACGAGGCTGCGCAATCGCCTCACGGCCGATAATTTCAGCACTTTTCTCGAAATTGCCGCCTGCCATATTGATACGGTGGATGTCGTGCGGTTTGGCCGCGAAGAGGTGCTCAGGCCAAATGTTGTGTTTTCGGATGTTCCGTATGTATATGACGAAAACTTCTGGGGCGATTACAATATTATTGCCCCCGAGGAAAAGCTCAATGAGGCGCTATCAAGGATCAACCGTAAGATTGAGGAGATGGAATAACGATTTCAGTAATTTGCTATTTTTAGACTATGAATCAACTAAACGCATCTGGGCTAAAATTCTTTTTGATTGTTTCATTGGCATTTATAACTCTGTCGCTTACCGGAATTACGTTACATGAGATTGTACGAAAAGTGACTGGTGAAGCTATAGGATACCGGTGCACTTATAATAGCGGATTAGGACAATTATTATTTTACAATGAAGAGATGCAATCAGATATTCTCCGCATCAGGCAAGCCAATGAGAATGCAATAAAAGCAAATCAGTATTTTCAGGAAAAAAGCAAATGGGACCAACTATTGCAAAAGGACAGGAAAGATAAGGCAATGATAGAGCTTTTCGGTCTCATTTTTTCAGTTTTTTTCAGTTTGTCAGGGTTATTGTTGTTGGCTTTCAGGCGGAAAGCGAAAGATAATTTTGGACTCCTTGATTGGGTTGGTTTAATGCTTTCGATGTTCGTTGCCAAAGAAGCTGTTATGTCATTTGTAAGGCTTTATAGCGGAAGGATACTGTGTGATCATGCAAAACTGGCAGAGCAATTTGGCTTCCAGGTGTTTGGATTTGAAGGATTTATTCTTGCTGTCAGTATTTTTTTCGTTGTTTTTATGCTACTTTTTTATGTGCCAGGGAAAAAACTACTGCTTTTTTTATTAGGAGGATTAACAGGTGGCTTGACTGGCATTCTCCTCTGGATTCGCTTCATGGGAGAATTGCTCTTTTAGGGTTGCAAAGGTTTCAGTTTTTCAGCATTATATATCCTGGAGATATATCCAACCACTAATCGTAACTATACTTCTGAAAATCTGATGGCAATAAAACAAGTTTTTTAGAGAAATTGGTTTCGTGTCATTCATGACATTAAACAAAGGGCCTGTTCAGCTTGTAAATAAAGATTTTGCAGTTTTATTTGTAAATAACTACCTTCTTAAATACTTGTTCGCCATTATTTTTTCGAAAAACAAGAAGATAATTTCCCGGTGGCACATGCGAGATATCCAGGGTAATTTCCGACTGATTAATAACCGATATTTTCAGTTCAGATATTCCAGTTGTGTTTATAAGTTCGATTTCATTGAATAAACTGCTAAGCTTAACATGAATTATGTTGCAGGCAGGATTAGGGAAGAGTGAAATATTGTCGGATGGTTTATCGGGGATATCTGTATAAGGTGGTATAAAACCTAGATTTGAAAGAGCAGATTCGCCTTCAGTATAAACAGCTGTGGTTGCATATAATTTCCCGCAATTCCAGTAGTGATAGTCAATATAATGGCAAACACTTGTTGTGTCGTAAAATTGCCAGGAAACCAGGGTGTCGTAAGGAGGAAGTTGAAACCAAACTGTCCGGTAAATTTTGTAATATAAAGGAGTAAGGAAATTCGATTCGGGGTTTCCCGTAGTATCTTCGCTGTTGTAACCCCCATGACTATTGCTATTTGAGTATGATACATCCGACATTCCAATAATTCCGGTTGCTCTTATTGCAGCCACACTTGGATCAAACGAATAATATGTTAGTTCATACCATACTCCGTCGTCCATAACAACCCAGGTTTTATTACCGGAAGTTTGAGGTCCGTTCTCATCAAGCAATAAGTAGTCAGATTCTGAATTGGTTATAATGTGCAACATCATGTAAAATGACCCGCTGATTTGTATGCCCGGTAGTACAACATCAGTCCATTGCCCGGTAACGGGAACAAATGGACCGGAACTCCCGATCAACTGCCTGTCTGCATTAAAAACGTCAATTGAGTATGTTGATCCTGTATTGTATGGCGAAAGCTCCATCGAAACAGATGCCGAATTCAGTCTGGCCGGAACCTCACTGGTGTATATGTTGCCAATCCAGTATTCTCCTGAACCATAATACGAAACATAGTCCTCAAATGAATTATCATCGAGTTTGTATTGAATTTCACCCCCGATATTTAGCGGTGGCGACCAAGTTAATTCGCTACCATAAGGTAATGTCCATTTTCGGTACGCAGATAATTTTTGTGGGGGCACTAACGAGTATTGGCGTTTGACACTGATATTATCAATAAACCAGCCCTGTATGCCTGACGAATTATCGCCACATGCTGTGAACCTGAATTTAAAGAATTGCCCATTTACCAGATCGGTGATATCAAAATGTTCATGATTCCAGGTAAAGCTGCTGTCGTTTCGGAAATTGTCAAGCAACTGCCATTGTCCATTAAGAAACAACTCAACAAAGAAATTTTCAGTGCCATTATTCAATGTGCATGTGCACGCCACATCGAATTCGAGTATTATCTTGTAAGGAGTTTCAGTCAGTGGATAGATATCGCTCAGCGGTTGAGATTCCAGAGAGCTTGAATAATTGTTCATTAGCGGATAGCCGGAGAAACGGGCAGAATAGTTATTTATCGTACTCTTATTCGTGATGGTTATTCCCCAGTTTTCTCCCTGATCCCATTGTCCCGGATTAAAAGAAGCGGAATCCCATGTCTCAGAGAAAGGCAATATTGCGTTTGTAATAACAGAATCGCAATCCGTAACTTTTAACGATTCAGCATAGTAACCATTATAACCAAATGCCGTCAGGTCGTATTTTGCAGTTATTTCAAGACAATATTCGCCTGGGAATAGATTAATCATACTATATGTGCCTGTGCTTTTATCAAGTTCGGCTACAGGTTCCTGGTTATAATAAATCATGTATGACTCGAGGTTGGCAGTATCGGCAGGTGCCGACCATGACCATACAATTGAATCATCAATAGTTGTGGCATAAAAGTTTTCTGGGGGTGGAAGGAAATTTGAGATGAAAGAATAATATATGAAACCCGAAACTCCTTGAGGATATACAGCATTTACCTTCGTTGATATTGAGTCACCGAAGTGAGCCAGGCTGGCAGGAATGTAAAGTGAGAGAGAATCAGTGAAACTGATGAGAGAATCATTGCAATAAAAGTTATATCCAACTACATCAACCGAATCAGAATCAACGATAACATCATCAATAGCCCAGCCGCTTGCCCATTGATAATTATCGCTATAATGAAAAGCGAATTTAACAGATGGTAATCCTCCTGCACCGCAATATGAAGACAGGTCAATCTCTATTAGTTGCCATGAAGCTGTTTGTGTTAACGTTTTAATTGAATTCCAACTGGTACCATCATCGGAACTCATCAGTACCTCGGCTGATCCCCCATAGAAATCGTCAAAGAAGCTATAGAATTTCAATTTTCCATTCACAAGTTGGGTCAGGTTCAGAGAAGGAGTTATAAGTAAATCACAGCATGCATTATTTGATTGTCCCGCCTGATCATCGTTAGAAACCGCGAACCAGGAGTGTGGAGGAATCTCAAAATACTGACTTCCTGTTTGTGCTCTGCTCCATCCGGCACCTTCGCTGTATGTTTGCCAGCCGGGTGGCGGGAAGACCGTTCCTTCGAAATTCTGGCTTAGCAATAATGCGTGTGGCTTATTCCATGTGGCAAGAAGTGACTGATTGTCAACTTCAAGGCTATTCGGCGGTGGAAACATCACTTGAGCAAATAGTGTCAAATGATTGAATATTCCTGATAATAAGAGAAAGCAGATGTAATGATTTTTCATATTTGCTATTGATTAGATATCTATTTGCTTGGTCTCGAGCGATAACATGTGGAATAGGCTTTCGTATTGTTCATTAGCTAATGATAGCATTACGAGAAATTAATCGTCACTGATATATAAGAACTCACTTACTCATTTTGAGCATTAGAAAGAGGTTAACCTAAGCATGGATACTTGTTTGGTAAGAATTGATCACCTCTTTCACTGATAGGACAATTCACAAAGCAAATACCATTACTGTCATAAAAAGAAAATTTGGGAATAGAGCAGAATGCCACTATTTCAGCATGGTCAGATATCAAATGATGGCTATGATTAATTAATCTATTTCGACCCACATTTGGCAATTACCTCTTCATTGCTGTTGCAGCCACTCGCATTAAACTTTATGGATACATTGCCTGATGGCCCTGCCAGGTATTCACAAATACTTTGAACATGGCAGGTTGAAAGGGAAGGATTGTTAAGGATATAAATGTTTTGAACCGTGGAAGCCTCAATGTTGTCAAGTCCTGCAAGGCTCACCAGTACGCTGTTGTTCCAGATATCGAGTGTTCCCGTTAATTTTACCAGATTCATGAGTGCAGCCACACTCACGAGTTTATCATTTTTCCAAACGGATAAACTGCCGGTATAGTTGAGCTTTTCAATGCCTGATAAGCTGGTTAGGTTATCGTTGTCGATAATGCTCAGGTAATCGCCCACGGCATAAAGGTTGTTAAGGCCTTCCAGATTTTTCAGGGTACTGTTTCCCTCCATCTCAAAGGTGCTGTCAACATACATGAGGTTTTCAAGTCCCGTGAGGTCGGTAAGCGAATTATTGTTACTTATCAGAAAATCGCCGCCTACGTGCTTCACATTATTCAGCCCCGACAGGTTGCTCAGGTTCGGGTTGTTGGTGATTGAGAGGGTGCTTTCAAGCGAATGCACATTATCTAATCCCGCGAGGTTGATAAGGGATTTGTTGTCGTCAATATCAAGGATTCCGCCAATAGAAGTTACATTCTCGAGCCCTGCCAGGTTGGTGAGGTTATCATTTCCGGTAATTACGAGGTTTCCTTTGATACTACCCAGGTGAATCAATCCTGCAAGGCTTGCAAGCGAGTCGTTGCCTGATATCACGAGGTTTTGCCCTAACTCCTTCACACTGCCGAAACCCGAAAGGCTGGTGAGCGTGGTGTTCCTCAGGATTGAAAAGCTTCCTTCAATAGTCATCATGTTTTCAAGGCCTTCGAGGTTTTCGAGTGCCGGACAATCTTCGATCACGAGTTTTCCCCTGATGATAGCCAACTCTTTTAGTCCTTTAAGATTGTGAATGTCTTTGCCACTGATGATTAAGTCTCCATCAATGATCTTAGTTTCATGATATTGTGCGTGGAACTGGTCAATATCGGCCTGGCTTTCGAAAGTGAGGGCTTCGAGCAGGTAGATGTGTGGCGGGGTGTTATCCTTGAGGCATGATGATAGCTGAAACAGCACAATAATAAGTAAACACGATAAGAATTTATGATTCATGATACGAAGAATATCCGGCGGCAAAGGTACTGCTATAAACATGAAATAGCAATTTATGTTCAAGCCCGGAGGTAGTTCTTATGTACGTTAGATGATGAAAGATATCAAAGTAATTTATTAAAAATCAGAAAGATGGAGATCAGATAAGAAATATCTGATTATCAACCGAAGTGTTACTTTGTGCAGAAACTTATTTCTGACCAGTCAATAAAAATGGCGCTCGTCAGTAGGAAAGACGAGCCCAACCGGGAGCTTTTATAAACAAAAAATCCGCCTTACAGCGGATTCATCTCCACTTTGTGGAGCTGCCGGTCGTTCCCGGTTTCACTTCGTTGCATCGGGATAAACTTCTCCTCCCGGTTTTTGTAATCAAAAAAATCCGCCTGTCGGCGGATTCATCTCCACTTCGTGGAGCTGCCGGTCGTTCCCGATTTCACTTCGTTACATCGGGATAAACTTCTCCTCCCGTCATCTCACTTCGTGGAGCTGCCGGGAGTCGAACCCGGGTCCAAACAGTCAGCAGAACCGCTTTCTACATGCTTAGTTCCCAGTTGATTGTCGGGTAGTTGCAGGGAGGAAACAGCCCAACCGCTACCTTATTCCTTTTGGTTTTCGAACCGTCGTCAGGACTCCGCCGGCCTTATCCTTCCTTTTGCGATGCCCGGAACCGCGACGCCGGAGGGCGAGGCTTCGCGGAGGACAATTGGCAGGTTAATACTCTTGATTAAGCGGCCAATGCGTAATCGTAATTGTTGCCATTTATTTGGCGCGAACTTTTGGTTTTAACGGGCCAATCATTCAAAGTCCCGGCATGCTTACAACCCCACTGTCACTGCTGTCAAAACCAGTCAGCCCCGTGTGCCTGTAACTTCTGCAAAGGTAATGCCAAAATCAATTACCAGCTTGTTTTACCTTCATTTCTCGTAATCAATAGCTATTCAGCTGCTTATATCTGCCATGGCAATTCTTTTCTTAAAAATACTTAAAAGCTAAAATGAACGTTTAATTGCAAACTATATTTACGCAAAATTTCATATGAAAAATCTTTTAATTGCCGTATTCGTAATCCTTACAATTCTCTCCGCGGCTCAGGCACAGCGGTTTTCAGTTAGCGGATATCTTAAAGATGCCACTTCGGGAGAAGCCCTCATAGGGGCAAATGTGATGGCCGATAGCACTGCGACCGGCACAACAGCAAATCATTACGGGTTTTATAGTCTGTCCCTTTCGAAGGGTTATCATTTACTGAAATTCAGCTATATAGGCTATGCATCACAGAGAATAGCCCTGGTTGTCAGTCAGGATACAAGTTTAAATATTATGCTTGAACCCGGTGTAACCATGAAAGGCATAGAAGTAAAGGCTGATGCCGTGAATACTTCCACACAATCTTCGCGCATGGGCACGGTTGAACTTCGGCTTTCACAGATAAAGAAGCTTCCTTCTCTTTTGGGGGAGGCTGACCTGCTGAAAGCCGTGCAGTTGCTTCCCGGCGTGCAGTCGGGAAACGAAGGTACAAGCGGTTTCTATGTGAGAGGTGGTGGCCCCGACCAAAACCTGATACTGCTTGATGGTGTTCCGGTTTACAATGCAAACCATCTTTTCGGGTTTTTCTCTGTTTTCAACAACGATGCCATCAACCATGTGGAATTGGTAAAAGGAGGCTTCCCGGCCCGATATGGCGGACGATTGTCATCGGTGCTCGACATTTCGATGAAAGAAGGCAACATGAAAAAGCTGAAAATTACTGGCACCCTGGGGCTTATTGCCAGCAAACTTACTATTGAAGGGCCAATAATAAAGGATAAGACTTCTTTTATTGTCAGTGGCCGGCGTACTTATATCGATTATCTCGCTCAGCCGCTGATGCAGATGGAAAGCAGAAACTATTCCTCCGAAACAGGTTATTATTTTTCTGATATCAACGCTAAGGTAAATCATATCTTCAGTACCAAAGACCGCATATTTTTAAGCGTGTACACTGGTAATGATAAGTTTTACGAAATTCAGGATACGAGAGATTACCTGTATGAAGGGGAGATTTACAAAGAATCAGGCCAGTCGAAACTAGGATGGGGCAACCTCACCAGCGCCCTGCGATGGACACACCAATACAACGGAAAACTGTTCGGCAACGCTACATTAACATACAGCGACTATAAGTTTTACGTAAACCAGGACCTCCTGAATTTTGAAATAAATGATACCGGCGTTATTCAGTCACAGTACAACCTTGATTATTACAGTGGAATTAGGGATTATTCCGCCAAATATGACCTTGATTTCATCCCGCACCCCGATCATTATTTAAAAAGTGGCATCTCTCTTACCAGGCATATTTTCAAACCTGGAGCTTCGGTAACTAGTTCAAAAACAGGTACCGATCCCACTACCGAAGAAAAAGCAGGAACTGAGAATGTCCCTGTGAATGAGGTGACGTACTATGCTGAAGATGATTTCAGGGTAACTGACAAACTGAAAATTAACGGAGGTATGCACTTTTCAGGGTTCCTGTTGAAAGAGAAAAGCTATTTTTCAGCCGAGCCGCGTCTTTCAGCACGCTATTTACTCACGCCGGCCCTGTCACTCAAGGCTAGCTATTCATACATGTCGCAGTATGTGCATCTGCTCACCAACAGCAACATAGGCCTTCCCACCGACTTATGGGTTCCGGCAACAGCATCGGTCCCACCCATGAAGTCGTCACAGGTATCTTTAGGCTTATCACTCGATCTGCCGCACGATTTCCAGTTTACATTCGAAACGTATTACAAAACCATGAAAAATGTCATTGAATACAAAGAAGGGGCTTCGTTTATGTCGAGTTATACCAATTGGGAAAGCAAGGTGGAATCAGGCAAAGGCTGGGGATATGGTGCGGAGTTCTTTCTGCAGAAAAAAACCGGCGGCCTCACTGGTTGGCTTGGCTATACCTGGGCTCATTCCGACAGGAAATTTCCTTTTATAAATGATGGCAAAATATTCCCCTATAAATTCGACCGCAGGCATGATATATCTTTCGTGCTGAATTACCAGATTGACCCTCACTGGGATGTTTCGCTCACCTGGGTTTACGGAACAGGTACTGCCATTACAATGCCAACGGTTGAGTATCTTGTAATAAATGACTTAAATTGGATATTCCCGGTACAGAGTTATGATGAACGAAATAGTTATCGCACGGCACCATATCACAGGCTGGATATAGGATTTAATAATGTTAAAGACAAGAAGTGGGGCCAGCGCACCTGGAGTTTCGGGCTGTATAATGCTTATAATCGGAAGAATCCGTTTTACTACCAGATTGTGCAAGACAATACCGGTAAAAAGGCCTTGCAGCGAACAGCCCTTTTCCCAATTATCCCTTCGGTAAGTTACACATTCAGAATAGGTAAATAATGAAAACTATGCGCATTATATATCTGCTTTCATTTGTCATGTTATTTATTGCAGGCTGTTCGGAATACGAGAGCATCGAAGATTTTCCGATAGCAAAACCAACTCTTGTGGCAAATTCGCTGTTTCAGGCCGACAGCGCTATTAAGGTTCATGTTTCAAGGAGCCTGAGTGTTCTCGACAATGCTGAGATATTGCCAATTACTGATGCCAGAGTTGTAATTTTCAAAGACGGTTTACCTGTCGATACCATCAGTCAGTCTGATGAATCGCAGTATTATGTTTCGGAAATTATTGCCGGACAAGGTCATAAGTACAGCGTGATGGTTTCACGCTCAGGGTACGATACAATCAGTTCGGCTCAGGAGTCGTTGCCGGCTTCAGTCTCAACCGGAAGGATTACTTCAATACCGGTTGATTCCACGATAAATGAACTCTGGTATCATTCCAATGTACATGATGATTCCGTTTTTATGTATTATTCAATGGATGTAGTGGTGACTATTCAGGACCCGGGCAATCAGCACAATATATATTCCCTGATCGTTTTAAAGGAAGATTCATCAATATTTTCTATGGAACCCTTCTACGAAACCAGAAACGTTCTTTTTACCACCAGTGATATGTCGCAGCTTGATAATGCTGATTTCGAAACCTCGGGTACTCTTCGTTACATCGTTTATTTTGATGACCGCAATTTCGACGGGCAAAATTACCAGTTCAAATTCAGAATCGAAGATAGTGATTGGACTACTTTCGATGTCAAATACTACATGGTGGTAAAATCTATGACTGAAACATCATACAAATACTTCAAGTCGCTGAATCATAATTATAACGAAACCAGTCCTTTCGATGAACCTTCACGGGTATTTACCAATATTCATAACGGGTTCGGGATCTTTGCCGGTTATGATAGTAAAAGGTACAGGATAAGGTAAGATGGTTTACCTAAACGGCTGAGCGAATGTCCTCACATCTTCGGCGGTGATAAGAGGGCCGCAAAGGATGGCCAGTCGCTCAATAATGTTGCGGAGTTCGCGTATATTGCCGGTATAATGGAATTTCTTCAGCTCTTCGAGAGCCTCAGGTGTAAATGTTGATGGCGCTTTTCCCTGGCTCTCGGCAATAAGCTCCATGAAGTGTTGCGCCAACAACGGGATATCCTCCGTTCGCTCATTCAGCGTAGGAACATGAATGAGAATCACGCTCAGGCGATGATACAGGTCTTCACGAAAATTCCTGGCGGTAATCTCTTCCTGCATATTCTTGTTGGTGGCAGCTATAACCCGCACATTCACAGGGATTTCCTTTTCACCGCCCACGCGCATGATCTTGTTCTCTTGCAGTGCTCGTAACACCTTGGCCTGCGCCGATAGGCTCATATCGCCAATTTCATCAAGGAAGATTGTGCCGTTATGTGCCTGCTCAAAGTCGCCTTTGCGCTGTTTGATGGCCGAGGTAAACGATCCTTTTTCGTGCCCGAAAAGCACGCTTTCAATGAGTTCCGAGGGAATGGCGGCGCAATTTACTTCCACAAATGGTCCGTCGGCACGGTTGCTTTTTTCATGCAGCCAGCGGGCTACAAGCTCCTTGCCGGTGCCGTTGTCGCCGGTGATTAACACACGGGCATCAGTAGGAGCCACCCGTTCGATAATATCTTTGATTTTAGCAATGGCCGGCGATTCGCCTATCATGTCGTACTGCCTGCTCACCCTGCGTTTCAGTGCCTTGGTTTCGGTAACCAGCCGCGACTTATCCATCGCATTGCGTATGGTGATGAGCAGCCTGTTGAGGTCGAGGGGCTTGGCTATGTAATCATATGCGCCTTTTTTGATGGCTTCCACGGCAGTTTCAATATTTCCGTGCCCCGAAATCATCACCATGGGTGCATCGGTCATCTGCTGCACTTTTTCAAGTACTTCGATGCCATCCATTTGCGGCATCTTAATATCGCAAAGGATCACATCATAACTCTCTTTCGACACGAGTTCCAACCCTGTCGGGCCATCTACGGCGTCGTCAACCTGGTAACTTTCGTATTCAAGAATTTCGCGCAGAGTGCTGCGGATAGCGCGTTCGTCGTCAATGATGAGTATTCGTGGCATGAGAGTTCAGAGTTTGAAGTTTGATGTTTAAAGTTTAAAGTTTTGGGTTAAGGGTTAAAGTTTTTTGATGTTTTCACAGTCTAATCCTGGTTGTTTTGATGAATAGCATGAAACTTTAAACCTGAAACCTGAAACTACCCTTTATACCGTATCCATTTCCAAAGTTCGGCATAATTCACCTTTTTGCCATACATGAGGATGCCGGTACGGTAAATTTTCGCAGCAAGCCAGGTGGTGGCAAGAAATCCAGCAATGAGCAATACTGCAGATAAAGCAAGCTCCCAGTACGGAACTCCGAACGGAATGCGGATCATCATGATAACAGGCGATGTAAACGGAATCATCGACAACCACCACGAGAGTGGCCCTTCGGGATTGTTGATCACGTATTGCATCATCACAATGGCAAGTATGAGTGGCACGGTTACCGGAAGCATAAACTGCTGTGTGTCGGCTTCATTGTCAACCGCTGAACCTATGGCCGCAAAAAGCGCGCCATACAACAGGTAACCCCCGATAAAGAAAAAGATGAACGAAACAATCATCACCGGGAAGTTAATGGAGGCAATGGCTTCGAAAATCTGGTTCGCAGTTTCGTTGCCGGTCTCTACTTTGAGGTTTGCTGTGGTTTCATCAGCGATAGCCTGCGGTTGCATCTGCTGGCCGGTGACAAATTGTTGCTGTGCTGCGGGTGCTTTAAACTTATCAGGAAATGTTTGCTGGAAAGCGCCCACCAGTATGGTCGTAAATACCACCCAAAGCAGGAATTGCGTCAGCCCGACCAACGCTACGCCTATGATTTTGCCAAGCATCAGTTGAAATGGTTTCACCGACGATACGATCACTTCGACAATACGGTTGGTTTTCTCCTCGATCACACCCCGCATCAGTTGCGAACCAAACATAAAAATGAACATATATATCATAATGCTGGCAACCATCCCGACGATCATATTTATTTCGGTGAAACTTTTCTTCTCAGCACCCCCTTCTTCAATGGTATAGGTGAGAATGTTCACATCGGTTTTGATGTTTTTGAGGATGGTTTCGCTCATCAGGTTATCGGCGGCTGTATCGGCAACGGCATTGTATCCCGGGTTAATCATCCTTATCTGGTTCCGGATTTCAGCAGCGAGTTTTTGCTTTTCGAGTTCCCGGTTCATCACGCCCGAAATGTAGTTTTTCAGGTTCAGCGATGGCTGTTTGTCGGAGTATATCATTGCCTGGGTTGGCACATTGAGTTCGGTGCGGGGGATATACAGCAGGGCATAACCTTCGGTTTGCTTCAGTGTTTTTTTGGCGGTTTCGAGGTCGGTGTATTGCGGAATGAAGTTATAGTTGTCGGTATTGCTGAACTTGCTTATAAACAGACCTGTTTCATCCACCACATTTATCACTCTTTTCTCGTCCTGCATGGTGGCAAAATAAATGGGGATGACGAAAATGGCAGCCATCAGTATCGGACCCAGTATAGTCATCACGATGAAGGAGCGTTTCCTTACCCTGGTTAGATATTCGCGGCGTATGATGAGAAGTATCTTGTTCATGTTAACTCTGGTTTATTAGTGCTGATCAATTGTTTAACAGGTCGTTAGGGTCGCCGCCGTTAAATGAATTCACGGTATTTATAAAAATGTCGTTCATCGAAGGAATGATCTCGCTGAGGCTGGTGATAGTGGTATATGGCATCATGCCGGCAAGCAGGTCGTTAGGACCGGCATCCATCGGCAGTTTTACAACAGCGGTGTGCAGGCCGTCGTCTCGACTGTCGCTCACCAGGGTGAATTTCTCGTTCAGCACCGAGCGCAGGTCGCCTTCGAAATCGCGGTAGTGTAGCTCAAAGGTGTTGGTGCGGTTACGTTTTTTGATTTCCTTCACGCTGCCGTCGAGAATCTTGTTGGCTTTGTTGATGAGCGCAATATTGTCGCACAGTTCCTCAACCGAAGCCATATTGTGGGTGGAGAAAATCACAGTAGCTCCTTTACGCCTGAGTTCCAGGATTTCGTCCTTCAGCAGGTTGACGTTTATAGGATCGAATCCGCTGAAAGGCTCATCGAAGATCAGTAGTTTCGGTTCATGAACAACGGTAACGATGAACTGGACTTTTTGCTGCATGCCTTTTGAGAGTTCTTCTACCTTTTTGCCCCACCACGATTCGATTTCAAACTTGCGAAACCATAATTTGAGCTTTTCCAATGCATCGTGATGGCTCATTCCTTTGAGTTGTGCCAGGTACAGCGCTTGTTCGCCAACGGCCATTTTCTTGTATAAACCGCGCTCTTCAGGAAGGTACCCTATCGAATACACATGATCGGGCTTCAGTTTCTGGTTTTCAAGAAGCACTTCGCCCTCGTCGGGGCCGGTAATCTGGTTGATAATGCGGATGAGCGTTGTTTTACCCGCACCATTGGGACCCAGCAGACCGAAAATGCTTTGAGGCGGTACTTCGATACTTACCTTGTTGAGTGCCGTTTGCGCGGCGAAATGCTTGCTTACGTTGTTGACGGTAAGAATTGCCATTGCTGTAAAGTATGACTTTAAATTTCGTTCAAATATAGGATGATTCAGGATTGAGATACCATTCCTGAACGCAAAAAGCCGGGTATTGTCCCGGCCTTTAACAATTCTTAAGGTTTTGAAATTACTGGAAATACTCTTTCATCCTGTCGAAGAAACCTTTCTCCCTGGCGCCCGGCGCAGGTTTGAAATTTTCGGAATGCTGAAGCTCTTCAAGCATTTCACGTTCCTGCCTGCTGAGGGTTTTCGGAGTCCATATGTTGATGGTGATGAGCAGGTCACCTTTGCCGTACGAATTGAGTGACGGAACGCCTTTGCCTTTCAGCCTCAGCACTTTGCCAGCCTGTGTTCCGGGATCTATCTTAATCCTTGCTTTACCATCGAGGGTGGGAATATCCACCGAAGTTCCGAGTGCCGAATCGGGGAAGCTGATGAACAGGTCGTAGAGCAGGTTGTTGCCGTCGCGCTGCAAATCGTTGTGAGGCGCTTCTTCAATCTGTATGATCAAATCGCCTGGTATTCCGCTTCGTGCTGCCGCATTGCCTTTACCGTTCATCGAAAGTTGAATGCCCTCCGAAACGCCGGCAGGGATGTCAACCGTGATGATCTCTTCGCCTTTCACAATTCCGTTGCCGGCACAGTGCACACATTTGTTCTGTATGATATGGCCTTCGCCGCCGCAAGCGGGGCAGGTAGAAGAAGTTTGCATCTGCCCGAGGAAGGTGTTCGTAACCCTGGTCACCTGCCCTGTTCCACGACAGGTACTGCAGGTTGAAAACGACGATCCTCCCTGCGAACCGGTACCGCTGCAATGCTGGCACTGGACGTATTTATTTACCTTGAGTTTTTTCTCAACGCCGGTGTTGATTTCTTCGAGTGTAAGGCGCACTTTAACGCGCAGGTTGGTACCGCGGTTAACGCGCCGCTGCTGGCGGCCACCGCCTCCAAACCCGCTGAAAGCGCCCCCGAAAGCGCTGCCAAAGATGTCACCAAACTGGCTGAAAATGTCTTCCATGTTGGTGAACTCCTGGAAACCGCCAAAACCGCCTTTTAAACCATCATGTCCATACTGGTCATAACGTTTGCGCTTGTCTGCATCGCTGAGCACTTCGTAGGCTTCGGCAGCTTCCTTGAATTTTTCCTCGGCTTCCTTGTTGTTGGGATTTTTGTCGGGATGGTATTTGAGCGCCATCTGGCGGTAAGCCTTTTTGATCTCATCGGCGCTTGCCCCGCGCGATACTCCCAAAACCTCGTAATAATCGCGTTTTGCCACGTTGTAATTTTTATCGGGTTGCTTTTAATTGCCAACAACTACTTTGGCAAAGCGAATTACTTTCTCGTTAAGAAGGTAGCCTTTCTGCACTTCGTCAATCACTTTATTCTTCATGTCCTCAGCTGGGGCAGGGAAATGAGCCACAGCCTCGTGAAGGTCAACATCAAAAGGTTCTCCCACTGCCTTAATTTCTGATAAACCTTTTGCAGTTAAGATGTTCTTTAATTTGGCGAAGATGAGCCTGAAGCCTTCTTTTTGCGACTCATGCCCTTCAAATTCATCGAGCGATTTGATGGCACGCTCCATATCGTCGATTACCGGCAGTAGTGATGTGATGATATCTTCCGAAGCCGTTTTGCTGAGTTCAATCTTTTCCTTGATGGTGCGCTTGCGGTAATTGTCGAATTCGGAGTACAGGCGAAGGTATTTATCGTTCACTTCGTCAATTTTTTGTTTCAGTTCAACTTCGGCTGACAGCACATGTTCCGCATCACCATTGTCTTTTTCGGCTTCTGCTGCAGTTGCACCAGGTTCACCGGCAACATTGTCAGGTGCCGGCGCAGTTTCTTCTTTTTTGGTTTCCTTTTCTTTCTCTTTTTTAAGCTTCATGACAGGAAAAATATTTTAAACTACTGTAATTCAGGTTGGTAAATATTGAACACCTCACTCTGTTGCCTGTGCTGTAAAAGTAAGGTTTTGTTGTGCGGCTTTTAAACAAATAGCCTGCCAATCAGGAATCGTTGACATTTTGTCAGATTGAAATATTGCAGAGTAAACAGCGGATCAGTCGATCCGGTGTATTTGTGCTCCCAGTGCCCTGAGCCTGCCGTCGATATCCTGGTAACCGCGGTCAATCTGTTCAATATTGTCGATAATGCTGGTACCTGTTGCCGAGAGCGCGGCTATTAATAATGAAACGCCGGCGCGTATATCGGGCGATGACATTCTGATGCCGCGCAGCGGAAATTTGCGGTCGAGGCCATTAACGGTTGCCCGGTGCGGATCGCAAAGGATGATTTGGGCGCCCATGTCGATGAGTTTGTCAACGAAGAACAGGCGGCTCTCGAACATCTTCTGATGGATGAGCACGCTGCCTTTGGCTTGTATGGCTGTAACCAGTGCAACGCTGATCAGGTCGGGGGTAAATCCCGGCCATGGAGCATCGGCAATGGTCATGATGGATCCATCCATGAAGGTTTCCACTTCATAATGCTTTTGAGCCGGCACATGTATGTCGTCGCCTTTTACCCTGAGTTTCACTCCAAGTTTCCTGAAAACATCTGGAATAATGCCCAGCGCTTTGTAATTAACATTGCGAATGGTGATGTCGGACTGTGTCATGGCTGCCAGGCCAATAAAACTGCCTATTTCAATCATGTCGGGAAGCATGGTGTGCTCGGTGCCTGTAAGGCTTTTCACACCTCTGATGGTAAGCAGGTTTGAACCAATGCCGCTTATTTTTGCACCCATTCGCACCAGCATATTGCAAAGCTGCACCAGGTAAGGCTCGCAGGCGGCATTAAATAATGTGGTTTTACCTTCGGCCATGCATGCTGACATCACCAGGTTGGCGGTGCCGGTTACTGATGCCTCGTCGAGAAGCATGTAGGTGCCTTTGAGTTTAGGCGCTGTAAGGCAGGTGAATTTATTGGATGGATCGGCTTCAATTTTTGCTCCCAGTTTCAGGAATCCGACCATATGTGTATCAAGGCGGCGGCGGCCGATTTTGTCGCCTCCGGGTTGCGGGATGCAGCCTTTACCGAACCTTGCCAGCATTGGCCCTAATATCATTACCGAACCGCGCAGGCTGGCAGCCTTACGGCGAAATTCATCGGTCATCATGTTGTCGGGCGATACACTGTCGGCTTTAAACCGGCAGGTGTTCCTGTCAATACGTTCGGTTTTTGTACCGAGCAACTGAACGAGTTCAATGAGTTTGTTTACATCGTGAATATCAGGGATGTTACGAACCAGCACTTCTTCGGATGTGAGCAATACTGCGCTGATAATTTGTAACGCTTCGTTTTTGGCGCCCTGGGGAATAATTTCTCCATGAAGGTGATTTCCGCCTTTGATTTCGAATGAACTCATAACAGGTTATTTACCTGACGAAAATACGGAAATGAGTGAATGTTTCGGAAGAGGAGGGGAGAAATAGTTAATGCCTGACTGCATCAGTCATGAACGGCTGATGAAGAAACAGAAACATGAAACTTTAAACAAGAAACTTTAAACCGGAAACTACTTCCCGAAATTCCTCCGGCGCCCTTTCATATCCTTTTTAGGAATGAATTTCTTCTTTTTGCCCATGGTGTCGCCTGAGTTGGATGGTTGCCCGTTTATGGAACTGGTTTTCAAAATTTCGGTGGTCGAATGCAGCTTGTCATCTTCCTTGAGCCTGAGGAGCCCACGCGAAAGCAGCGCAAGGTGATTATGGATCAGCTCGTCGTTCACCGAATCACGGTTCCAGTTGAGGTACATCTTTTTAAGGTTATTGGCGATGTTCATTACAAGGGCGTCCTTTTCAGGGCCGTCGTCCATTTTCACGGCTTCCTGAATCATCCGTTCAATATACTTCCCGTAAGGCCTCAGCTTAAACTCTTCCTGCGTATAGCCGGTCTTTTTTGGCCGAGGCGCATCCTGTGGCCGTTGTGGCAACGGGTAGGGTGATTCAACATCAAGCGTAAAATCCGACATGATAAAAAGATGATCCCAAAATTTGTGCTTCAGGTCGGTTTGGTCGCGCATTTCGGGGTGCATGGCCACCAGTATGTTAACAAGGGTACGCGCCATGCGGGTGCGCTTGTCGCGGTCGTCGAGCGCGGAAATATACTTGACCATGTTCTGCACATTGCGGCCGTACTCTGATATGGCCATCGGTTCGCGGGTGGAGTTATATTCCATAGTTGGGAAATAATGGATAGGTGATTTTTTAAATTCTCCCTGGATTGACAGCTTTAAAACGTACTGTTAAACGGTTGATTGTAAATAATTGCTGATCAGAAGAAGAAAAGTTCCACGGCAAAATTAACTATAATTTTCCAAATGTGTACCTACCGAAAAATGGCCATCTTTGTAGCCCTGCAGTGCAATAATGAACCGAACAATCCTTCGCCTGGCCATCCCAAACATCATCACCAATATCACCATCCCGCTTCTCGGCATGGTTGATCTCAGGCTTATGGGTCACATGGGCAGTGCAAAATATGTCGGCGCTATTGCCCTGGGCGGCATGATCTTTAACTTCCTCTTCTGGGGGTTCGGATTCCTGCGCATGGGTACGAGCGGTTTCACGGCACAAGCATACGGACGCCGCGATATGGGTGAGGCCGCACATGTACTTGCACGGGCACTCATCACGGCATTGGCCGGCGGCATGCTCCTCATTGTTTTACAGTGGCCCGTTGCCAAAGGCGCCTTTGCTGTTGTTCACAGCAGCAGAGAGCTCGAAAGTTTGGCGCAAAGCTACTTCAACATCCGGATTTGGGCAGCGCCGGCAACGCTTTGTATTTACGCTTTCACAGGTTGGTTCATTGGCATGCAGAATGCCAGGCTGCCCATGATATTGGCTATCAGCGTCAATGTGCTGAATATCATGTTCAGTTTGTTATTTATCAGGATTTTTAACCTCAGGAGCGATGGAATTGCATGGGCAAATGTGGCAAGCCAATATGTTGGGCTGGCTCTGGGATTGTTTTTTGTGAGCCTTTACGTTCCCAGGTTGCGGAAATACTTTAATGTTCAGCAGGTACTCAACCGAAAGGCTTTCAGGAATTTCCTCTCCGTAAACAAGGACATTTTCATCCGTACGCTGTGCCTCATCTTCACTTTGTCGTTTTTTACAACACAGTCGGCCAACACAAGTGATACAGTGCTGGCTGTGAATACGTTGCTGTTCCAGTTTTTTTATTTCTTCAGCTACTTTGTGGATGGATTTGCCTATGCTGCCGAAGCGCTCACCGGGCGCTACATAGGCTCAGGCAACAGGAAGATGCTCGTTTCGGTTGTAAAACGGTTGTTTGTTTGGGGATTGGGAATTGCGGTGGTTTTCACGCTCGTTTACCTGGCAGGCGGACACTTCATGCTCAAACTGCTGACTAATAATTCAGAAACTCTTAATGCGGCAAAGCCTTATCTTTTCTGGGTTGTGCTGGTCCCGGTAATCACTTTTGCGGCATTCATCTGGGATGGAATTTATGTGGGTGCCACGGCCTCAAAAGCCATGCGCAACAGCATGGTTATCATTACCACCATCATTTTTCTGCCTGCTTACTACCTGCTGAATCCACTAATGGGCAACCATGGTTTATGGCTGGCCATGATGCTGTTTATGGGAGCAAGGGGAGTGTTTCTGGGAATCATGGCAAAGAAATCTGTTTTTCAGTTGGTTTGACCTATCTGGAAGCCTTAAAAACTAATTACTTATTATCTTCAGCTTCGCGAACCTGAGCAGCAACTGCTTGGTTCCCACTACATCAAACTGTACTGAAGCCTTTTTATTCGGGCCGGCGCCTTCCACATCTAACACTCGTCCTTTGCCGAAGGTGGCATGTTCAACCGTCATACCTTTCTCTATCTTTTCATAATCATCGCTACCGTTTCCACCTGTTGAAGCGCTCCCCGGTTGTGATAGACCGGTAACCTTTTTAAAGTTCCTGCCCAATTGTGAAGGATCTTTCTTGGCCTGATACGTTTCAGGTTTTTCATTCATTGCTCGCGGCGGCTCTTTCTTTGCTGATGGGTTAATGAATGATTTCCACGGGCTGCGCTGTGGCCGTTCAATGTAGGCATCGTCAATCTCTTCGAGAAAACGGCTCGGCTCCGCCATGCTGAGTTGTCCCCATTTGTACCGCGATTCGGCATACAGCAGCGTTACTCTTTTTTCGGCGCGCGTCAGGGCGACATAAAACAGGCGGCGTTCCTCTTCCAGGTCGGCCCGCGACCCCAGCGACATATACGACGGGAAAAGATTTTCCTCCAGGCCCGTGATGAAAACATACTGAAATTCAAGCCCTTTGGCCTGGTGAATGGTCATGAGCGAAACGCGGTCACTGTCGTTGGGATCGTCATTGTCCTGGTCGGTGAGCAGTGCCACTTCCTGCAGGAATTCATCAAGATATCTCACCGGGATAGTATCCTCTTCAGGACCGGGTTCTCTTTCGGTGAAATCCTGAACGGCATTGAGCAATGCTTCAAGGTTGTCAACTCTTCCCTGGCCTTCAATGGTTTCGTCAGACGACAATTCCCTCACAATACCCGAAGCCTTTGAAATATGTTCGGCCAGGTCAAATGCATTGCGGGTTCGCAGCTGCACACCAAACGATTTGATCATGGTAACAAAACCGTCGATGGCAGCAGCCGTTTTTCCGGCTACTCCAAGGTTGAATTTCGGGGCTTTTTCAAGCACCTGCCAGAGCGAAAGGTTGTTTTCGCCGGCTGCTATGGCCACCTTTTGCATGGTAGTGTCGCCGATGCCGCGGTGCGGGTAATTGATCACCCGCCGCAAAGCTTCTTCATCAGCCGGATTTACAGCCAGCCTGAAATATGCCAGCATGTCTTTCACCTCCTTGCGGTCATAAAACGACATTCCGCCATAAATCCGGTAAGGGATATTCAGCCGCCGCAAGGCTTCCTCAATTGCCCTCGACTGGGCATTGGTGCGATACAGTACAGCGAATGCATCGTTGTGCAACTGGTTGTTCATCTTCGTTTCAAAGATGCCATTGGCAACCAGGGTGCCTTCCTCGGTATCGGTAGCGGCTTTTATAAGTTTAATGGCCTGCCCATCCTCGTTATCGGTCCATACACGTTTGTGAATCTGGTCCTTGTTGTTGGCGATAATACTGTTGGCAGCATTCACGATCATTTTGGTGGAACGGTAATTTTGTTCCAGTTTGAAAAGCTGGTATTCAGGGTAATCGTTTTTGAAATTCAGGATATTCTGGATGTTGGCGCCACGAAAAGCATAAATACTCTGGGCATCGTCGCCTACCACACAAATATTTTCGAAGCGTGAAGCCAGCCTTTTTACAATCAGGTATTGTGAATAGTTGGTGTCCTGATACTCATCTACAAGTATATACCGGAATTTATCCTGGTATTTGTAAAGGATTTCAGGATGGTCGCGCAGCAGCAGATTTGTATTGAAGAGCAGGTCGTCGAAGTCCATGGCTCCCGCCCTAAACATACGGTTCTGGTAAATGGTAAAAATGTGTCCAGTCCGTTCTTTGCCGGCGGTTTTATCCTGGTCTATGAGGTCGGGATTGTTGTTGTAATCAGAATGTGAGATGAGGTTCGACTTTGCCGCTGATATACGTCCCAGCAGGTAACCGGTCTGGTAGACTTTCGGATCGAGGTCGAGTTCTCTGACAATGTTTTTAAGCAAGCTTTTGCTGTCATCAGTATCGTATATCGTGTAATTTGGCGAATATCCGAGCAAATGGCCGTCGATGCGCAGTATGCGCGCAAACACGCTGTGAAAAGTTCCCATCCAGACATTGCGTGCTTCGGCGCCGACAAGGTTGATGATGCGCTCTTTCATTTCGCGTGCAGCCTTGTTGGTGAACGTGAGGCAAAGAATGTTGAATGGGTCAATGCCTTTTTCGATAAGATAGGCCACGCGATAGGTCAGAGCACGCGTTTTCCCGGCTCCTGCGCCTGCAATTACCATAACAGCACCGTCGGTGCAAACAACAGCTTTGCGCTGTTCATCGTTCAGCTCATCTAAAAGGTTACGGCTCACTAATGAATGGATTTCTCTGCAAAAATAGGATTTATGCCTTTTGCTGTCAGGCGAACTTATTAACAGTATTCCGTGTGCCGGGTTCCGGGAAAATCACTTTCTCTTTACCTGTGTGGGAGAAGAAACTTGATACAAGCACCATCCCTGTGATATTGGCGTTCGGAACTCGGCACCCGGCACCCGGCACTTCTTTTTTTTACCGACATTATCACCGCTTTTGCCGATTTTGACTGTACTTCCGATCTTGATCAGCCTTACATTTGCTGCATTAATCAAAATCAAGTAACAATGGAAAACAATCAATACAATTACGACGATAAAAACCACAGGCATAACCGCGATGTATTCCGTCCCAAAAGTCTCATATTCGGATTGCTGGTTATTGCTGCCGGGCTGCTGCTTATGGCAAAAAATACGGGTTTCCTTACTCCGCAGGTCAGCCACATCGTCTTTTCGTGGGAGATGTTGCTCATAGCCATAGGGGTTGTCAACCTCTTTAGCCACCGTTCAGTTATTTCCGGCGTCATCCTTATCCTGATCGGCGGCTTTTTCCTGCTGGTTGATTTTTACAACCTGCCTTTCGGTTTCTGGAACGTGCTTTGGCCTGTTCTGCTCATTCTGGTGGGTCTCAGCATGATTTTTGGGATGGCAAAATGGCGCCAGCACAGCGGATGGAAAAACAGGAATTCCTCAAACGAAAACTTTTTTGAAGACATTGCCGTTTTTGGCGGCGGCGAGCGCAAAGTAGTATCGCCTTCTTTCGAAGGAGCAAAAATGGTGGCCGTTTTCGGAGGCTCAAAAATCGACCTGTCTCATTGCACACTGGCTCCCGGACAGCCAATGATTGAACTCGTAGCAATATTTGGAGGTAATACGCTAATCATTCCTGCCGAATGGAATGTAAAAATCGAAGTGTTCAACATCTTTGGAGGCTACTCCGACAAACGAATGCCCTCACAGGTTGATCCTGCGAAAACGATTGTGATTAAAGGCGTTACCATTTTTGGAGGAGGCGAAATCAGAAGCTACTAAGCGTTATTTATCAAATGGTAAGCATCAGATTAATTTTTCCTTGCTTTTCACATCTGGCCTTTGTAACTGATAATAGCGTCTTTGCTCACCGGTCAACAATTAACTAATAATCAGTACCAGCAATGCTCAGCCGCCTGTTTACCCGAAATCTATGGCTGTCGTACATCACCATCTGGATAGTGATTGCCGCTATCCAGTTTGTGTTGCTTAACCGCGTGTACGACATTGATTTGAAAATGGCTGCTATTGACGGCGTGGTGTCTTATACGGTATTCGCTATAATTGGCTTCGGATTGTGGAACATGGTCCGTTTTTCGGGGAAACAGAAACGGAATCAGCTGGAAATGGTCTCTTACTATCTGGCTGGTATGGCATTTACGGTACTTTTCTGGTTAGGAGCATGTTACCTTATCCTCAACGCCATTGCCGGTCACAACAAGCCGTACATCGTTTTTCTTACCAACTCGATGACAGTAAGGGCATTGGCCGGAGTATTCTTTTACCTGCTCATTATCTCGGTGTTTTATTTGCTGATGAACATCAGGGAGTTGCAGGACCGTGTTGTACGCGAAACAATGCTCACCGAGTCGTTAAGAGAAGCCGAACTCAATTTACTACGTTCGCAGATAAGGCCTCATTTTCTGTTCAACAGCCTGAATTCGGTTAGTGCACTTACGCTCACCGATCCTGCCAAAGCCCGTGATATGGTAATCAAACTAGCCGAATTTATGCGATATTCGCTCAATGTTGCCGGCGAAGCAATGAGCACACTCGAACAGGAGCTGCACCACGCAGGGCTTTATCTTGATATCGAAAAAGTGCGCTTCAGCGACAGGCTGATTCTCAGCAAAGAAATCAACGATGGCTGCTTTGAGCGAAAAGTGCCTGCAATGATACTACAACCACTACTCGAAAATGCAGTAAAGCACGGTGTTTACACAATGCCCGGACAGGCAAATGTGAACCTCAAAGTACATTGTGACCCTGCGTTTTTACAGGTAACCATAGGCAATGACTTTGATCCTGATGCAGCGCCTCGAAAAGGTACAGGCACTGGTTTAAGTAATGTTCAAAAAAGGCTCGCGGTACTTTACCATCGTAGCGACCTGCTACAGGTGAATAAGAAAGAAAGGTATTTTGAAGTGGTACTCAGAATACCGGTATCTTAAACAATAAACTTAAATCCCTCCAATGAAACTAAAAGCAATCATAGTGGATGATGAACCGCTGGCCCGCGAAATCGTCAGTAAATTTCTTATCGGGAATAACAAAGTTGAGATTGTGGAAGAGTGCGGCGACGGGTTTCAGGCTTTGAAAGCCATCAGGGAATTAAAACCCGACCTCGTTTTTCTCGATATACAGATGCCAAAGCTCGATGGTTTTGAACTTCTCGAAGTGCTTGAGCAAAGGCCTGAAATTATTTTTGCTACCGCATACGACCAGTTTGCCATCAAAGCCTTCGAAATGAATGCAGTGGATTACCTGCTTAAACCTTTCTCGAAGGAAAGGCTCGAAGCAGCCCTGGAAAAAGCAGTGAAAAGGATTGAATCAAAGGCTGAGATGCCACAGCCTAATATCGACCGTATGCGCGAACAATACGATGCTGCACGCGGCACTATTGACCGTGTTGTTACACGGCTTGGGTCAAAAGTCACAGTGATAGCAGTAGATAAAATCTGGTATGTAGAGTCGCAGGACGATTATGTGATGATCTATTCGGAGTTGGGCAATCATTTGAAAGAGAAGACGATGAAGTATTTTGAAGAGCACTTGCCTGCTGATACCTTCGTTCGCATTCACAGGAGCTACATTATAAATTTATCGCAAATAGCGGCAATTGAGCCCTATACCAAAGACACTCACATAGTTACGCTGAAATGTGGTGCAAAATTAAGGGCAAGCAGTGAAGGATATAAAAAACTCCGCACTTACCTTTAATAAAGGCCTGCAATCAACTTTAACATGCTATACTCACGTCATTCAGGGAATCGTACAGATAAGCTGCCATTGCTGTCGCCGCCCATCAGGGCTATCGAAATGTCTCCCTTTGTTGCGGTTACGGTTCCGCCCTTATCGCCAACAAGCACCAGGTTCGATTCGAAACCTTTCGATTTCAGGTCTTTATCGTAGGATTTAATTTGTTCGGGAGTTAATCCTTTCAACTTGAGATTGTAGGTGGTAAAACCATCGGCAGAAGTGATGGTTGCTCCTTCGATTTTACAATATTCGAATTTCGGAATTTGGGCAGGAATTGCTGCAGGCCAGCTTTTGATGTCACCATCGTATTTAACGGTGGCATTGTTCATGGTGATTTCAGTATTCCCTTCGTTCATATTAACATCAGCATCCTCACCTGATGCCTGTTCAATGGCGTTTTCAAGGGTGTCAGCAGCAGTATTTTCCTTGTGGCTTTTGCATGAAGTGAATTGAAAAGCTGCCAATAGAGCGGCAATGCCAAAAAGCGTGGTTGAAAAAGTATGTTTTGTTTTCATTTTGCAGAATGTTAAATATATGTTTCAGGCAAATATAACGAACAAATCAATATAAATCAATCTCAAACCTAAATTTTGTTACCTTCGCACAACAAAACAAAATAATGCACCTTCCTATACTGCAACTCGTCAATTTCTCCATTATCCTGGTAGTACTTATATTTTTGATCAAGTACAGCTGGGATATGTTTTTTGGCGAAACCTATGAACCTCCGGCTTGGGGGAAAGCCAGGATGGAAAAACAACTTTCGCCCGAACTCCTGAAGTTTTCGAAAAATTACCCTGACAAAGTACGGCTTTATAACTTTTGGCTGCAGATACAGCGGCTTGAAAAAGACAATGTTACCGGCGATTTTGCAGAGCTGGGGGTATATAAAGGACAGAGTGCGAAGCTGTTGCACCTGATGGCTCCCGCCAGGACTCTGCGCCTGTTCGATACATTTGAAGGGTTTACCGAAACCGATCTGAAACCGGAAAGAGGAGAAGCTGCCTCATATTCGACCAAAAACTTTGCCGATACCTCAATTAATAAAGTGCTGAAACACATCGGAGGTGATTTGTCAAAACTGAAGATACATGCCGGTTATTTCCCTGATTCAGCCAAAGGACTGGAAAACGAAAGTTTTGCCCTGGTCAATATCGATGCCGATCTTTACAACCCGGTGAAAGCAGGATTGGAATTCTTTTATCCCCGTCTGGCCCCTGGAGGAGTTATAATTATCCACGATTACAATCACCGTTGGGAAGGCTTGGTTAAGGCTGTGGATGATTATACTACAAAAATGAATTGTAATCTGGTTCCTGTTGCCGATCTCGATAGTTCAGTGATGATTTTCAAGCCGAAGGAACATTTGGCGGTCAATGAATAAAATGTTAACTAAAGATGCTCCCAGAGAGCATTTTATATCATTCGAAATATATTCTGTAATTTTTTTCCAACATCCCATTGTTAATTAAATAAATGTTGTATTTTTGCACCCTCAAAAAATGAGGGCTGTTTCGATAGCAATCATTTATAAGCGAAGGACTAAGGCTATAACCAGTCCGGGAAACCTGATGAAGTAAGACACTATAGGTTTCATAACACTAAAAGCAGTTTTACCTGCTTACTTGCTTTCGCGAAAAGCCGCTGGTGTTAAAGGTCTTATATTCAGAATTATATCCCGAAGTTTTATGCAGCAACCCTTCGCCGGAGAAAACCGGGTCGGGTTATTTTTTTTGTCCCGGTTAATAAAAAAGATTGCAAAAGTGCTGATTAAGAAATTGTCAATTAAAAATTAAATTGTACTTTTGCAGCCCTTTTTGGGAAAAATAGCTGAAACTCAAGAAAATCAACAGATACAACATGCCTACAATAGCACAACTGGTTCGTAAAGGTCGTCAGAAACTGACGGATAAAAGCAAATCACCCGCTTTGGATTCATGTCCGCAGCGCCGTGGTGTTTGTACAAGGGTTTATACCACTACCCCCAAGAAACCCAATTCGGCCATGCGCAAAGTTGCCAGGGTCCGCCTTACCAACAGCAAGGAAGTGAATGCTTACATTCCGGGCGAAGGCCACAACCTCCAGGAGCACTCCATCGTGATGATACGCGGCGGCCGTGTTAAAGACCTTCCGGGCGTTCGCTATCATATCATCCGTGGCGCCCTCGATACATCAGGAGTTGACGGCCGTAACCAACGCCGTTCAAAATACGGAACCAAACGTCCTAAAAAAGGTGCTGCCGCTCCGGCAAAAAAGAAATAACGGTTAAAAATACCAGCAACGATAAGTACTTTAAGCGATGAGGAAATCCAAACCAAAAAAACGTATCATCCTTCCCGATCCTAAATTCGGCGAACAGGTCGTTACCAAGTTTGTAAACAACATCATGGAACGTGGTAAGAAAAACCACGCTTACGAGATTTTCTATGATGCCATTGAAATCGTATCCGACAAACTCAAAGAAGATGGCCTCGAAGTTTGGAAAAAAGCACTTGCCAATGTAACCCCCAGCGTTGAAGTCCGCAGCCGCCGCATCGGTGGTGCCACTTTCCAGATTCCATCGGAAATTCGCCCTTCGCGCAAGCAATCAATTGGCATGAAAAACCTGATCCTCTTCTCGCGTAAACGCCACGAAAAATCAATGGCTGCAAAACTTGCCAGCGAAATTATGGCTGCATACAAGGAAGAAGGCGCTGCATTCAAGAAAAAAGAAGATACCCACCGTATGGCCGAAGCCAACAAGGCTTTCTCCCATTTCAGGGTTTAACCTCAAATTATTCAGCCGCATAAACAAATGGCCTCGGATAAATTAATACATACGCGAAACATTGGCATTATGGCCCATATCGACGCGGGTAAAACCACGACGACTGAGCGTATATTGTATTATACCGGACGCAATTACAAACTCGGCGAAGTTCATGACGGCACTGCCACCATGGACTGGATGGTTCAGGAACAGGAGCGCGGCATTACTATTACTTCGGCTGCTACTACCGTTACCTGGGACTTTAATAACCAGGAATACCGCATCAATATTATTGATACACCGGGGCATGTTGATTTTACCGTTGAGGTAGAGCGTTCGCTCCGCGTGCTCGACGGTGCTGTTGCCGTTTTCTGCGCAGTTGGCGGTGTAGAACCCCAGAGCGAAACAGTTTGGAAACAGGCCGATAAATACGGTGTTCCGCGCATCAGCTTTATCAATAAGATGGACCGCGCCGGCGCCGATTTCTTTAATGTTCTGCACGAAATTAAAGATAAGCTGGGCGCCAATCCAATTCCGCTTCAGCTGCCGATTGGTGCCGAAGATTCATTCCAGGGTGTTGTTGACCTCATCTCAAACAAGGCAATTGTTTGGGACGACGAATCGAAGGGAATGCATTATTATGAAGGCCCTGTGCCTGCCGATATGATCGAAGAAGTGGATAAATACCGTACAATGCTCGTCGAAGGCTGTGCCGAAGAGGACGAAGTGTTGATGGAAAAATACTTCAACGATCACAACTCGATCACCGAAGAAGAAATGCGGGCTATCATCCGCAAAGCCACCATTGAGATGAGAATCACTCCGGTGATTTGCGGCGCTGCATTCAAAAATAAAGGTGTTCAGAACCTTTTGGATGCCATTGTTTCGTTTCTTCCAAATCCCTACGAACTACCTGCTGTTCAAGGTGTTAACCCGTTTACTGAAAAGAACGAATTACGCAATCCCGATGCTGACGAGCCATTTGCTGCCCTGGCATTCAAAATTGCAACCGATCCTTTTGTCGGCCGATTAGCTTTTTTTCGCGTTTATTCAGGTAAACTTGAGGCAGGCAGCTACGTGCTCAATACCTCAACAGGCAAAAAAGAGCGCATCTCCCGTATATTCCAGATGCACGCCAACAAACAGAATCCCATTCAGGTAATTGAAGCCGGTGATATTGGCGCTGCCGTCGGATTCAAAGAACTTCGCACCGGCGATACCATCTGCGACGAAAAACATCCCATCGTTCTCGAATCCATGAGTTTCCCCGAGCCTGTAATAAGCATGGCTGTGGAACCCAAAACCCAGGACGATATTGATAAACTCGATATCTCACTCGCTAAACTCGCTGAAGAAGATCCGACTTTCACAGTTCGCACTGACCAGGAAACCGGCCAGACGATCATTTCGGGAATGGGCGAGTTGCATCTCGATATTATCATGGACCGCCTCAAACGTGAATTCAAAATTGAGGTAAACCATGGTGCGCCCCAGGTTTCTTACCGTGAAGCTGTTACATCAACCATTCGTCACCGCGAGGTTTACAAGAAACAAACCGGTGGCAAGGGAAAGTTTGCTGATATAGAGTTTGAACTTGGACCGGCAGATGAAGGCGTCAAAGGGCTTCAGTTCATTAACGAAGTCAAAGGCGGCAATATTCCGAAAGAATTTATTCCTGCCATCGAAAAGGGATTCAAAGCTGCCATGACCAATGGTGTTTTGGCCGGATTTACCTTAGAAAGCATGAAGGTTCGCCTTCTCGATGGATCATATCATACGGTTGACAGCGATTCGCTATCATTCGAGATATGCGCCAAAATAGCCTTCAGGGAAGCTGCCCGCAAAGCAAAATGCGTATTGCTTGAACCGATTATGAAGCTCGAAGTCGTTTGCCCCGATGAATATGTTGGCGATGTTACAGGCGACCTCAACAAACGCCGTGCTGTTCTCGAACATATTGATTTCAAGGTAAAGTACCAGATCATAAAATCACATGTACCCTTGTCGGAAATGTTCGGTTATGTAACATCGCTGCGTACCATCACCTCAGGCCGCGGAACATCAAGCCTCGAGTTTTCGCACTATTCCGAAATACCGCGCGAGCTGTCCGAAGAGGTGATCTATAAAATTAAAGGATACTTAGTTAAGTCATAAACCACCATTAAAAGTTACCAAAGTGAATCAGAGGATTAGAATCAAGCTGAAATCGTACGATCACAACCTGGTTGATAAATCGGCCGAGAAAATCGTGAAGACGGTGAAACTTACCGGAGCCGTAGTAAACGGTCCTATTCCCCTTCCAACCGATAAAAAGATCTACACAGTGCTTCGTTCAACTTTTGTGAATAAAAAATCACGTGAACAATTTCATCTGAGCTCATACAAAAGGCTGCTCGATATTTATAGTTCAACAGCTAAAACAATTGACGCTCTGATGAAACTGGAACTTCCCAGCGGTGTTGAAGTTGAGATAAAGATCTGATGCTTAGCTCGTTGATAAAGAAAAAACATTTAAAAGTAACATTAATATCTCGATATAATGTCAGGAATCATAGGTAAGAAATTAGGGATGACCAGCATATTCGATGCTAATGGCAAGAATATTGCCTGCACCGTTATCGAAGCTGGCCCTTGCATTGTAACCCAGATCAGGACCAAAGAGACCGATGGGTATGATGCTATTCAGTTGGCTTTCGAGGACAAGAAAGAAAAAAATGCCACCAAAGCTGAAATCGGACACTTCAAAAAAGCAGGGATAACCCCAAAACGTATAGTAAGGGAATTTACCCGTTTTGAGGAAGGCCACCAGAAAACGTTTGGTGATATTCTGAAAGTTGACATTTTTGAAGAAGGCGAATTCATTGATGTAATCGGAATCAGCAAGGGTAAAGGTTTCCAGGGTGTTATCAAGCGTCACGGTTTCGGTGGTGTAGGCGGTGTTACCCACGGCCAGCATAACCGCCTAAGGGCTCCCGGTTCGGTAGGTGCATCTTCGTATCCCAGCAAAGTTTTCAAAGGCATGCGCATGGCCGGCCGTACTGGTGGCGACCGCGTGAAAATGATCAACCTGCAGGTTGTAAAAATCGTTGCCGATAAAAACCTTATCGTAGTAAAAGGCTCAGTCCCCGGGCCCAATGGATCATATGTAATTGTTGAAAGATGGAGCTAACAGTATATAACATTAAAGGCGAAAAAACCGCCAGGACGGTTACGCTGAAGGACGAGATTTTTGCAGTGACACCCAATAATCACGCAATCTACCTCGACTCGAAACAATATCTTGCCAACCAAAGGCAGGGAACCCACGATTCTCTCGAGAAATCAACACTGAGCGGAAGTACCAAGAAACTGAAACGGCAGAAAGGTACCGGCGGTGCACGCGCTGGCAGCCAGAAATCACCTCTGTTTAGAGGCGGCGCCAGGGTTTTCGGCCCTCATCCGCGCGATTACAGCTTTAAACTCAACAAAAAGCTGAAAAAGTTAGCCCGCGTTTCTGCTCTATCATATAAAGCACAGGAAAACAATATTGTAATTCTCGAAGATTTTACCTTCGAAACACCGAAAACAAAACAGTTTGCCGAGATTATCTCGAACCTGAAACTTGATGGCAAGAAAACACTCATGGTGCTGCCTGAGGTAAACAAAAACCTGGTATTATCATCACGTAACCTCCCGAAGGCCAAAGTGACCCGTGCACGCGACCTTAATACCTATGAAATTCTTCACGCCAGCAACCTGCTTCTGCTCGAGAGTTCAATCATCGAAATTGAAACTGTTCTCGGCGAACAGGAGAAGTAATCACGCTTAGCAGTAACAAATTAAACCATTACAGCAATGGCAATCATCATAAAGCCGATCATAACCGAGAAAATGACAGCCCAGGGCGAAAAGCTCAGCCGTTACGGATTCATCGTCAATAAAAGCGCTAATAAGCTGCAAATAAAGAAGGCCGTCAAAGAACTCTATGGCGTTGAAGTGGAAGAAGTAAATACCATGAATTATGAAGGCAAATACAAAAGCCGCTATACAAAAAGCGGACTTCTGGCGGGCCGTGCTAATTCATACAAAAAGGCTATCATCACACTGGCCAAAGGCGAAACAATTGATTTTTACAGCAATATCTAAGGAATAATGGCTCTCAAGAAATTCAAACCAACCACACCTGGTCAGCGCTACAAACTGATAAGCGCGTTTGACGATATTACCACCAATACGCCCGAGAAGAGCCTGCTCGAATCGCAGCGTAAGTCGGGTGGCAGGAACAATGAAGGCAAGATGACCATGAGATACATGGGCGGCGGTCATAAACAGCAATACCGCGTTATTGACTTCAAACGTGAAAAGGAAAATATTCCTGCTGTGGTGAAAACAATTGAATACGATCCAAACCGTACCGCCCGCATTGCGTTGCTGCATTATGCCGATGGCGAAAAGCGCTACATCGTAGCTCCTCACGGACTGAAGGTCGGACAGGAACTGCTTTCGGGTAAAGGCGTTGCTCCCGAAATCGGGAATACGCTCTACCTCAGCGAGATTCCTTTCGGTACAATGATCCACAATGTGGAACTCAGGCCGGGCCAGGGTGCAAAGATGGTACGCAGCGCAGGAGCATCAGCACAACTTATGTCGCGCGACGATAAGTTTGCTGTTCTCAAAATGCCCTCGGGCGAAACACGTCTTATTCTGCAGGCATGCAAAGCCACAATCGGTATTGTATCGAACGGCGATCATAACCTCGAATCATCAGGAAAAGCAGGGCGTTCGCGCTGGCTTGGCCGCAGGCCCCGTACCCGCGGTGTTGTTATGAACCCGGTTGACCATCCAATGGGTGGTGGCGAAGGCCGCGCCTCAGGAGGTCATCCCCGTACCCGCAAAGGTACTCCTGCCAAGGGTTACAAAACACGTTCGAAAACCAAAGATTCGAACAAGTATATCATCGAAAGAAGGAAGAAGTAATTTAACACATACACTACAATGAGCCGCTCATTAAAAAAAGGCCCCTTCGTGGATTATAAACTGGAGAAAAAAGTTCTCGAACTCACCGACAGCAAGAAGAAAGTTGTTGTAAAAACATGGTCGAGATCGTCAACCATAACCCCCGACTTTGTTGGCCAGACTATCGCCGTGCACAATGGAAATAAATTTATCCCGGTGTACGTAACCGAAAACATGGTAGGCCATAAACTTGGCGAATTTGCCCCCACCCGTATTTTCAGGGGCCACGCCGGAAACAAGGATAAAGGTAAGAAGTAAAAAGCACTATTGACATGGGAGCAAGAAAACACAATACTGCCGAATTAAGGAAAGAAGCCAACAAACAGCTTTATTTCGCAAAGCTGAACAATTGCCCTTCATCGCCTCGTAAAATGCGGCTCGTTGCCGACCTGGTAAAGGGTAAAAATGTTGAACTGGCAATGCATATACTGCAGCATTCACCAAATCACGCTGCCGAGAAACTGTACAAAGTTCTCAAATCAGCCGTTGCTAATTGGCAGCAGAAAAATGAAGGCGTTCGTATGGAAGACAGCCACCTGTACGTAAGTGAAGTTCAGGTTGACGGAGGCCGTATTCTAAAGCGCGTACAGCCTGCACCTCAGGGTCGCGCTCACCGCATCCGCAAACGCTCAAACCATGTTACAGTGTTTGTTGACAGCAGAAATCCTAAAGTTGAAACTGAAGTAGTAACTAAATAATTAACAAGCCTAATGGGACAAAAAACTAATCCGATCGGCAACAGGTTAGGTATCATCAAAGGATGGGACTCTAACTGGTATGGAGGAAGGAAGTTCGAGAACAAGCTCGTTGAAGACGATAAAATCCGCAAATATCTCAATGCACGTCTTTCAAAAGCAGGTATCTCACGCATCATTATTGAACGTACCCTGAAACTCGTTACCGTTACCATCAATACCGCCCGTCCTGGTATCATCATTGGCAAAGCCGGACAGGAAGTTGACAAACTCAAGGAAGAGTTGAAGAAGATTACCGGAAAGGAAGTCCAGATCAATATATCCGAAATCAAGCGCCCCGAAATTGATGCCGTTATTGTAGCCAATACCATTGCAAGGCAGATCGAAGGACGTATTTCGTACCGCAGGGCTATCAAAACGTCAATCGCTTCAGCCATGAGAATTGGCGCCGAAGGCATTAAAGTGTTCATCTCCGGAAGGTTAGGTGGCGCTGAAATGGCCCGTCGCGAACAATTCAAGGATGGACGTATCCCGCTTCATACACTGCGTGCCGATATTGACTACGCCCTCGGCGAAGCCCATACCACCTATGGCCGCATTGGCATAAAAGTGTGGATATGTAAAGGAGAAGTGTACGGTAAAGTTGATCTTGTACCCAGCAACGAAGGCGTTATCAAGGATAAAGGAACGCCAGCTCCGGGAGGCAGGCCGGGCAAAGGCCCACGGCATGGTGGAGGCGACAGGCGACCACGCAACAACAATAAGAAATAGTAAACTTTGAATAGGGATTAATCATTATATACCGTAATAGCAATGTTACAGCCGAAAAAAACCAAATACAGGAAGCAGCAAAAAGGTAAAATGAAAGGCAATACCAAGCGCGGAGCTGAGCTTGCCTTCGGATCCTTCGGAATTAAAGCTCTCGAAGAATGCTGGATGACCGGCCGCCAGATAGAAGCTGCCCGTCAGGCTATTACCCGTCATATGAAACGTGAAGGCCAATTGTGGATCAGGGTATTTCCTGATAAGCCTGTGACGAAAAAGCCTGCTGAAGTGCGTATGGGTAAAGGTAAAGGTGCTCCCGAGTATTTTGTTGCACGCATAAGCCCCGGGTGTATGCTTTTTGAGATTGAAGGCGTATCCGAAGAAGTGGCAAAAGAATCACTCAGGCTCGGAGCCCAGAAACTTCCTATCGCCACCAAGTACGTCATCCGCCGCGATTACGATGCCGAACTGGCATAACAGGCATAATGCACGTAAAATAAACGACGTAATAAATTAAAACGCCATATGAAACAGCAAGTAATCCGTGAACTGTCGAACCCCGAGTTGAAAGAAAGACTCGAAGAGGAGAGCGTTCAACTTACCAAGCTTAAAATGAACCATGCCGTTTCTCCGCTCGAGAATCCAAATAAGATAAAAGCTTATCGCAAAACCGTTGCTCGTTTGAAAACCGAAGTGCGTAAACGCGAAATCGAGTCGGCAAAGGCAGTAGAGGCAAAAAACAAGTAATTTTCATAACAATGGAAGAAAGAAACCTCCGGAAAGAAAAAGTCGGCATCGTTGTCAGCAACAAAATGCAGAAATCCATCGTGGTTGAAGTCGAACGTAGGGTAAAACACCCGAAATACGGAAAATTCGTAAAGAAGACATCACGATTTGCCGCTCACGACGAAAAGGACGAATGCGGAATTGGCGATACAGTGCGTATTGCCGAAACCAGGCCTTTGAGCAAGACCAAATGTTGGAGATTAGTTGAAATCATAGAAAGAGCAAAATAATTATGATACAGCAGGAATCAAGACTTACGGTAGCCGATAACAGCGGCGCGAAAGAAGTACTCTGCATCAGGGTGCTTGGCGGTACCCGCAGGCGCTATGCCTCCGTAGGCGATAAGATCATCGTATCGGTGAAAAATGCCCTCCCTTCGGGCAATATCAAAAAAGGCGTCGTAGCCAAAGCAGTAGTCGTCAGAACTAAAAAGGAAATCCGTCGAGTTGACGGTTCTTACATCCGCTTCGACGACAATGCAGTTGTGCTGCTCAATAACGCCGGCGAAATGATAGGCACCCGTATTTTCGGGCCCGTTGCAAGGGAACTGAGGGAAAAACAGTATATGAAAATTGTTTCACTCGCACCAGAAGTGCTTTAACACATAGCGATTATGAGCAAACTCCATATCCGTAAAGGCGACAATGTAAAAGTTCTGGCCGGAGATTCAAGAGGCAAAACCGGTAAGGTACTCGAGGTGGATGTTGAAAACTACAAGGCTATCGTAGAAAACGTTAACCTTGCAACAAAACATACCAAACCCAATGCCAAGAATCCGAAAGGCGGCATCCTGAAACAGGAAATGCCCATTCATCTCTCAAATCTAATGGTTCTTGATGCCGGTGGCAAGCCCACGCGCACAGGGCGCAAAGCCGATACCAAAACAAGTAAAAGTGTACGTGTATCCAAAAAAACAGGGGAGGTAATTAAATAATGAACTACTCAGCACGTCTCAGAGATAAATATTATGCCGAGATTGTTCCCGCACTCAAGGAACAGTTTCAGTATAAAAACAATATGCAAGTCCCAAAACTGGCAAAGATTTCCATAAACCAGGGACTTGGCACTGCTATCGCCGATAAGAAACTTCTCGAAGTCGGACTTGCCGAAATGACAGCTATTGCCGGGCAGAAAGCCGTATCAACGAAATCACGCAAAGATATATCGAACTTCAAACTGCGTCGCGGTATGCCCATCGGCGTTCGTGTTACACTACGCGGTGAAAAAATGTACGAATTTCTCGATCGCCTGATTTCAGTGGCTATTCCCCGAGTCCGTGATTTTCGCGGTATCAATGAAAAAGGTTTCGATGGCCGTGGCAACTACACCATGGGTATTACAGAGCAGATTATTTTTCCCGAAATCGTGATCGACAAGGTTGCAAAAATCAATGGTATGGATATCACTTTCGTGACAACAGCGAAAACTGATAAAGAATGCCTTGCATTACTCAAAGAATTCGGATTACCATTCAAGAAATAACCATACAATCATGGCAAAAGAATCCATTAAGGCACGCGAAGTAAAAAGGCAAAAAATGGTAGCTAAATATGCTGCCAAAAGAGCCGCCCTTAAAGCCGCCGGCGATTATACCGCTTTGCAGAAACTGCCAAAGAATGCTTCCCCTGTACGTTTGCACAACCGTTGCAAAATTACCGGCAGACCTAAAGGCTACATGAGGCAATTCGGTATTTCACGCATCAACTTCCGTTTCATGGCCCTCGAAGGTCTGATTCCCGGTGTGCGCAAAGCAAGCTGGTAACAATTATTAAACAGAAATCAATAACAGAATAACAACAATGTTTACAGATCCCATTGCAGATTATCTGACCAGAATAAGGAATGCCGTGATGGCCAACCACAGGGTTGTAGAAATTCCTGC